>URKI01000010.1 GCA_900548505.1 uncultured Oscillibacter sp. | reverse complement strand
CCCCGATGACGCTCCGCAGCATACCCGCGCCCGCCAGCACCGTCTCCGAGGCCTCGGCGATGATCCCGCCCACCACCGGCACCACACCGGAGATGGCGGTCTTGGCCACCTTGACGCTGAGGCTGTCCGCCGCGCCGGAAACCACCCGCACCGCCGAAAGATACAGGGTGAACGCCAGCAACGGCGTGGTCAGCAGCCAGACGATGACCTTCTTCAGTCCGCCCGCCAGCACCTCCAGCCGGTTGCCGGGCAGGCACGCCGCAGCGGTCAGCAGCGCCGTGTAGAGGTAGACCGCCGGGATGAGCACGTAGTTGATGAGCCGCAGGAGAAGATCCACCAAAATCACCGCGCTCACCTGCTGGGCCGTGGCCGAGGACACGGCGCTGGTGGCAGCGGTGGCCGCCGCCATAGCCGGCAGCAGCACGGTGGAAAAATCGCCAAGGCCCCGGATCGTCTCCGCCCCCAGGCCGATCAGGTCCCCCAGGCTCCCGGTGGTCACCGCAGTCACGGATACGGCGCCCACCATGGGCAAAAACGGCAGGGAGCCTCCGCCGCCGGCGCGGTAAAACCCATCCACAGCGCCGCACAGCACCGCCGTCAGCACCACCGCCGCCGCGCCCCGGAGCCTCTGGCGCACGATGTCTCCCGCCTGCTCCGTGATCATCTCCCAGATACCGACGAGGCCCTCTCCCAGAGCGCCGGCTCCCTCAGAGAGCTCCACATCCTCCAAGATTTCCTCGGTCCCATCCGGCAAAGCCCGCTCCACTTCACTGGGAAGCTGGGCGCACTTGGCATGCATCGTCAGCAGCACCAGTGCCGCCGCCAGTAAAATCAGCCATCGTCTCATCCCATCAGCTCCATCAAAAGCTCCAGCACCGTCCGAAGCAGGGGCAGCGCTACCGCCAGCGCGCACACGGCCCCCGCCGTCTCCACCACTTTCCCCAGGGCCGACTCCCCCGCGTCCGCGCACAGCGACGATCCCACCCGCACCACCAGCGCGATGCCCACGGTCTTATAAAGCGGCTCCAAAAGCGCCGGGGGCACACCGCTGCGCGTCCCCAGCTCCTCCAGAAAGTCCAGCAGCTCCCCCAGGGCCTGTCCCACCACCAGCAGCACCGTCACTGCCGCACAGATGCTCAATAGCAGCGCCGTCTCCGGGCTTCCCCGGCGGATGGTCAGTGCCAGCACCGCCCCCACCACGCAAAGCCCGGTCACCTGGATAGCCTGCTCCATGGTCAAAACCCAAACAGGGTGCGGATCAGCTCGAACAGCTCGCTGATCTGCCGCACCATCATCATCAAAACCACCACCAGGCCAGCAAGCGTGGTCATCATGGCCTGCTCCTCCCGCCCGGAGCGGACCAGCAGCTGGTTTAATACCGCCACCAGAATGCCGATGGCGGCGATCTTGAAAATCAAATCCACATCCATAAGCCGCATCCCTCATATCAGCAAGATCACCAGCAGCGCCGAGCCGGACAGCCACATGGCTGTCTCCCGTTTTTCCTCCTCGGGTCGCTGCCTGTCCCATTCCTCCAAAAGCCGCTCCAGCCGCAGCGAAGCCGCCGCCAGCGCACGGCAGGCCGCCTCCTCGTCTCCCCGCAGGCCCCAGCCCAGTTCCTGAAGAGTCATGCGCTCCTCCCGGGGCAGCGGCAGCTCCTCCGCCGCCTGCTGCCAGGCTTCGCCCAGTCCCTGCCCCCGGCCGATGCCGGCAGCGGTACGCCGGAAAAACGCCCCGGCGCCATCCGGGTACCGTGCTCCCAGTTCTTTCAGAAGCTCCGGCATGGGGACGCGGGTCATGCGGATCTCCTCGCTCATGCACCGCAGGGCGGCGCACAGCGACGCCAGCATGTCCCGCCGTCTGCGGCGCTGAACTACCGTCATCCACCGGGCCCAAACGCCCGCCGCCAGTACCAGTGCCGCGCCCAAAAGCTTGTTCATTCCAGTTCCTCCACCATATAGGTCCTGGTTCCATCCGCCTGCCGCCGGATGCATACCGCCAGAGAAAAAACGTGCTCTGCGAGCAGCTGCCGGTACAGCGGCTTTTCCTCCAGCTCCCGCCGGTCGGCGGCATGGATGGTGGCCAGCAGTCCAACGCCGCAGCCAGCCGAGAGCACCATGGCCTCCAGGTCCTGACGGCGGGTGATCTCGTCCACGGCGATGACCTGCGGGTTCATGGCCCGCAGCACCATGGGGATGCCCAGGGCCTTGGGACAGCCGTCCAGCACATCCGTGCGCCTGCCCACCTCCATCTGCGGGATACCGCCGCACATGACGGCCACCTCTCCCCGCTCGTCCAGAAGCGCCACCCGGCGGGCCGGGCAGCCATCTCCGTCGGAGAGGCAGCGCACCAGATCCCGCAGCAGCGTGGTCTTTCCGCCGCCGGGGGGCGAAAGCAGCAGCGTACTTAAAAACCGTCCATTCTTAAAAAGTACCGGTGAGAGTGTTCGCCCGATGCCGATCTTTTCCCGCCCGATCCGCAGCACCGCCGAGGAAAGCTGCCGCATGGCGGTACTCTCCTCCCCCTTGATGACCGCCGTGCCGCACAGCCCCAGCCGGAAGCCGCCC
This sequence comes from uncultured Oscillibacter sp., assembly GCA_900548505.1. Classification (GTDB taxonomy): domain Bacteria; phylum Bacillota; class Clostridia; order Oscillospirales; family Oscillospiraceae; genus Oscillibacter. The sequence goes on along the minus strand of URKI01000010.1, from coordinate 48,489 downwards.
CGCACCGATAAGTATCCTTGTCGGATGGTCTCCGCCGCAGCATAGCGGGAATACTCCGATGCCCGGTCGCAAAGCTCTTCCAGGAGGCGAGGCGTCACCGTGGCCGGAAGCGGCCGTTCCTCCTCTCCGGTCAATGCCGTCATGGGCCGTTCCGCCCGCAGCCGCAGTTCCTCCGCCCGGCAGCGCAGCGGCGGCGGCAATGTCAGCGCCGCACGGCGCAGCTCCTCCGGCAGCAGTGCCGCCGCCGCTTCATACCGCATGTCCGTTCCCTCTCGTTCCAAGGGCCATGCCCCCTTTCTTTGGTTACTCCACTGTATGAGAGGTTGTCCCCGGTTATGCCCCCCAATTTGATGGAAAGCTTGCTTGACATTTACACAGCTGCGTGCTATGGTGAAGCTATGGAAAGGACACTTTCCATAGCAGGAGGAAGGTGCACATGAAAAACAATCTGGAAGCACTGCGCAAAGCGCGGGGCATCAAGCAGGAGGAGCTGGCCGAGGCACTGGAGGTCTCCCGGCAGACCATCGGCTCCTTGGAGAACGGGCGCTACAATCCCTCCATCCTGCTGGCGTTCAAGATCGCCCGCTACTTCGGCCTTGCCATCGAGGATATTTTCATCTACGAGGAGGATGCCAAATGAGACGCAAAACCAAAGGCTATCTGGCCCTGGGCACTGCAGGACTGCTGCTAGTCATCGTAAGTCTGGTGCTGGAGCACCGCATCCCGGACACAGTGGGCGCTACGGCTACAGCCATCGGCATGGGACTGTTTGCTTTCGGCTTTTCCAAATTCCGTACGCTGCGGTGGGAGGAAAAAGAGCCCGAGATCATGCGCAAAGCGCAGATCGAGGCAAACGACGAGCGCAACGTGGCCATCCGCCGCCGGGCTCAGGCGGTGTCCGGCGAGGTACTGCAATGGACTATCCTTGTGGCGGCATGGGTCTCCATCGGGCTGGACGCACCGCTGTGGGTGACGGTGGCCGCCGTGGGTGTGTTTCTGGCCAAATCCTTTTTGGACCTGTTCCTGATCTTCCACTACCGCAAGCAGATGTAGCTTTGTCGAAAAAGGGCGCTTTCCGCCTTGACGGCCTGCCCGCGGGGTTGATATCATAAGGAAAACTGAACCGGAAAGGCGGCGGAGACATGGATAAGCGGATCATGACCCTCTTTCTCTCGGCAGCGCTGCTGCTGAGTCTCACAGGCTGCGGCAAAGAGCCGGAGCCCGAACCGGAGCCGGAAGTCACACTGCCTCCGATAGAAGAGCCGGAACCTGAACCGGAGCCCTATGTTCCCGCCGGGATAAACCCCCTGACCGGCGAGCCCATGGAACCGGAGTTTGAGGACGACCGCCCGGTAGCTGTCATGTTCAATAACCTCAAGATTGCCCAGCCCCAGCTGGGTGTTTCCCAGGCGGACATCATCTATGAGGTGCCTGCCGAGGGCGGCATCACCCGGATGCTGGGCGTCTACCAGACATTGGAGGGCGTGGAGGACCTGGGCAGCATCCGCTCCACCCGCCCCTATTACCTGGAGCTGGCACTGGGACACGACGCACTGCTGGTGCACGCCGGCGGCAGTCCGGACGCCTATGATGACATCTCCGCCTGGGGCGTAGACAATATGGACGGCGTCAACGGCGGCTCCGACGCCAAGATCTTCTGGCGGGACGCGGACCGGCGCAAGTCCATGGGATATGAGCACAGCATGCTCACCTCTGCCTCCGCCATCGGAGACTACCTGGCTCAGGACCACTTCCCCACGGAGCACCGGGAGGACTACACCTACGGTCAGTCTTTCGTCCCCGACGGCACCCCGGCAAACGGCGCACCTGCTACTGCCGTAACGCTGCGCTACACCAACTATAAAACCGGGCAGTTCGACTACGACGCCGAAAGCGGCAAATACCTGGTAAGCCAGTACGGTGCGGCCTACATGGACGGCGGGACCAACACCCAGGTGTCCGCCACCAATGTGCTGATTCTGGAAACCTCCATCTCCGTTATTCCCGGCGACACGGCGGGACGGCTGCGGGTCACCCTCACCGGCAGCGGCGACGGCACATTCTTCTGCGGCGGCAAGGCGGTCCCCATCCGCTGGAGCAAGGCAGACCGGAACAGCCCCTTTGTCTACACCTTGGAAGACGGCTCCCCCCTCTCCCTGGGACAGGGGAACAGCTATGTGTGCATCATCAGTCCCCGGACCAGCACCCTCACTTACGAATAAGAAAAGCGGCGGATTCTCCGCCGCTTTTTCTCACCACCGGCCTCCCGGTGCATACACTGGATTGAAAGACCCGTTCTTTCATTTCAGCTACTTACTAGGAGGTATTGTCATGCCTGATAAAATCATGCCCGGCCCCGTGTCGGAGTGCGGCAATGTACGGGAGGCGGTGTGCATCCACACCCGGAAGATCTATGACTCCTGCCGGGATAAGGATTGCGTGGAAGACCTGCGCTTCTATCCCAAAATGCAGTATGCGGACGTTATCAACCGGGCCCAGTCCGTTAAGGGCGGCAGCGCCAAGCTGCTCTACGTCTACGTGGACGTGGAGCCCGTCAGCTTCAACCGTGGGTTCTACACGGTAGATATGCGCTTTTTCTACGCCGTGACCCTGCAGGCCTATCTCTCCTGCCCGGTGCCCGTGCCGGTGGAGGGCCTGTGCGTGTTTGACAAACGCGTCATCCTGTTCGGCAGCGAGGGCAACGCCAAGATCTTCTCCTCCCAGATGTGCGTGGGCGAGCCGGACGTCCAGGAGCTGCGCCGGGCCAACGCTCCCGTGGCGGTGGTGGAGGCGGTAGACCCCATCGTGCTGGACGCCCGCATCATGGACTGCTGCGGCAAGCGGGACTGCGACTGCGACCTGTGCGAGGTGCCCTCCTTCATCAACGGCTGCTTCGGAGGAGATCTCTCCAGCGGTGATGACACCCGCCGAATCTATGTGACGCTGGGCCAGTTCTCCATCGTCCGTCTGGAGCGGGACTCCCAGCTGCTGATCCCCGTGTACGACTACTGCATGCCGGAGAAGGAGTGCTCCTGCGGCGCCGGCAGCGAGGACCCCTGCTGCGTGTTCCGCAACATCTCCTTCCCCGTGGGTGAGTTCTTCCCGCCCAACACCGTGCACAAGCCGGAAAACTACCAGGAAACCAAAAATCTCTGCTCCTGCTGCAAATGACCCTTGCGGAGGCCGGAAAACCGGCCTCCGCATTTTTTTCTGTACACATGTTCCAAAATGGGTTATAATGAAAACAAATAAGCAATCGGGACGCAGGCGTGGCCTGTGCCCATCTGACAAGAAGGAGTGTATTCCCTATGACGGGACGCGGTTTCATCCACGACAAGCTGGAAATCAAGTTTTTGATCCTGTACATCACCGCCCGACTGGTGGAGCCGGTCCCTTTTGACACGGTACTGGATCTGACGCTCTGTGACGACGCAATCGACTATTTCGACTTTTCCGAGTGTCTGGCCGACCTGGTCAAAACCGAACATCTGACGCTGTCGGAGGACGGCTTGTACGCCATCACCGAAAAGGGTCTGCGCAACAGCCACATCTGCGAGTCCAGCCTCCCCTACTCCGTCCGTCTCCAGTGCGACAAGAACCTGGCCTCCTGCAACCGCAAGCTCCTGCGTAAAAGTCAGGTGCGTGCCGGGTGTGAAAAGCGGGAAAACGGCACCTACACGGTGTCCCTGGCCCTGGATGACGACATGGGCAGCGTCATGGATCTGCGGCTGGCCATGCCCCGGGAAGATATGGCCCAGGAGCTGGCAGACCGTTTCCGCAAAAACCCCGAGCGCCTGTACAGCGAGATCATGCGGGTGCTCATGTCCTCCGAGCCGGAGGAAGAGGACGTGGAATGAACGCAAAAAGCAGCCCCGCGCCGATTTGGCGCGGGGCTGCTTTTTCTTTTTCAGTCGGTTTTTCGCTCACTTGACTACCACGTTTTCCTCGCCCAGAGTCTCCTTTGCCTCTTCCACCAGCGCAGGGCGCAGCAGCACCCGGGCGGCGTAAACCTTGCGGGTGTCCGCCATGACCATCTTCACCGGGTCTGTGCCGGGGAACATGGCAAACACAAGCTTCATATGCCGGACAGACGGGTCCTGGAGGGACGGGAACTTCAGATAGAGCGTCTTGGGCTTCTCCGGCGGAGGCGGTGCCCCCTCCCCCAGCCGCTCCAGCGGCTCCACGCTGTCGCACATGAGCTGGGGGGCCTTTTCGTCCCGGACGGAGAGCTTGCCTTTCACCACAACGGCCTGGTTCTCGCTGAGGTATGCCCCGCAGGTATCCAGCACCCGGGAAAAGCACAACAGCTCCATGGCAGCGGTGTCGTCCTCCACGGTCACATAGGCCATGAGGGAGTTATTTTTCGTGGTCTTGGTCTTGCTGGACGTCACCACGCCGCACAGCGTCACACGCTGGCCGTCGGAAAAGCGGGTAGGCCCGCCCTCCTGGGCAAAGTCCGCCAGCACCGCGCCGATGGCCGGCACCCCCAGCGACCGCACCTGCTGACGGTACTGGTCCATGGGGTGGCCGGAGAGGTAGAGACCCGTGGTCTCCTTTTCCATCATCATCCGCTCCTGGGCGGTAAATTCCGGAATATCCGGCAAGGGGATCTCCTTTGCAGCGCTTGTCCGAGAAGTGCTGTCGCTGCCCATGGAGAAAAAGTCCATCTGCCCCTCCAGGTTCTGCCGCTGCTGGGAGGCCACGGAGTCCATAACGGATTCATATACCTTGACCAGCTGAGAACGGCGGGCGCCGGTGGAGTCGAATGCTCCGGCCCGGATCAGGTTCTCCACTGCCCGCTTGTTGATGTCACTGCCCATCATCCGGGTGCAGAAATCATAGAGGGAGCTGAAGGGGCCGTCCAGCTCCCGCTGGCGCATCACCGCCTGGATAAAGCCCCGGCCAATGTTCTTGATGGCCACCAGGCCGAAGCGGATGCCGCCCTCTTCCACCGTAAAACAGTCGCTTGAGCGGTTGATGTCCGGCGGCAGCAGGGCGATGCCGCACTCCCGGCACTCAGCGATATAACCGGCCACCTTGTCGGAGTTGTCCAGCACGCTGGTGAGCAGCGCCGCCATATACTCCCGTGGGAAATGGTACTTGAAATACGCCGTCTGATAGGCCACCACTGCGTAACTGACAGCATGAGCTTTATTGAATGCGTAGTTTGCAAAATCGTAGATCTCGTTGTAAATGGCCTCCGCCGTTTCCGCCGGAATACCATTGGCTACGCAGCCTGTAATGTTTCTTTCCTTGTCACCGTTGATGAAGGCGCCCCGCTCCCGTTCGATGTCCTTGGCCTTCTTTTTGCTCATGGCCCGGCGCACCATATCTGCCTGTCCCAGGGAGTAGCCCGCCAATTGCTGGAAGATCTGCATGACCTGCTCCTGATAGACGATGCAGCCGTAGGTAATGGAGAGGATGGGCTCCAGGGCGGGGTGCTTGTAGGTGACCAGCTTGGGGTTATGCTTACAGGCAATGAACCGGGGGATGGACTCCATGGGGCCGGGACGGTAGAGGGCCACGATAGCGGTCAGGTCCTCGATGGTCTGGGGCTTGAGTCCCACGCACACGCCGGTCATGCCCGCCGACTCCATCTGGAACACGCCGCTGGTCTTTCCCGCCGTCAGCATGTCGAACACGGCCTGGTCGTCCTCCGGGATGTCCTCCAGGCGGAAGTCCGGCCGCTCCTTCTGGACCATCTTCACGGCATCATCCAGCACCGTCAGGTTTCTCAGGCCCAGAAAGTCCATTTTCAGAAGGCCCAGCTCTTCCAGCGTGGTCATCACATACTGGCACACCACGGACTCGTCGTTTTTGGAAAGAGGCACATACTCATACACCGGCCGCCGGGTAATGACCACGCCGGCAGCGTGGGTGGAGGCGTGCCGGGGCATGCCCTCCAGCGCCTTGGCAGTGTCGATGAGCTTTTTCACCTGGGGGTCTGTCTCATAGAGCTCTCGCAACGGCTTACTGAGGCGCAGGGCGTCCTCCAGGGTGATATGCAGCGCGCCGGGCCCGGCAGGCACCTGCTTTGCGATCTGGTCCACCTGGGCGTAGGGCATGTTCATGACCCGGCCCACGTCCCGGATGACGCCCCGGGCCGCCATGGTGCCGAAGGTGACGATCTGGGCCACATGGTCGTCGCCGTACTTGCGGCGGACATAGTCCACCACCTCGCCCCGGCGGGTATCGCCGAAGTCCATGTCGATATCCGGCATACTCACCCGCTCCGGGTTCAAAAATCGCTCGAAGTACAGGTTATACTTGGCCGGGTCGATATCCGTAATATCCAGGCAGTAGCTCACAAGGCTGCCGGCGGCGCTGCCGCGCCCCGGGCCCACGGGAATGCCAGATTCCTTGGCATAGCGGACAAAGTCGGAGACGATGAGGAAATAGTCCGTAAAGCCCATCTTCTCGATCATGTTCTGCTCGTACCGAAGCTGCTCCCGGTAGCGCTCGTCCGCGCCGTAGCGGCGCTCGTAGCCCTCGTCGCAGAGCTTTTTCAGGTAGGAGAAACTGTCGTAGCCCGGCGGCAGCTGGAATTCCGGCAGGTGGTACTTGCCGAAGGTGAATTCCAGATTGCACATGTCCGCCACCTTGGCGGTGTTGGCCACTGCCCCCTCGTACCCGGCAAAGAGCGCTTCCATCTCCTCCCCGCTGCGCAGGTAGAAGTTCCGGGGCTCATAGCGCATGCGGTTCTCGTCCTCCAAGAGCTTGCCGGTCTGGATGCACAGCAGTACGTCGTGGGCCTCCGCATCTTCTTTACGCAGGTAGTGGGCGTCGTTGGTGCACACCATGGGCAGTCCCGTCTCCTGGTGGATGCGCAGGATGCCCCGGTTCACCTCCTGCTGGTCGGCGATACCGTGGTCCTGGAGCTCCAGATACAGATGCTCCGGTCCGAAGATGTCCGCAAGCTCCAGGGCATAGGCCTTGGCGTTTTCATATTCGCCGTTGCGCAGCCTGCGGGGAATCTCGCCTGCCAGGCACGCCGTCAGGGCGATAAGCCCTTTGCTGTGGCGGCGCAGCAGCTCCAGATCGATACGGGGCTTGATGTAAAAGCCCTCCGTCCAGCCGGCGGACACCAGGTAGGAAAGGTTCCGGTAGCCCTCCTCGTTTTCACACAGCAGCACCAGGTGGCGGCTCTCGGCGTCGAACTCATGGATCTTGTCGAATCGGGAGCGGCCCTGGGGCGTCACATAGACCTCGCAGCCGATGACGGGCTTGACGCCCTCCGCCTTGCAGGCACGGTAAAAGTCGATGGCGCCGTACATGACGCCGTGGTCTGTGATGGCGCAGGCGTCCTGCCCCATGGACTTGACGATCCCCGGCAGGTCCCGGATGCGGCAGGCGCCGTCCAGAAGGCTATATTCCGTATGGACATGTAAATGGACGAAGGGCATAGTCGTTTCCTTTCCAGTGGGATGGTATCATCGGTCAGTCTCATCCAGCGGCTTGCCGCATTGGGGACAGTAGCGAGGCAATCTGGTGGGTATGCGGCCGCCCAGACACAGGGATGCGCCACAGTGGGGACAGCGCAGGTATCCATAGGCCAGCACCAGCCCGGCGATCACCAGTATGATCGCCAGGATGCACAGGATAACGATCAAGGCCACGGCAGTCTCCCCCTCAGCCACAGCCCCACTCAACAGCAGCAGGGCAACGCCAGCGAGCAAGAGCACGTTGGAAAGCCGCATGACCTGGTGCAGTGTCAGGGAATCCAGCTTTTTCACGTCGCATCTCTCCTTTGCCGCTTTTGCGGCTTGATTACTGCTCCGCTTTCTCCTCTTCCAGCATCTGCTCCACGATCTCCACGGAGGTGACCACCATGTTGTCACAGTGAGCAGTAACGCCCAGGCGGGCCGATGCAGGATTCTTTTCCGTGACGCCGGGACGGGCACGCAGCAGCTCGCCGCAGCGGGTCAGGCCGAACACCTCTTCATAGCGGCGGCGGAACTCCTTGGTGATCCCATAGGTCCGCATCTTGCCGGCCCGGTCGGCGCCGTCCGTATGGGGATGCAGCATGCTCAGCACCATGACGCCGCCGCTGACGGCGCCGCAGAGCTCTTCGTGGCTGCCGCCCACGCCGCCGCCGAAGCCGCCGGCCATGGCCATCACAGACTCCTCGGGAAGTCCCAGCAGATCCGTGAAAGCGCCAGCCACAGACTGGGCACAGTTATATCCCTGATGATGCAGTTCCAATGCTTTTGCACAACGATCCATTGTTTTTTTGCTCCTTTTTGTACGCAGATTATAGGTTTTTTGCCAGCTCCACCAGCTTGCGCAGCCGGTGGTTCAGGCAGGATTTTGTTACAGGGGGATCAAACTCCTCCGCAAGCTCCGAAAGTGTCAGCTCCGGGTTGGCGGCCCGGAGGCTCGCCGTCTGCCGGAGCTTTTCCGGCTGCTTTTCCAAAAGCCCCGCCGCCTCCAGCTTGCGGATGGCCTCCAGCTGCTCCTGGGCCGCCCCCACCGCCTTGTCCAGATTGGCGCTGTCGCAGTTGAGACGGCGGTTGACGCTGTTGCGGAGGTCTTTTTCCATTTTGGCCGTCATGACGTTCATGGCCGCCACCGGCGCGCCGATGAGCGTCAGGAAGTCCTCGATCTGATGGCTTTGCTTGAAATAGGTCACAAAACTGCCGTTGCGGCTGACGCTCTTGGGGGGATAGCCGCACTCCCGCAGCAGCACGTCCAGCTCCCGGCTCACCTGCATATGAGAGGTGGTCAGCTCCAGATGGTATCGCTTGGCCGGGTCCGTGATGCTGCCGCCGGCAAAAAATACGCCCCGCAGAAAAGCAGACCGGCAGCACTCCTCCTCCAGCATGCCGAAGTTGATATGCAGGACAGGGTTTTGTCTGGGGTCATAGCCCAGGAGGTTGATGATGTGGTCCAGCTTTTTTCCGTCCGTCAGCTGGAACACCCGCTTGCCCTCCTGTTGCTCCGGCTCCGGCTGGCGGTCGAACCGCAGTCCGAACGCCCGGTGGAACAGGCGGGGCAGGCGGGCAGCAAAATTGGGGTTTTCCGTCACCACCCGCACCTCGCCCGGGTGGAACGTGCTGCAGTAGAGCAAAATGCCGTAGGCCTCCGCCCGGGCGCAGCACAGACGCTGCACCGGAAGCCGGCACAGCTCGTTTTTGGTGTCATAGGAAAAGGACATGGCGGTTTCCTCTCTGATGTATCACCCGGCGCACGCGCCGGACGTTCATTCCATGCGATAGATATCATCCCGGAAGGCTCTTCCCTCTCCGGCGATGCGGACGCTGCGCTCAGCGTGCAGCAAAATGAGCTCCCGGGCCAGATGACCGGGGTGGTGGCGCACATAGCCGTTTTTCACTGTGGCCACCGGGCGGTTCACGATCTCCACGCCCAGCGCCTCGCACGCCTCCTTGTCGCAGTGCAGCAGCTCGGCGCCCTCCTCGGCATACCGGGCGGCCACGCCCTTGGGGATGGGGGAGGAATTGGTCAGGCACAGATGGAAAAGGCCCTGGGAGGAATGCTCGAAAATGGCGCGGATATGGTCCGAGACCGTATACCCCTCCGTCTCCCCCTCCTGGGTCATGACGTTGCAGACGTAGACCTTCAGGCCATTGCAGTCCCGGATGGCGTCCACGATGCCGTCCACCAGCAGGTTGGGGATGACGCTGGTATAAAGGCTGCCGGGCCCCAGCACCACCATATCTGCCTCCCGGATGGCACTGACCGCGTCCGGCAGCGCCTTGGGATGCTCCGGCAGGAGCCTCACCTGACGGATCCGGCAGTCCTCCCGCTTTTTGCAGTAGAAGATCTTGGACTCTCCCACCACCGTGGCGCCGTTTTCAAACTCTGCCTGCAGCTGGACGTCCGCCGTAGTCACCGGCAGCACCCGTCCCGTGAGTGCCAGTACCTCACTCATGCGGCTCACCGCCACATCAAAGGACGGAGAGATGCCGTTCATGGCGGCCAGAAACAGGTTTCCGAAGCTCTGTCCTGCCAGTGTTCCCTCCGTGAAGCGGTAGTGCAGCAGCTCGCTCATAAGCGGCTCTGTGTTGGCCAGCGCCTCCATGCAGTTGCGGATATCTCCCGGCGGGGGCATGCCCAGGTCCTGGCGCAGCATGCCGGACCCGCCGCCGTCATCGGCCACCGTCACCACGGCGGAGAGGTTTTCCGTATAGTGCTTCAATCCCCGCAGCATGGTGGATAGGCCGTGTCCGCCGCCGATGACCACCACCCGGGGGCCATGCTCTTTCGGCATCCGGTATGAGATGCGGTTTCGCTCCATAACGTCTCCTTCCTCAGCTCTCACGGCTCATGTCCCGGTGGGTCTCCTGCACAGAATAGCCCTGGGTGCGGATAAACTCCGTCAGGGCGTGGGCCACCGCCACAGAGCGGTGGTGGCCGCCGGTGCAGCCAACGCCGATGAAGAGGCCGGTCTTGCCCTCCTCGGCGTACAGCGGCAGCGTCAGGGCCAGCAGATCCTCCAGGCGCTTCATGAAGCTGCCCGTCTGAGGAAAGCTGAATACATAGTCCCGCACCGCGTCGTCCAGGCCTGTCTGGTGACGCAGCTCGTCAATGTAGAAGGGGTTGGGCATGAAGCGCACATCAAAAATCAGGTCTGCCTCCAGGGGCAGGCCGTACTTGAAGCCAAAGGACGCAACGGTCACGGAAAGTCCGCCCTTTTCATCTTTCCCCTCAAAGATGCGCAAAAGCTCCATCCGCAGCTGGGCTGTGGAGGTCTTGGACGTATCGATCACGAAATCCGCCCGCTCCCGGACCGGGGCAAGCAGCTCCCGCTCCTTCTCCACCGCAGCCTCCAGGGACATCGTGCCGTCACTGAGGGGGTGGCGGCGGCGGGTCTCCTTATAGCGCTTGATGATGGTCTCAGGGGACGCCTCCAAAAACAGCATCCGGCACTGGCCATCCATGGTCTTGAGGGTATCCAGCACATCAAAAAGCTCCGTAAAGGAGCTGGCGGTACGCACGTCGTACACCAGCGCCACCCGCTGGTAGCGGCTGGAGCCTGCGGCGCAGAACTCCGCGAATTTCAGGATCATGGCCGCAGGCATGTTGTCCACGATATAAAAGCCCATATCCTCCAGGAATGAGGCCGTCTTGCTCTTGCCTCCACCGGAAAGGCCGGAGATGATCAAAATTTCCAAAGCGGTGCCCTCCTTACTCCACGATCCGCACTTCCGGCTCCAGCGTGACGCCGGTGGCATCCAGCACCCGCTGGCGTACCTGCTCCATCAGCGCCAGCACGTCGGCGCAGGTGGCGCCGCCCCGGTTGATGACGAAGCCCGCGTGCTTTTCGCTGACCTGGGCGCCGCCCACCATCAGCCCTTTCAAGCCGCACTGGTCGATAAGCGTACCGGCAAAATGGCCCGCAGGCCGCTTGAAGGTGCTGCCGACACTGGGATACTCCAGGGGCTGGCTGGCCTTCCGGCGCCCCATCAGCTCCCGCATCTGCGCCCGGATAGATTCTTTATCCCCGGGTGCCAGGCGCACCACGGCATCCAGAGCCACTGCGTCAGGCCGGTCCGTGAGGAGACTGCCGCGATAGCGGAAGTTCATCTCCTCCCCGGTGAGCAGGCGGATCCCCTCGTCCGGGAAGAGCACATGCACGCGCTCCACCACCTGGCACATCTCTCCGCCGTAAGCGCCGGCGTTCATGGCCAAGGCACCGCCCAGCGTCCCCGGGATGCCATGGGCAAATTCCAGCCCCGTCAGCCCCAGGTCGCAGGCAAAGGACGCAAGACGGGCTAGAGGAACGCCGCAGGCAGCACGGATAGTGCCGCTCTCCTGTCCCTTCTCCAGCTCCGTCAGTCCTGCCGACAAATCGATCACAAGACGGTCCAGTCCCTGATCCGGGCAAAGCAGATTCGTGCCGTTGCCGATCACCAGCGGCCGGGCGCCGCACTGGCGGGCAAAGTCCACCAGCAGCACCACCTGCTCAGGCCGCTTGGGAAACGCCATGCGCCGGGCAGGTCCTCCGATCCGGAAAGAGGTATGGCGGCTCATGGGCTCCTCCGCCGTCATCTCCAGATCCGGCAGATAGGATGCCGTCCATTGATCCAGTTCTTCAAACCACTCCATATTGGCTGCTCCTGTCCATTCAAAGTACGCGTCCCAGGAAGGCCGCGCCGATGATGCCTGCGTCGTTGCCCCGCTCCGCCCGCAAGATCCGGGTGCTGCGGCCTCCATGGCAGGCAAAGCTCTCCGTCTCCACGATCCGGCGCAGAGGCTCCAGCAGCAGCGCCTCCGGCGCGGCAGCGACGCCGCCGCCGATGGCCACCGCCTCCGGCCGCAGCAGGTTCACCAGGCTCACCACGCCGTCTGCCAGGTACTCCACGTACATCCGGCAAACCTCCAAAGCAGTCTCGTCTCCCGCCTGGGCAGCGTCAAACGCCGTGCGGCCCTCCACGCCGCCCTGCTGGGCCGCCAGGGTATGCAGCAGGCTCTCCGGGTGAGTGTCCATAGCAGCCTTCGTCTGCTGGATGAGGGCCGTGGCAGAGGCATAGCGCTCCCAGCATCCACGGCGGCCGCAATTGCACAGCTCGCCGCCGTGCACCACCGTCAGGTGGCCGCCCTCACTGGAGGCGTCTCCGCAGCGCAGCTTTCCATTCAAAATGAGTCCCGTGCCCACGCCGGTGCCCAGCGTGACCACCGCAAAGTCCTGGGTCCCTCGTCCCGCGCCGCCGAAGTACTCTCCCACTGCCGCGCAGTCCGCGTCGTTGCCCAGCAACAGCGGAAGATCCAGATGACGGCGGAACAGCGTTTCCAGGGGCACATCCTGCATGGGGATGTTGGTGGTAAAGCGCACGTGTCCGCCGTCCACAGCGCCGGGCAGGCCCACGCCCACATAGTCCGCCTGCGCCTGCCCCATCACCTTGCGGGCAAGATCTGCAAGGGTGGCGGCAAACGATTCCGCTCCCTGGAAATCCAGAGGCACCCGCTCCACCGCCAGGATCGTTCCGTTTTCATCCACCAGTCCTGCCTTGAGGTTGGTGCCGCCTACATCGATTCCAATATATGCCATGACGATTCCTCCTCTCAGCCCTGACCGCGGCTTCCGGCATCCGCCCGCTGGTCCACCCGGCGGGCAAGCTCCTGGGCCGCGTTATAGCCATAGCGGCGGTGACGGTTATTGAGCGCCGCCACCTCCACGATGCTGGCCAGGTTCCGTCCGGGCCGGACGGGAATGGTGACGATGGGCACCTTCACATCCATGATCTCCGTAAAATGATCTTCAATACCCAGCCGGTCATAAAACTTGGTCTGATCCCACGGCTCCAGATGGACGATGAGGTCCAGCTGGGACTCCGTTTTCACCGTCCGCATACCGAACAGCTGCCGCACATCGATGACGCCGATGCCCCGCAGCTCGATATAGTGACGGATCACCTCCGGCGCCGTGCCGATGAGCTGGTTGGAAATGCGCCGCAGTTCCACGGCGTCGTCCGCCACCAGGCGGTGGCCGCGCATGATGAGCTCGATGGCGGTCTCACTCTTGCCCACGCCGGAGTCGCCGGTGATCATGACGCCCTCGCCGTAAATGTCCAGCAGAACGCCGTGCCTGGTGACGCAGGGAGCCAGCGCCCGGTTGAGATACTCGATGGCGTGGCTGGTGAAGTCCACCGTGGTCTCCTCCGTGCGCAAAATGGTCTTTTCGTGCTGCTCGGCGCTCTCCAGACACTCCGGGAAGCAATCCAGTCCCCGGGAGATCACCAGCGCGGGGATATCGTAAAGGAACAGGTCGTCAAAGCACTTGCGCCGCTGCTCATCCGACAGGCTTTTGAGGTATGTCACCTCCGCCTTGCCGATCACCTGCAGGCGGCGGGGGTCAAAATAATCATAAAAGTCATGGAACTGCAGTCCAGGGCGGTTCACATCCGTGATGGTCAGCAGCGCCGTTTCATAGTCGCTGCCCCGGTTGAGTACTTCCAGACCGAAAAATGAGACAAAATCTGTGACCTTCAGGCCCTTTTCATACATCGCGCATCTTCACCTTTCCGGCGCAAAGGCGCCCTCACCCCCATCCGGGACAACGCGAACGCCCGGCTGGGAGGTTAAAAAATATCCGTTGGGAAACTGCTTTTTATTATATATGAAATCCCCTGTTTTCGCAACACTTTCCCCCTACTCCGCCCCTCTGGAAGGCTCTTGAAAATTCCTTGTATTTTTTTGAAATTTCTTCTTGCATTTTCTCTCTCTTTCTGTTATGATATCAGCTGTGCTTGTGAAAAGCGGCACGGAAGTACGCAACAGCAAGGAGGTGCAACGGATGGCTAAGTGCGAGTTCTGCGATAAGGGCGTTACCTTTGGCATTCAGGTCTCTCACTCTCACCGGCGTTCCAATCGTCCCTGGAAGCCCAATGTGAAGCGTGTGAAGGCGATCGTCAACGGTTCCCCCCGCCATGTGTATGTTTGTACCCGGTGTATGCGTTCCGGTAAGGTCACCAGAGCGGTCTAACTTGGACAAACAAAATCCCGGACTTTTGTCCGGGATTTTCTTTTAACCAAAAATAGCAAAAAATCGGAGCTGCTTTCTGCAGCTCCGATTTTTTATTATGCTTTACATCCAGGTGCGCTCCAACAGCTCGTCCTTTTTTGCCCGGCCCATCAGCTCACTGACCACCGAGCGGGCGTCCTTGCCTTGGTACAGGACCTCATAGGCACAATTGCAGATGGGCAGCTCTACCCCCTCTTTTTCAGCCAGCTGGCAGATGCTCTCGGCGGCATAGTAGCCCTCCACCACGGCGCCTACCTCTTTCATGGCCTCCTCTACGGTTTTGCCCTGACCGATGAGGATACCTGCCCGGTTGTTCCGGGAGTGCATGGAGGTACAGGTGACGATCAGATCGCCCATGCCGGCAAGTCCGCCGAAGGTGCGGCGGGTACCGCCCAGCTGCTCGCCCAGGCGGGTCAGTTCCGCCATGGCCCGGGTCATGAGCAGCGCCTTGGTATTGTCCTGGAACCCCAGTCCCGCGCAGATGCCGCAGCTGAGGGCCACCACGTTTTTCATGGCGCCGGACAGCTCCACCCCTATGATATCATAGCTGGTGTAGATGCGGAAATAGTCGTTCATGAACGCATCCTGCACGAATCGGGCCGCCGCCCGGTCCGGGCAGGCGGAGACGCAGCCGGTAGGCAGGCGAATGCCCACTTCCTCTGCATGGGAAGGGCCAGAAAGTGCTACCACTTTACAGATATTTTTCGTTTCTTCCTGCAGGACCTGACTCATGCGCAGGTTGGTATCCCGTTCGATGCCCTTGGATACGCTCACCAGCACCGTTTTTTCCGTCAGGTAAGGGGCGATTTTCCGCCCGGTCTCACGCACCGCAAAGGACGGCGCAGCGCACACCACCAGATCCGCCCCCTGCAGGCAGTCAAGATCGCCGGTGATATGCAGGGCATCCGGCAGTTTCACGCCCTTGAGCAGGGGATTTTCCCGGGTCTGTTCCATTTCCGCGGCCTTGCCGGGATTGTGGGACCAGAGCCAGGTATCATGGCCGTTATCACACAGCACCTGACTGAGCGCCGTGCCCCAGCCGCCGCTGCCGACGACTACCGCTTTCATGAGGACCCCTCCTTTTTGCGATGGAAGCTGAACTTACTTTCGTTGCCGTGAATGAGCCGCTGGATGTTGCCCCGGTGCTGCCAGACCACCAGACCGCCGGTGATAAAGGCCAGCACCACGATCACCGGGTCGGGATAGCAATACCAGGAGATAAAGGGGAAACTGGCTCCAGCCCATACAGAGCCCAAAGACACATAACGGGTCAGGATGGCCAGGATCAAAAAGCCGCCCCATACCACCAGGGCAATGCGCCAGTCCAGCATCAGGGCGATGGTGCCGCCGGAGAGGATGCCCTTGCCGCCCTTGAAGTGGAACATGCACGGGAACATGTGGCCCAGCAGGCACCACAGCGCCGCCCAGTATTTGCCGAAAATCAGCCCCCCGAACAGCCATTGGCCCAGCAATACGGCAATGACCGCCTTCAGCACATCACACATGATGACCCCAAACGTCAGCGGACCGCCAAACGTGCGGTAGAAATTGGTGAGTCCTGCGTTTCCGCTGCCGTGGTTGCGGACATCATCCCGAAGAATATACTTGGAGACGATGACCGCACCATTGAAGCAGCCCAGAAAATACGCGCCGACCGCCACCACGGCCAGCAGCAGCGCCAGCTCAGCCCCGGACGGAACCGCATAGATCACGGCATCGGCCACTCCGCCGCTCATAAACATCACTCCTCCTTGTCGCCCTTCTGCCGGATGGACAGAATGATGGGCGTGCCCTCCAAACCGAAGGTATTGCGGATACAGTTTTCGATATACCGCTGGTAAGAGAAATGGAACAAACGCGCGTCATTGCAGAAAATGACAAAGTGGGGCGGGCGGATGCCCACCTGGGTCATATAGTAGATCTTCAGCCGGCGGCCCTTGTCGGAAGGCGGCTGCACGCGGGTCTGCGCATCTGCCAGGACGTTGTTGAGCATGCCGGTGGTGATGCGGGTAGAAGCCTGGTTGGACACATAGTCGATGAGCTCAAACAGCCGGTCCACCCGCTGGCCGGTCTTGGCGGAGATGAACAGGATGGGCGCATAGGGCATGAACGCCAGGTCCTGGCGCACCTTTTCCCGCATCTTGTCCATGGTCTTACCGTCTTTTTCCACCAGGTCCCACTTGTTGATGACGATGATGCTGGCCTTGCCCGCCTCATGGGCAAGCCCCGCCACCTTGGTGTCCTGCTCGGTGACGCCCTCGGTGGCATCGATCATAATGAGGCACACATCGCTGCGCTCGATGGCCATGGTGGCACGGAGGACGGAGTACTTCTCGATCTCCTCCTCCACCTTGGAC
The DNA here is from genome assembly GCA_900548505.1 of uncultured Oscillibacter sp. Classification (GTDB taxonomy): domain Bacteria; phylum Bacillota; class Clostridia; order Oscillospirales; family Oscillospiraceae; genus Oscillibacter. Next base: position 31,650 of record URKI01000010.1, on the reverse strand, counting down.
TTGCGGCGGATGCCGGCCGTATCGATGAACACGAAGGTGCCCTTGTCGTTTTCAAACCGGGAGTCGATGGCGTCCCGGGTGGTGCCGGCCACATCGGAGACGATGACCCGCTCCTCTCCCAGGATCTTGTTCACCAGAGAGGACTTGCCCGCGTTGGGCTTGCCGATGACGGCCACCTTGATGGCGTCGTCCTCTTCCTCCTCTTCCTCCTCCGGCGGGAAATACTGCACGCAGGCGTCCAGCAGATCGCCGGTGCCGTGGCCGTGGACAGCGGAGACGGCGATGGGGTCGCCCAGGCCCAGATTATAGAACTCGTAAAAATCCGGGTCGGTAGCACCGGTGGAGTCCATTTTGTTCACCGCCAGCACGATGGGCTTGCCGCTGCGCAGCAGCATGGAGGCCACCTCCTGGTCGGAGGCGGTGAGGCCCGTCTTGATATCCGTCAAAAACACGATGACCGTTGCGTTGTCAATGGCGATCTGGGCCTGCTGACGCATGAACTCCAGGATCATATTATCGGTGCGGGGCTCGATGCCGCCGGTGTCGATGAGGGTGAACTTCCGGCCGTTCCAGTCCGTCTCCCCATAGATGCGGTCCCGGGTGACGCCGGGCGTATCCTCCACGATGGAAAGCCGCTTGCCGATCAGCTTGTTGAACAGCATGGACTTGCCCACATTGGGACGCCCCACAATGGCAACCACAGGTTTCATCAGCGCTCACTTCCTTTCCTTTGTTCTCATAAAAAACCAACTTTATTATACCCGCCCACAGGCGGGATAGCAAGACAAAAAGCAAGGAGGGAAGAGCTTTCTCTTCCCTCCTAAAGCAAGCATGCAATCGTGCCTTATTTCGCGACGACGGACTTCACAACCTTGACCTCACGGCCATTGTAAGTACCGCACTCCTGGCACATTCTGTGAGGCAGGTGCAGCGCACCGCATTTGGGGCATGCAACGAGACCGGGCATATCCAGCTTCCAGTGAGAGCTGCGCCGCTTGTCGCGTCTTGCTTTGGATACTTTTCCCTTAGGTACTGCCATTATGACACCTCCTTGATCTTTCAAAGGCGCGGGAGGTCAAGCCCGTCCTTATTTTATCCTTTATTTGTTCTCCAAAAGCTTGGCCAGGACTGCCAGCCGCGGGTCTTGCTCCTTTTTACAGGAACAGGGGCCGAGGTTCAGATCAGCACCACACCTGGGGCACAGTCCTTTACAATCTTCCGAACACAGAGTTTTGGTGTCCATTCCGAGAATGAACGCGGTGCGGGCCAGCTCGCCCACATCCACTTTGTCCTGCTCCAGCAACACGATCTCGTCGTTGTCCTCGTCCTGAAGCTCCTGGGCCAGCATACAGCTGTACGGCACTTCCTTGTCCTGGGAAAATGCCTTGCCGCAGCGGTCGCACACCGCATCCAGCGTCGTGCGGGCCGTCAGGTCCAGATGCAGCACATCGGCGCTGCTGTACGCCTCGCCCTCTACCGTCACCTCACGGCTGACGGGATACCGGCCGGAAAATTCCAGATCAGAAAGATCCATGGAAAAGCGGAACGGCAGGCGTGTACTGGGATCACGCAAAATCGGTTTTACATCTAAAAGCATAAGCTACCTCGCAATGACACGAGTAGTATTATAATAGATGGACTACCCGTTGTCAAACAGTTTTTTCAATTTCTTCCGGATTTCTTTTTACCGCTTGTCTTTTTCAGGGTCCAGGTGCTTGCGTTCCAGGTCGATGCCCATGATGGCGAAGCGGAACCCGCTGCGGATCACCTCGTAGGTGGTGATGTGGTAGGTGTCCGCCGGCCAGCGGTCCGCCCACTCCTGCCGCAGCATACCTGCAAGACGGCCGCACATGGGGTCCGGCAGCTCCAGCAGCATGGGGGAAAGGTAATCCACCAGCACCTGCTTTTCATTGATCTTGGCAGCCTTGCGGTTCCAGAAGCGCTGCCGCTTCCACCCGGCCTCCAGGGCATCCACCAATGCGACGGAAAGGGCACGGAGCTTTTCCTCGTCCCCGTCCGTATCCCGGACTGCCTGCGCGTACAGGGGGCCAAACCGCTCCATATACTCCCGGAACGCATCCGGGTAATCCCGGCGGGTAAAGCGGGAGATCCATTGCTCCGCCTCCCACACCGCAGCGCACAGCGCCTCCACGTTCACGGCTGTCCCCCTTTCTCTTCTTCCTCCGGTTCTTCGGACAGCTCTGTCTCGTCGGTCCAGCTGTCCGGGTCATCGATGTGCTCCACGCCATAACGATAGGCCTTCCACTCCCGCCACAGCATCCACGCACCTGCCACGGTGAAGACCGTGCCGCCGATGATGTTCACCGTCGGCTGAGGTGCCTGAGGGAGATTTCTGAACAGCTGGATGGCAGTATAAATAAGGTATCCGCCGCCCAGCACCCAGATATAGTTTACCCGGCCGGTCTGCTTTTTGTCTCGCTTTTGCTGGCTCATGGTCTTTATTCGCTCTCTTTCCAGAAAATTCTTTCGCCCATCGCTTTACAACCCGGGCGCAAACGGGTATGATAAGGTGAAACTTTCCAACGGGAGGATATCATGCGGGAATTCACCATCGGGAAAAATGACGCCGGCCAGCGGCTGGACCGCTTTGTGGCCAAGAACCTGCCGCTGCTGCCCCCCGCCCTGCTGCAAAAGTACATCCGGCTCAAGCGGATCAAGGTCAACGGCAAGGGCTCCAAGCGGGACACGCGGCTTGCAGCCGGCGACATTCTTCAATTATATATCAATGATGAGTTTTTTGACAAGCCCTCTGAGGAAAACATGTTCCTCACCCTCTTCTCCCCCCAGCTGGACATCGTCTACGAGGATGAGAATCTGCTGCTGGTGAACAAGCGCCCCGGTCTGGTGGTCCACGCCGACGAGACGGAGAAGGTCAATACCCTCATCAACCACATCCAGGCCTACCTTTACCAGAAACGGGAATGGAACCCCAAGTGGGAAAATGCCTTTGCCCCCGCCCTTTGCAACCGGATCGACCGCAACACCGGCGGCATCGTCATCGCCGCGAAAAACGCGGAGACGCTGCGCATCCTCAATGAAAAGATCCGGGACCACGAGCTGGAAAAGTCCTACCTGTGCATCACCGTGGGCCGGCCCAATCCTGCCGCCGGCAAGGTGGAGGGCTTCCTATTTAAAGATGAGGTCAAAAAGCAGGTCTACTTCCACTCCCGGCCCGTTCCCGGCGGCAAGACCGCCGTCACCCTCTACAAGACCCTGGAGACCCGTGGGCCGCTCTCCCTGGTGGAGTGCCGCCTGCTTACCGGACGCACCCATCAGATCCGCGTGTCCATGGCCCATCTGGGCTGCCCGCTGCTGGGAGACGGCAAGTACGGCCGGGGCGATGTGAACCGCCGCTACGGCGAGACCCGCCAGGCTCTTTACTCCTACAAGCTCTCCTTCCCTCTGCCCACAGACGCGGGAATCCTCAGCTATCTGCGGGGCAAGACGTTCACCGTGGCGGAGATCCCCTTCCGGGAGAAATATTTCCCCCATATTTAACAGGGGATTTTCCCCCAATCTCTTGACATTTCGGGACGCTTCCGATATCATTCATAATTGCTGAATTTCGACGAGAAAGGTTCCCCCTCAACAGAGAAAAGAGGCGTTTCATTTTAATCAATTTTTTATGATGAAATGGGGGAGGATATATGTCCAAAGAGTTGATTCGCCTGCGTGATCTTTGCATGGCGTACGACGATGAGCCGGTTCTCAACAACATCAATCTTTATATCAACGACAAAGAATTCCTCACATTGCTCGGACCCAGCGGGTGCGGTAAGACCACCACGCTGCGGATCATCGGTGGTTTCGCGACGCCTACGTCGGGAGACGTGCTGTTCGACGGTGTGAGGATTAATGACGTTCCGCCCTATCGGCGCCAGATCAACACGGTATTCCAGAAGTATGCCCTGTTTCCCCATCTGAACGTCTTTGAAAACATTGCCTTTGGCCTGCGCATGCAGCGCCGGCCGGACCCTGCTGATCCCTCCGGGAAGAAAAAGGTGAAGATCCCGGAAAAGGAGATCCACGAGCGAGTCATGGAGATGCTGGAGATCATCAGCCTCAAGGGCTTTGAAAACCGCAAGCCCGACGCTCTCTCCGGCGGCCAGCAGCAGCGCGTGGCCATCGCCCGCGCCCTGGTAAACCGTCCCAAGGTACTGCTTCTGGACGAGCCTCTGGGCGCCCTGGATCTGAAGCTGCGCAAGGATATGCAGATCGAGCTCAAGCGCATCCAGCAGCAGGTGGGCATCACCTTTATCTATGTCACCCACGATCAGGAAGAAGCCCTCACCATGTCCGACACCATCGTGGTCATGGACAAGGGCTCCATCCAGCAGATCGGCACCCCCGAGGACATCTACAACGAGCCCAAAAACGCCTTCGTGGCGGACTTCATCGGCGAGTCCAACATCATCGACGGCATTATGGTGCGGGACAAGTGCGTGAAGATGTACGGCCGGGAGTTCCCCTGCCTGGACGGCGGCTTTGCCGAAAACGAGCCGGTAGACGTGGTCATCCGCCCCGAGGACATCGACATCGTCCCCGTGGAGCAGGGCCAGCTGACCGGCACGGTCACCTCCGTCACCTTCAAGGGCATGCAGTACGACATCATCGTGGATTTCCGGGGCTTCAAGTGGCTGATCCAGACCACGGACCACTGCCCCGAGGGTGAGCGCATCGGCATCAAGATCGACCCCGACGGCATCCACGTCATGAAGAAGAGCCAGTATTCCGGTATGTTCGGTGACTACTCCTCCTTCTCCGAGGAATACGACGAGCTAGACGACGCCACACTGGAAGTGGAGGACGAGGAGGAGAGCGAGGATGCGGAATAAGCTCTCTTGGTTCGCCGTCCCCTATGTGGTCTGGATGGCGCTTTTCGTGGTGGCTCCCATCATCATGGTGGTCATCTACGCCTTTTCCACCGCTGACGGCGGCTTCACCTTTGCAAACTTCACCCGTATGGGCACCTATGCGGTGGTGTTTGCCCGCTCGTTCAAGCTGGCGCTCATCGCTACGCTGGTGTGCCTGCTGATCGGCTACCCCATCTCCTATATCATGAGCAAGGAGGGCCGGCGGTTCCAGCGGGTGGGCATGGTGCTCATCATGCTGCCCATGTGGATGAACTTCCTGCTGCGCACCTACTCCTGGATGTCCATCCTGGAAAACAACGGCCTTTTGAACCAGTTCTTCCAGAACATCGGGCTCATTGATCTCTACAACACCATTGCCATGCACTTTGCGGCCGATCCAGCCGCCTACACGCCCATCACCCACTTCCAGATGCTCAATACCCAGGGCGCCGTGGTGCTGGGTATGGTCTACAACTATCTGCCCTTCATGATCCTGCCCATCTACTCGGTCATCATCAAGCTGGACCACTCCCTGATCGAGGCGGCGCGGGACCTGGGCGCCAACACCTTCCAGGTGTTCCGGCGGGTGATCCTGCCCCTGAGCCTGCCCGGTGTGCTCTCCGGCATCACCATGGTGTTCGTGCCCTCCGTGTCCACGTTCGCCATCAGCAAGATGCTGGGCGGCGGCACGGAGCTGCTGCTGGGCGACCTGATCGAGCAGCAGTTCATGGGCAATGCCTACAACCCCCAGCTGGGCGCGGCCATCTCTCTCGTGATGATGGTGATCGTGGTCGTGTGCATGTGGGTGATGAATCGCTTCGGTGAGGGCGAGGAACAGGCGGTGATGCTGTGAAAAAGAACAATTCTGCGCTCAACCGCCTTTTCATGGTGCTGGTGTTCGTCTTTTTGTACGCACCCATCGTCCTGCTCATCATCTTCTCTTTCAACGCCGGCAACAGCAATACCGTATGGAAGGGCTTTTCCCTGGAGTGGTATGGAAAGCTGCTCCATGACCGGCTCATCATGCAAAGCGTCTACACCACGCTGCTGGTGTCCCTGCTGGCTACGGCCATCGCAACGGTGGCCGGTACGTTTGCCGCCATCGGCTTTTACTCCATGCGCCGCCGGGTGCGGGAGCCGCTGATGACCGTCAATAACATCCCCATGATGAACGCAGATATCGTCACGGGCGTTTCTCTGTGCCTGTTTTTCGTGGCGTTCTTCAGCTTCTGGGGCGACTTTGCCGCCTGGTTCAATGGCGTCCAGTCCCTGATCCGTCTGCCTACCCGGCTGACCATGGGCTTCGGCACGCTGCTGATCGCCCACGTCAGCTTCAACATCCCCTACGTCATTTTGTCCGTGGGGCCCAAGCTGCGGCAAATGGACAAGAACCTGGTGGACGCCGCCCAGGACCTGGGCTGCACCTGGATGCAGGCCTTCTTCAAGGTCATCCTGCCGGAGATCAAGCCCGGTATCGTCTCCGGTGCTCTCACGGCTTTCACCATGAGCATTGACGACTTCGTCATCAGCTACTTCACCGCCGGCTCCTCCGCTTCCACCCTGGCCATGACCATTTACGGCATGACCAAAAAGCGGGTCAGCCCGGAGATCAACGCCATTTCCACGCTGCTGTTCGTGACCGTGCTGATCCTGCTGGCCATCGTGAACATCCGCGAGGCACGGCAGGAACGCCGCCGGGAGATGCGGCGCATCTGAGGTCCCATGGCCCATCGGCCTTGAGATAGATTTTAGGAGAAATACTGGAGGAATGATCAATTGAAAAAGACACTTGCCTTGGCCCTTGCCATGATGATGGTGGCCGCCATGACCCTGACCGGCTGCGGCAGCAGCGAAGAAGAGCGGGTCGTCAACGTGTGCAGCTGGGGTGAATACATCGATGAGAATCTGATTTATCAATTTGAGGAAGAAACCGGCATCAAGGTCAACTACCAGACGGCCGAAAGCAACGAAGCCCTCTATTCCCTACTGAAGACCGGCGCCGGCGACTACGACGTCATCGTCCCCTCTGACTATATGATCGCCCGGCTCATTGCCGAGGACATGCTGGCGGAGCTCAACTATGACAACATCCCCAACTACGAGAAGATCGACGACCGCTACAAGAACCTGAGCTTCGATCCCGAAAACAAGTACACCGTTCCCTACACCTGGGGCACCCTGGGCATCATCTACAACACCACCATGGTGGATGAGCCCATCACCAGCTGGGACGCCATGTTCGACGAGAAGTACGCGGGCAATGTGCTCATGATCCGCAACTCCCGCGACGCCCTGGCCGCCGCGCTGCTGGACCTGGGCTACGATCTGAACACCACTGATGAAGCCCAGATCCGCGAGGCCTATGAGCTGCTGGCCTCCGCCAAGGAAAAGGGCGTGTATCAGGCCTTCGTCATGGACGAGGTGTTCCAGAAGATGGAGGGCGGCAACGCTGCCATCGCCATGTACTACGCCGGCGACTACCTGACCATGCTGGAGAACAACCCCGACCTTGCCTACGTGGTGCCTGAGGAAGGCTCCAACTGGTTCGTGGACGCCATGTGCGTTCTGAAGAACGCACAGCACAAGGAGGAGGCCGAGGCCTGGATCAACTTCATCGCCTCCACCGAGTCCAACCTGGCCAACATGGACTATATCTGGTACGCCTCTCCCAACGCCGAGGCGCTGGAGTCCTACCCCGCCTACTACGAGGAGACCTACGGTGAGCCTCTGGACATGGGCCTCTACGAGATCATGGCCGCTCCCAGCGAGGTGCTGGACCGCTGCACTCTGTATGAGAACCTGCCCTCTGAGACGCTGACGCTGTACAACGATCTCTGGACGGAGCTGGGTATCTGATTTTGTTTTGGAAAACGGCGCTTCCTCGAAGCGCCGTTTCCTTTTATACTGCTGAATTTGGAGGAATCCCTATGATCGTCATCGGAACAAAATGCCAGCTGCATCAGCCTGTCACCCAGGAGCTGACCGCCGCCGCCGTTGGCTCCGGCGCTCTGCCGGTGTTCGGCACCCCGTTTATGTGCGCTCTCATGGAAAACGCTGCAATGACGTGCCTGCAGTCCTTCCTGGAGGAGGGCCTGGGCAGCGTGGGCACCCGTCTGGAAGTGAGCCACGACGCTCCCACCCCCGTGGGCATGGAGGTCTGGGCCGAGGCTGAGATCACCGCCGTGTCCGAAAACGGCAAGATGGTGGACTTTGCCGTCCGCGCCTGGGACGAGCGGGGCCCCATCGGCTCCGGTGTCCACACCCGCGCCATCATCAAAAACGAAAAGTTCCTGGCTAAGTGCAACGCCAAGCTGGAGGGCTGAGCGCCCGCAGCAAAAGAGCCCGTCCCAATTTATGGGACGGGCTCTTTATTATGTTTGCTCTTATTTTTCCCAGAGGCTCCCCAGCTGCTCCCACAACTCCACCGCCTTGAATTTCAGCTTGTAGGCGCCGTTTTCCTCCGTGATCAGCCGCACCTGCTCCGCGCTGAGTCCGGCAGCCTGGGCGGCCTCCGGCACATCCTCCGCCGCAGCAGCACACAGGGGCGGAAACACCACGCACCACCAGTTCTGGCCCTGTGCCTCCCCGATCAGCACCCGCAGAGCTAGGTACTCTCCCGCAGGAAGAGCAAAGCCGTCATACTCCTTGGTGGGAAAGGCCGTCTCCTCCAGCCGCACTTCCACGTCATAGTCATAGCCCTCCGCCGCAATGACGGATGCCGCCGTCTCTTTCAGGTCCGGCAGCGCCTGGGCCAGCACTTCCTCCGCCTCCGCCCGGTCTGCCGTGCCGGTGAGAAGCTGTTCTGCCTGGGAGAGCACCTGATCCCGCACCCGGAGCTTGAGCGCCTGATCCTCCTCAGAATCGGAATTGGCCAGCACATGCAGCCGCACCACCCGGTCCGCCAGGCCCGCCTGAGCCCCCAGACTGACGACGCCCGTCAGCAGCAGCGCCGACAGCAGCGCCAAAAATACCAGCGGCAGTTTGGACTTTGCCGCAGAAGCCATGGTTTTCATTTGTGTCCCTCACTTTCGTTTTGTTGCCTCTCTTACCGAAAGCATGGACACCCATTTTCCTTTTTATACCTTCTGATACAAAAAAATCAACGGAGCTTGCCCACCGGGCAGACACAGTACGTTTCCCGATACGTCTGCTGCAAGGTCAGCGCCGCCTGCCGGGCCGTCTCTTCGGCCCGGAACAAGCCGAACACGGTGGGGCCGGAGCCGCTCATGGCTGCGTTCATGGCGCCCAGCTCCATCAGCTTTTCCTTGATGGCAAATACCTGGCCGTACTCTGCCGGCAGCGCCGATTCAAAGACGTTGCAAAGCCGGGACGCCACACCGGTCAGATCCCCCTCATCCAGCGCGGCCTGCATGCCAGCCGTATCGGGCCGGCAGGTGATGGGCGCGTCGTCCACCCGGGCAAAGAGCGTGGGCGTGGGAATGCCGAAATCGGGCTTGCACACCACGATCCAGCACGGCGGCAGCGGTGCAAGGTCCGTCAGCACCTCTCCCCTGCCCTCTGCCAGTGCCGTGCCGCCCCGCAGACAGAAGGGCACATCGCTGCCTACCGTCAGCCCGATCTCCTCCAGCTTTGCATCGGTCATATCCGGGCACCAGTGGTCCCGCAGAATCCGCAGCAGCGCCGCCACATCCGCGCTGCCGCCGCCCATGCCCGCATAGGCAGGCGTGCGCTTGATGAGGCGGACGCAAAGTCCCGGCACCGGCAGCCCCGCCGCCTGGAAAAAGGCCTCCGCCGCCTGCTGCTCCAATGTCTTCTTCCCCGCAGGAAGACCCAGGCCGCTCTCCAGCCGGAACCCCTCTTCTGTCTCCTCTACCTGCACTGTATCGCACAGGGACACCGTCTGCATCACCATAAGCATTTCGTGATACCCGTCCGGCCGACGTCCCAGAATATCCAGTGTCAAATTGATCTTTGCCGGTGCCTCCCGCTCCCAAACCATACGATCCATCCTCTCTCCGGGTCAGCCCGGCTTATCATGCTGCCCCGCAAAGGGCACAAAAAACGGCTGAAATCAGGAGATCATAGCCGCTTCGGTTATTATACCACAGCTGGCCCACGCAGAAAAGTGGGGCCCCGGATTTCTCCAAGGCCCCGTTTCCGCCGGGGTCAGGACCAGCCCCGGCGTTTCCAGATGTCATGAAACGTCTCCGCCAAAATGTACACCGCACATACCGCCAGCAAAACCACCGCGGGCAGCAGCACCAGCCATACCAGCGCCACGCTCCCGCCCAGATAGAACGCCTCCTGCAGCAGCCGTACCATAGGAGCCTCCTCTCTCCCGCTTTGGCATAATCGCCAAATCATTCAGCAAAGCGCGCCTCTTCTTTAGTATGATTATACCATGCCCTGCTGCAAAAGGAAAGAGCGGATCGACATTGCGATCCGCTCTTTTTCAGTGCAGGCGCCGTGCCTCCACATAATACCGCTTGTCCCGGGCTTCTCCCATGGAAAACGCCTTTCTGGGCAGCACGCCGTCCGCCATGACCGTGGGGAACAGCTGAGACTTTTCCATGGCAGGCAGGCAAAAGGCCAGATTTCCGCTCCGGCGGCCCAGGCTCCGGGCCGCCTCCTCCCCGTGGATATAATCCAGTCTGCCCCCATGGGAAGCAAGATAGTCATCCAGGAACGTCTGAAGCGTCCCCACCGCCAAGTGAGCACGGGGGTCGGGAACCGTGATGGTCCCGCTGCCGCCTGACCAGGTAAAGGAGACCGTGTGCCCCTCTCCCTCGCCTCGATGGGCGCCGGGATAATAAGCCAGCAGCGCAGAGAGCACCTCCTCCGGCTCCACGCCGAACAGGCAGCGGTGGATGGGTTCAAAGGTCAGCGCCATGTCGTGGCAGTTCACCACCTCCACCAGCGCAAACCGCTCCGGCAACACCGCCCCCTCTGGCGCAGACGCTTTCCGCTCTTCATAGCAGGCCTTGGCCGCAGCCAGGGAGTGATTGCCGTCTCCCACCGCAAACAGCATGGGATGCTCCTCCCCGCCGGCAAGACGGGCCAGAGCCCGGGCAGCCTGCTCCATCTGGGCCTCCGTCAATCGACTGCCGTGTAAATGGCCGCCGTCCTGGAGCAGGTCGAAATCATAAAGGGGTTCCATCCCCTCCCCCGCCGCCAGAGGCTCGATCACGGTATGTCCCGGATCGTCGATGAGCAGCATCACGTGGGGAAGCTCCAACGGTGCGCCCCGGCGCACCGCCATGCGGGGCGGGATGCGGGAGAGCACGGTGCCCTCTGTGGCCCGGATCAGCGCGCCGGAGCCGGGTGTGAAATCGTACCGCTCCAGATCCACCATACCCACCAGGCCCTGCCGCACCTGGCCATCGGTCTGGGTACGGCGCACATAGACCATGGACCGGGGCAGCGTGCGGAACAGGCCGCTCTCCAGATAAGATGTCATAGCATTGTGGATGGCAGCGATCTCGTCCGCTTCCCCCTCCTGGCCCAGGCGGGCCTCCGGCAGGATCAATCGCAGGGTGGAGGGGGCATCGCCTACTTCCTCCTCCACTGCCTGCCAATACTCCGGCTGGGAGGTAAACTGGTCGCAGGCGATCACCGCCCACTTGTTCATATCTGCCCCACGGGGCAGCAGGATATCCGCCGGGTAAAAGCCCACGGCGTCAAATAAGCTGTCTTTTTGCAATTCAAACGCTCCCATAATTCTTTACAGCGCCTTGAAAATCGCGTCAAGCAGTCCGTCATACTCCTCATAGGCGGGGATCTGAGGATACTGCGCCTTGATGGCGCCTGTGCTGCGGAACAGGAATCCTGCCTTGCTGGCCTGGATCATAGCCAGATCATTATAGCTGTCACCGCTGGCAATGGTATCATAGCCCATGGACTGCAGCGCCTTTACCGTGGTGAGCTTGGACTGGGCACAGCGCATTTTGAAGTCTGTGATTTCCCCGTCCGGCGCCACCACCAGACTGTTGCAGAAAATGGTGGGCCAGCCCAGCTTTTCCATCAGCGGCATGGCAAACTCCTCAAAGGTATCGCTGAGGATGACCACCTGCGTTCTCCGGCGCAGCGCATCCAAAAATGCCTTGGCACCGGGCAGCGGGTCAATGGCGGCAATGGTCTGCTGGATCTGCTTCAATCCAAGACCGTGGTCCTTCAAAACACCCAGGCGCCAGCGCATGAGCTTGTCATAGTCCGGCTCGTCCCGAGTAGTCCGCTTGAGCTCCGGGATCCCGCTGGCCTCTGCAAAGGCGATCCAGATCTCCGGCACCAGGACGCCCTCCATATCCAGGCAAACAATGTTCATCCCCAGTCCTCCTTTTTCATTACGATCAAGATTTTTTCATTATACGCTACAAACCGCCGCCGCGCAATCGGCATGTATATTTTTTGCGCCATGGGTCATCCTAGGCTTAAATTCCTGCCATGGGGCAGACTGGAGGTTAAGAAAATGCTGTTGGATAAACTGGCGCTGATCCTGGCCATTATCGGTGCCCTCAACTGGGGCGGCATCGGCCTGTTCGGCTTCGACACGGTGGCCTTTTTCTGCGGCGGACAGATGGCCGTGCTGGCCCGCGTGATCTACGCACTGGTGGGTCTGGCCGGAATCTGGTGCATCACACTGCTCTTCCGAAACGGCGAGGAGACCACGGGGCACGCCCCCCACACAGCCTGAGCCAAAGGGAAAAAGGACGCATACAGCGTCCTTTTTCTTTTGCCTTACGGCCGCTTCATCAGCTCCTGATCCTTTTGCAGCAACTCGTCCGAGAGGATATCCAGCTGGTCCGGCTTGACCACACGGTCCGTCAGACCGCTCTCCTCCAGCCGGCCGGCACCTTCGCCGCGATAGGCCAGCTTCAGTAGCACCGGCGTCAGGATGGAACAGGCCACCACCGTGATGATGACCGGCGTCATCATGGTCTGGCTGATGACGCCCATTTCCAGGCCCCGGTTGGCCACGATCAGCGCCACCTCACCGCGGCAGGTCATGCCAAGGCCCACCTGCAGGCTCTCTTTATTGGTAAAGCCGCACAGCTTGGCACCCAGGCCGCAGCCCACCACCTTGGATATGACCGCCAGCAGCACCAGCAGCAGCGTGAATACCATCACGGAGCCGTCGATGCCCCGCACATCCGCGCTGATGCCCACGCTGGCAAAAAACACCGGCGTGACCAGCAGATAGCTCAGCGGCTCGAACTTGGACTGGATGTAGGTGGCCTTGGGTGTGCAGGAAATGGCAAGGCCGGCCACATAGGCGCCGATGATGTCTGCCACGCCGAAAAACGCCTCGGCACAGTAGGCCATCACAAGGCACAGCACAAAGGCCAGCACTGTGAACCGACGGCGATTTCGCCCGTCCGCCCGGGCCATCATCCAGCAAAAAGCCTTCGCCGCAAGCCAGCCTGCCACAGCTGCAAACACGAAAAACGCCACGATCTTTCCCAGCACCAGCGCCATGCTGGCGGATGCTCCGCCCAGGCCGCTGACGATGGTCAGCGCCACCAGGCCCAGCACATCGTCGATCAGTGCCGCAGCCAGGATTGTATTGCCCACGCGGGTATTGAGCTTTCCCAGCTCCCGCAGGGTCTCCACCGTAATGCTCACCGAGGTGGCCGTGAGGATCGTGCCCACAAACACCGCCTCCAGCCATCCGCCGGCGGAGATCAGCCCCCAGCGCTCAGCACCCATGGCCAGGCCGGCGCCCATCAGCAGGGGCGCCAGGACACCCAGCAACGCCACCCAGAATCCGGCTTTTCCGGATTCCTTCAGATCCTGGATGCTGGTGCCCACACCGGCGGTAAACAGGATGACGATCACGCCCAGCTCAGAGATCTGGTCCAAAAACTCGGTTTCCTGCAGTACATTCAGCATGGAAGGGCCCAGCAGCAAACCCGCCAGCAGCGACCCCACCACCTGGGGCATCTGAAATTTCTTGGTGATGATCCCCAGGACCTTTGTGCTCAGCAGGATCAGTGCCAAGTCCAGCAAAAAATGATACGACACGGGTAATCCCCTTCCCTCTTTCCAGATATTCCATGACTCGCAAACGTTTGTTTCTCACGGAGTATTTATTGTACCGCTTTTCATCAGGTTTTCAATGGACGATTTTCACAAATGAATCACCGAAATTTATTAAATATGCGTTAAAAGAGGCCACCGGTAACCGATGGCCTCTCCTGGATGATGCTCAGCGTATCTGCAATTGTTTCACCAGCGCCGCGTCCGGCGTCACATAGACGGTATGGCAGGTGGAGTAGATCACCATGCCCGGCCGTCCGCCGGAGGGCTTTTTCACAAAGCGCACCGGCGTATAATCCACCGGCACATTGCCGCTCTCACGGGCCTGAGAATAGAAAGCTGCCAGCTTGGCCGCCTCCAGAATCGTGTCCTCGTCCACTTCCGCGCCGCCGGTGCAGAGGATCACGTGGGAGCCATGGATTTTCTGGGTATGCAGCCAGATGTCCCGATGGTCGGCATCTTTCAGCGTCAGCTTGTCATTTTGCCGGTTGTTCCGCCCCACCAGTACCCGGAATCCGGAGCTGGTACGGAACTCCCGGGGCTTTGCCTGACGCTTCATTTCCTTTTTGCCTTTTCCCTGACTGCGCAGGAAGCCTGCCTGACGCAGCTCATCCCGGATGTCCAGGAAATCCTGCTCCGTCTCCGCTTCCGCGATCTCCTCCAGAACGCTTTCCAGATACTCCAGGTCCCGGCGGGCAATGGCCATCTGCTCCGTGAGATACCGCTCCGCCGTCTTTGCCTTGGTGTATTTTTTATAATACTTTGCCGCGTTCTGCTGGGGCGTCAGCAGCGGGTCCAGGGAAATGGTGATAGAGCCGCCCTCCGGATCATAGTAGTTCTCACATTCCAGACGGGTCTGCCCCCGCTCCATGCGGTAGAGATTTGCCGTGATCAGGTCCCCGCAGATCCGCAGCTGCTGGCGCTGCTGGGTGGCCTCATAGTCCTTTTCCTGCACGGCCAGCTTCCGGCGCAGCCGGTCCCGGGCCGTGGTGGCCGCACGGATCAGCTCCGCGCCCCGCTGCCGGGTCCGCTCCATCCGCTCCCGGGTCTCATAAAAGGCGTCCATCAGGGCGCTGAAGCTCTCATACCGCTCCAGCGTCACGGCGCTGCCGTACTGGCGCACCGGCACAGCGGCGATCTCCATGGGACGTCCGTTCTGGAGCAGGCAGTATGGCGTGAAGTGATTTTCCTTTATTGCCGTTACATAGCCGGCAAATGCCTCCCACAGGCGCTGCCGCTGGGACTCGTCCATGGAAAACAAGCGGCTGTCCGTCTCTCCCGAGGCAGAGAACACCAGTTCCCGCGCCATCATGGGAGAAAGGCCGAAGTAGTGATCCAGCAAGAACGCGTCCGCCTTGTGCTCCTGGTCCGCGCAGGCCAGCTTTTCCAGGAATCCCTCCTCTGTCTCCTCCAGTACCGGCGTGCGCCCGGTGCTCTCCGGCATCTGGTAATACAGTCCCGGCAGCACCTGCCGGGCAACGGACATATCCGCATCCACCCGGCGCAGACAGTCGATGATCCGTCCCTCTTCGTCCAACAAAATCAAATTGGAGCGGCGGCCCATGGCCTCCAGGATCAGCGTTCTGCGGCCGGGACGGCCAAAGTCGTCGGTGATGTCCAGTTCCAGCCGCACCATGCGCTCCAGGGGAGGCTGGTAAAGATCCGCCACCCGGGCGCCCACCAGATGCTTGCGCAGCAGCATGCAGAACATGGGCGGCTCAGCGGGGTTGTCCCGCAGCAGGTCCGTCAGCTGGATGCGGGGCGCATTGGCGCCCGCATTGAGCAGCAGCCTGCGATTTCCCCGCAGCAGCAAAATCACCTGATCCCGGGCGGGCTGCTGCACCTTATCGATGCGCAGACCCAGCAGCTGCGGCCGCAGCTCCTCCAAAACAGCTTGTAAACAAACAGCATCCAATGCCATCAGGTCATTCCTCCATCATCCCACAGAACAGCTCATTGATGCGCTCTGTACGGCCCTGCAGCCAGAGCCACCCAAGCAGTGCCTCCAGTGCGGTTGCCTCGCTGTACTGGGCACGGCTGGCATGGGCCGGGACAGAATGCACCTGGGCGTTTCTGCCGCGCTTGAATACGGCCAGTTCTTCCTCGGACAAAAGCGGCAGGATCCGCTCGGCCTTCTCCGCCTGGCTCTCCGCCCGCACCAGCGCCACCGTGGCCCGGTGCAGCCCCTTTCCCGTGGCTTTTCCGTGGGCGCACAGCCAGGTGCGCACCAGAAGCTCAAATACCGCGTCCCCCATGTGGGCAAGGCCGATGGAGCTGATGGATCGCAGCTGATCGGCGGACAATGCGTTTGCAAAGTAATTCTCCATTTGTCTCTCCTTCAGTCTGCGTGGTATCCCCACGCATCATGCGGTGTTAGTATAGCATAGTTTTCGCCGCTTGTCACCCTCGCGTCCTTGTCTGTTCAGCGCCCATATGGTATGATAATAAAAATGTGTTTGGGAGGTGCGTATGAAGCAGAAGTCGCGGCCCTATGAGGCTTGGTTCCTCTATTTTATCCTGTATTCGGTCATTGGCTGGGTCTATGAGGTCTTTTTGGAAGTGGTCGTCTACCAGTGGGGATATTCCGACCGGGGCGTCCTCCACGGACCCTACTGCCCGGTCTACGGTGTGGGGGCGCTGGCCTTTCTCCTGTGTTTCCACCGCCTGATGGCGCAAAAGGAGCCCCGCTGGCTGCGGCTCTTGAAGCCGCTCATCATCTTCCTGGGATGCATGGCAGTGGCCACCGGCATTGAGCTGGTCACCAGCTATCTGCTGGAGTGGCTCACCGGCAGCTGGCCCTGGCAGACCTATGTGGACTACGGGATGAATTTTCAGGGGCGGATTGCCCTCTCCCCTTCCGTCCGCTTCGGACTTGGTGGCGTGTTCTTCCTGTTCGTGCTCCAGCCTCTGTTCCAGCGGATGGTCGGTGCCCTATCCCCTACTGTCCGCACCTGGGTGTTCCGGGGCATCCTGTGTCTGTTCCTGTTGGACTGCGCGTTTACCTGGCTACCTTTGGTATTTTAATATCCGCCTTGCTGCAAACAGCAAAAAAAGACTCCATCCTTTCGGATGGAGTCTTTTTAATCCATAGCGAAACCCTTACTTCGCAGCCTTGGCAGCGCGAACAGCCTCGATCAGCAGCGGGGTGACCTTGAACAGGTCGCCGCAGATGCCATAGTCGGCGATCTCGAAGATGGGAGCGGTCTCGTTCTTGTTCACGGCGATGATGCACTCGGAATCCTGCATACCAGCCTTGTGCTGGATAGCGCCGGAGATACCCAGAGCCACATACACCTTGGGATGCACGGTCTTGCCGGTCTGACCAACCTGGTGGTCGGCAGACAGCCAGCCGGAGTCGATGGTGGCACGGGAGCCGCCCACAACGCCGCCCAGCTCGGCAGCCAGTTCCTCAGCCAGCTTGATGCCGCCCTCGACATCCTTGCTGATGCCGCGGCCAACGGACACGATGAAGTCGGCGCCGATCAGGTCCACCAGCTTCTTGGCAGCCTTGACCACCTCGGTGACCTCGGTGTGGATGTCGGACTCGCTCAGAGAGAAAGCGGGCTTCACGATCTCCACGGCGTCGGCCTTGGCCTGGTCGAAAGCGTTCTTCTTCATAACGCCGGGACGCACGGTGGCCATGCAGGGACGGAAACGGGGGCAGATGATGGTAGCCATCAGGTGACCGCCGAAAGCAGGACGGGTCATCTTCAGGTTGCGGTCCTCCATATCCCACTTCTGGCTGTCAACGTCCAGAGTGGAGGACTCACGCAGGAACTGGATGTAGTTGGCCACATCGATGTCCAGGTGGGTGCAGTCAGCGCACAGGCCGGTGTGCAGACGAGCGGCGCAGCGGGGCGCCAGGTCACGGCCGATGTTGGTAGCACCGATCAGGAAGGCCTCGGGCTTCATCTCCTCGATGACGTCGCAGATGACCTTGGCATAGGCGTCGGTGTTGTACACAGCCAGCAGGGGGCTCTCGCACACGATCACCTTATCGGCGCCGTGGCCGCCCAGCTCCTTAGCTGCGCTCTCGATGCCCTCGCCGCCCAGCAGCAGGCCGCACAGCTGCACGCCCAGCTCGTCGGCCAGGTCGCGGCCCTTGGAGATCAGCTCCAGGTCGGTGGGCATCAGCTTGCCCTCGCGCTGCTCACAGAACACCCATACATCCTTGAAAGCAGCGATATCAGCACTGTTGAAATTAGACATAGTCGTTTATTCCCCTTTCTCAGATGATGTGCTTGTCCGTCAGAATGCTGACCAGCTTCTCGCAGGTCTCCTTGCCGTCGCCTTCCAGCATCATGCCGACACCCTTCTGGGGAGGCGTGAAGCTCTTGAAGATGTTGGTGGGAGAGCCCTTGAGGCCGATGGTGGTAGCGTCGATCAGGGGGTGATCCTTCAGCTTCTCATAGTCATAGGTATCCAGGGGCTTGTTGTAGGTATCATAGATACCGCCGATGCTCATGTAGCGGGGAGTGTTCAGCTCCTTGATGCAGGTGATCAGGCAGGGAGTCTGAACCTTGATGGTCATGTAGCCATCCTCCAGCATACGCTTGACGGTGACAGTGTTGCCGTCCTTCTGGATGTCGGCAGCGTAGGTCACCTGAGGCAGGTGCAGCTTCTCAGCGATCTGGGGACCGACCTGGGCGGTATCGCCATCGATGGCCTGACGGCCGCACATGACGATGTCGTCGGACTCCACGCCGATGGTGGAGATGGCGGCAGCCAGGATCTGGGAGGTGGCGTAGGTGTCGGAGCCGCCGAACTCACGGGCAGACACCAGAACGGCCTCGTCAGCGCCCATGGCCATCAGCTCACGCAGCATGCCGGCAGCGGGCGGGGGACCCATGGTGACAACAACGACCTTGCAGCCGGTGGCGTCCTTGAGCTTCAGGGCGGCCTCCACGGCGTTCATGTCGTCGGGGTTGGTGATGGTCTGCATGGAAGCGCGGTTCAGGGTGCCGTCGGGATTGACAGCCACCTTGCCGGAGGTATCGGGAACCTGCTTGACACAAACAATGATCTTCATATTCGTTTCTTCCTCCTAATTACAGGCCCATGTTGGCGGAGATGACGATGCGCTGAACCTCGGAAGTGCCCTCGTAGATCTCGGTGATCTTGGCGTCGCGCATCATGCGCTCCATGGGATAGTCCTTGGTGTAGCCGTAGCCGCCGAACATCTGCAGCGCCTTGGTGGTGGTCTTCATGGCGTGCTCGGAGGTGAACAGCTTGGCCATGGCGGCCTCCTTGGTGTAGCGCTTGCCCTCGCCCTTGAGCACGGCGGCCTGATAGGTCAGCAGACGGCCGGCCTCGCAGCCCAGCTCCATATCGGCGAAGGTGAACTGGGTGTTCTGGAACTTGGAGATGGGCTTGCCGAACTGGATACGGCCCTTGGTGTAGGCCTTGGCCTCCTCCAGAGCGCCCTCGGCGATGCCCAGGCCCTGTGCAGCGATGCCGATACGGCCGCCGTCCAGGGTCTGCATGGCGATGTTGAAGCCCTTGCCTTCCTTGCCCAGCAGGTTCTCCTTGGGAACGATCATGTCGGTGAACACGATCTCAGCGGTGGGAGAGCCGTGCAGGCCCATCTTCTCCTCGTGCTTGCCCACGGAGAAGCCGGGGAAGCTGCTCTCCACGATGAAGGCGGAGATGCCCTTGGTGCCCTTGGTCTTGTCAGTCATGGCGAACACCACGAACACGTCGGCCACATAGCCGTTGGTGATGAAGATCTTGGAGCCGTTCATCACATAGTGGTCGCCCTCCAGGCGGGCCTCAGTCTGGCCCTTGGAGGCGTCGGAACCGGCGTTGGGCTCGGTCAGGGCGAAAGCGCCAACCTTGTGGCCGGTGGTCAGCATGGGCAGATACTTGGCCTTCTGCTCGGGAGTGCCGTGGGTCAGGATGGGATCGCAGCACAGGCCGTTGTGGGTAGCCACGATATCACCGGTAGAAGCGCACTGCTTGGAGAGCTCCTCAATGCAGATGGCGCTGGCCAGGGGGTCTGCGCCGGCGCCGCCGTACTCCTTGGGGACGCACAGGCCCATGACGCCCAGGTCAAAGAGCTTCTCGATGGTCTCCCGGGGATACTGGCTGGTCTTGTCGGTCTCGGCAGCGATGGGCTTGACTTCATTCTCGGTGAATTCCGCCATCATCTTCCGGATCAGCTGGTGCTCACGGCTCAGATTGAAATCCATGATGTAGTCTCCTTATATCAGATTTTTCATGCCTTTAGGCATAAATTACAGAGTTGATATTCCGCTTTGCGGAACCATTTTTCACGTGCCGGATCAAACCGCCTGCGGGGGAGCATCTCCCCCGCAGTGCGGGATTCCTTACTGGATGCCGGCGATATCCTTGGCCAGCTGCTTCTTGGCCTGGATGTTGCCCTGACGGGCGATCATGATGCGCTGGGCCTGGGGAGAACCGGCGCCGTGCATGGACTCGGTGCGGTAGCCGACAGCGGCTGCGCCCAGGCACAGGTTCTCGATGAAGCGCAGGATGCGCTGACGGTCCTCAGTGGAAACGCCTTCCCGGGCAGTGAAGAACTTGTTGCAGATCTCGCCGATGGTCTCGCCGTTGCGGCCCACCACCGTGTCGGAGTGGAAGTCCTTCTGAGAGGGCATGGTGACCACCAGGCCGCCGGCGATGTCCTCGGCCAGACGGACGATCTCATAGGGGAAGCGGGTGACGTTCTGCTTGCAGACGTTGGCCAGCAGCAGGTCGATCTGATAGTTGCCCGCCTTGGTCTTGAAGCCCTGAGAAGAGCAGGCGATGCCGCAGCAGTACAGGGTCTCG
The DNA here is from genome assembly GCA_900548505.1 of uncultured Oscillibacter sp. Lineage (GTDB taxonomy): Bacteria > Bacillota > Clostridia > Oscillospirales > Oscillospiraceae > Oscillibacter. The sequence goes on along the minus strand of URKI01000010.1, from coordinate 10,993 downwards.
TTCAGGTGGGTCATCTCGATGAGCTTATCCTTCACCGCGCTGGCCTTCTCCACGCCGTTGTACTCAGCGGCCAGGGCAGCAGCGCCGATGAGGGTGTCGCCCACGCCGACCTTGCAGCCGCCGTAGCTCTGGCGGTGATAGCCGGCGAAGCGCTCCACCATCATGCCGGCGAACTCATACTCGCCGTTGAGGAAGATGTACTCGTTGGGGATGAACACGTGGTCCAGGACCACCAGGGCCTCCTGGCCGCCGAACTTGGCGTTGCCCACATCGATGGAGGCGTCCTCCTCCAGCTTGCGGGTGTCGCAGGACTGACGGCCGTAGATCATGTACATGCCCTCGGCGTCGGTGGGGCAGGCGAAGGAGACGGCCCAGTCCTTGTCAGCCTCACCCATGGAGATGGTGGGCATGAAGATGTGCCAGTGGGAGTTGATGGAGCCGGTCTGGTGGCACTTGGCGCCGCAGACCACGATGCCGTCGGGACGGCGCTCCACCACGTGGACGTACATGTCGGGATCGGCCTGGTCATGGGGAGCCTTGGAGCGGTCGCCCTTGGGGTCGGTCATGGCGCCGTCCACGGTCAGGTCGTTGTCCTGGACCATGGTGAGGAACTTCTTGAAGTTCTCATGATAGTGGGTGCCGTACTTCTCGTCCACTTCGAAGGTGGTGGAGAACACAGCGTTGAAAGAGTCCATGCCCACGCAGCGCTGGAAGCAGGAAGCGGTCTTCTGACCCAGCAGACGCTGCATCTTCACCTTGTTGATCAGGTCCTCGGTGGACTGATGCAGGTGGGTGAAGCGGTTGATGGTGTGGCCGGTGAGGCTGGACTTGACGGTCATCAGATCTGCGTACTGGGGATCCTGAGCCAGAGCGTAGGTCATGGCCACGCAGTTGATGGAGGGACGGATCATGGGGTGATCCACCCAGTTGTCAATCTTCTCGCCGAACATGTACACGCGGGTGTTCAGCTTGCGCAGGCTTTCAATGTATTCCTGTGCGGTCATCAATGCCATTTTTTATTTCCTCCTCAAAATGGTTGGGGGTATTGGATTAGTCGTTGGCCAGGCCCATGAGCTCATCTTTGAAGATGCGCTCGTCCATGAGCTTGAGGTCCTCAGCGATCTTGGGCATGAACTCCATCTGATCGAGGACCTGGGTCTGCAGGTCGATGCCCGGCGCGATCTCGATGAGGGTCACGCCCTCGGGACGCAGCTCGAACACGGCACGCTCAGTGATGTACAGAACAGGCTGCTTCACCTGCACGGCATACTTGCCGGAGAAGGTGATGTGCTCCACCTGGTTGACAAACTTCTTCTTGGCGCCCTCCTGGGTGATGACCAGCTTGCCGTCACGGCATTCGGTCTTGAGGCCCTTGGCGGTGAAGGTGCCGCAGTAGACCACCTTCTTGGCGTTCTGGGTGATGTCGATGAAGCCGCCGGCACCGGCCAGACGGGTGCCGAACTTGGAGACGTTCAGGTCGCCGTTGGGCGCGGTCTCCGCAAGGCCCAGGAACGCGACATCCAGGCCGCCGCCCTGATAGAAGTCGAACTGGACATTGTGGTCCAGAATGGCCATGGAGTTGGCCGCTGCGCCGAACTGGGTGCCGCCGTAAGGCACACCGGCGATGGAGCCGGCCTCCACGGTCAGGGTCATCTTGTCGGAGATGCCCTCTTCCGCGGCCACGTTGGCGATCTTCTCGGGAGCGCCGGTGCCCAGGTTGACGATGGCGTCCTGAGGCAGCTCCATGGCAGCCCGGCGGGCGATGATCTTCTTGGCGTCCAGAGGAATGGCGGGGATGGCGTCCACGGGGATGCGGAACTCGCCGGTGAGGGCGCCGTCATAGGGCATGCCCAGGCACTGCATGTTGTCCTCTTCAGAGCCTACCACAATGGCGTCCACATAGATACCGGGAATTTTCACCAGCTTGGGGTCCAGAGAGCCGCCCTGGACGATCTTTTCCACCTGGACGATGACCTTGCCGCCGGAGTTCTTGCAGGCCTGGGCCTGGGCGGTGACGTCCAGGGGGCCGATCTCACGGTGCACGGTGCAGTTGCCGTACTCGTCGGCATAGGAGGCCCGCAGGAAGCAGACGTTGATAGGGAAGCCCTTGTACAGAAGGCGCTCCTGGCCCTCGATCTCCACCACCTTCACCAGGTCTTCCTTGGTGCACTCATTGAGCTTGCCGCCGCCGTTGCGGGGATCGGCAAAGGTGTAGAGGCCCACGTGGGTGATGGTGCCGATGTTGTGGGCAGCGATATCACGGTACATGTGGGTGATGACGCCCTGGGGCAGGTTGTAGGCTTCGATCTTGTTGGCCAGAGCCAGGTCGCCCAGACGGGGCGCACGGTCCCAGTGACCGCCCACCACGCGCTTGACCATGCCCTCATGGCCGTAGTGATCGCCGCCGGTGCCGTCCCGGTGGCCCTGACCGGCCGCGAAGAACAGCGTCAGATCTCTGGGATGGCCCGTCTCCAAAAACCGTTTTTCCAGTGCGGTGGAAAGGCTCTCGGGGCAGGCGCAGCTGACGAAGCCGCCGGTGGAGACGGTATCGCCGTCGTTGACCAGCAGGGCCGCTTCCTCAGCGGTAAGTACACGAACTTTCTTCATGACTGTTTTCCCTCTTTTTTATGTAATTCTCCGGATCTAACCCGATTACTTGTTCTGGAAGTGCTTCTCCTTGCGCTTTTCCAGGAAGGCGCCCATGCCCTCTTTCTGGTCGGCGGTGGCAAAGCACATGGCGAACAGCTCGTTCTCCAGGGCGATGCCGTCGTCGATATCCATCTGCATGCCGCGGTCGATGCAGGCCTTGGAATACTTCACGGCGATGGGAGCGTTGGCGGTGAAGGACTTGGCCATGGCGATGGCGCCGTCCATCAGCTCTTCGGGAGCGTAGACTGCGTTGACCAGGCCGATCTCCTTGGCCTCCTGGGCGCCGATGACCTTACCGGAGAAGATCAGCTCCTTGGCCTTGGCGATGCCCACACGGCGGGGCAGACGCTGGGTGCCGGAGAAGCCGGGGGTGATGCCCAGGCCCACCTCGGGCTGGCCGAACTTGGCGCCGCCCTTGCCCTCAGCGTTGGGGCCGGCAGCCAGGATGATGTCGCAGGCCATGGCGATCTCGCAGCCACCGCCCAGAGCGAAACCGTTCACTGCGGCGATGGTGGGGATCTCCAGCTTTTCGATGCGGCGGAACAGAGCGCTGCCGCGCTGGCCCCACTTGCGGCCAGCGGCCACGTCCATGGGATACTGCTCGCCGATATCGGCGCCGGCCACGAAGGAGCGGCCCTCGCCGGTGAGGATGAAGGCACCCAGCTCGGTGTCCTTCTCCACCTCGGAGATCAGCTGCTCCAGCTCGGAAATAACAGTGGAGTTCAAAGCGTTCAGCGCCTCGGGACGATTGATGGTGGCAATACCGATGTTGCCGTTCTTCTCGTAACGAATGGTCTGATACATGGCAAGTTCCTCCTCTAAAATTAAATCATAAACTATGGTCATGGGCGGCACGCTTGCCGCCTCAAGGATAGCCGCCTTAACATATAGCAATTTTTATGCCAACTTTTCCCCGGGTTTCCTCACCTCCGCGCGGCTGTTTTTTGTGCAAAACCCGCAAATGTGTTGATCCGTTTTTTCCATTTTCGACAATGACTTTTTAGCTCTCCCGGCAGGCTATTCATTTTTGAATAGCCTGCCGATGCCATTGACCAAGGAAATTTTTGTGGGTGAAAGCGAAATTCCCCCAAAAATTCTGTTCAAAGCGACAGGGAGAAATTCCGCTCCGGGCCTTTCTATTCATTTTTGAATATGCTATACTCATTTTTGAATAGCACATCTGACAGAAAGGCAGGTGGAACCATGACACAGCCGGCCAGTTTCTCCTCCATTTTTGATGAGGACATCAACCTCAAAGGCCTTTTTGAGATCTTGAACCCGGAAAATAACCTGGTGCTGGCGGATGACATGATGCTCTCCGACGCCAACGGCACCATTCTGAGGGTCAGCGAGACCTATGAAAAGAACTTCGGCTTTGCCCATGACTCCATCGTGGGCAAGTCCGCTTTTGATCTGGAGGCCGCAGGGGTGTTCACTCCCTGCATCACGGCGGAGGTCATCCGGCAAAAGCGGAAGATCACCGCTACCCAGACCATCAACCACACCCACAAAAACGTCATGACCGTGGGCATCCCCCTCTTTGACGACCAGGGAGAACTGAAGTACGCCGTGTGCTTCAACACCGTGTCCATGGAGCAGATCAACGCCATCCAGCGCAACTACCGCCACCTGCAGGACTCCATCCAGCAGTACTCCCAGGAGATCGCGGAGCTGCGTACCCGGGCCACGTCCACCTCCCTGGTGTTCAAAAGCAGTTCCATGCAGCGGCTGTGGACCCTCATGCAGAATACCGCCAACACCAAGGCCAACATCCTCATCACAGGTGAGACAGGCGTGGGCAAAAGCGCCGTGGCCAAGACCATCCACGCCATGAGCAACCGGGCCGCCGGGCCTTTCATCGAGGTCAACTGCGCCGTGCTCCATGAAAACCTCATCGAGTCGGAGCTGTTCGGCTACGAAAAGGGCGCTTTCACCGGCGCGGCTACCGGCGGAAAGATCGGCAAAATCGAGCTTGCCAACCACGGCACACTGTTTCTCGACGAGATCGGCGAGCTGCCGCCCCACATCCAGTCCAAGCTCCTGCAGCTCATCCAGGAAAAGACCATCGAGCGCCTGTCCGGCACCCGGAAGATCGAGCTGGATTTCCGGCTGCTGGTGGCCACCAACCGCAATCTGGAAGAGGAGGTCCAGCGGGGCTTGTTCCGCTCCGACCTTTTCTACCGGCTCAACGTGATCCGCATTCATATTCCGCCCCTGCGCCAGCGCAAAGAGGATATCTTCCCCCTGGCCCACCAGTTCCTGGCCCGCTTCTGCGCGGAGTACGGCAAGACACTTTCTTTCAGTCCCCGGTTTTTGACATTTCTGGAGCAGTACGACTGGCCGGGCAACGTGCGCCAGCTGGAAAACCTCATCGAGCGCATGGTCATCACCGTCCAGGACCCCATCATCGACGTGAGCGCCCTGCCCCTGGAATACACCGGCGAAGCGGTGCCGCCGGCGGAGCTGCTGGCCGGCTCCGGCACTCTGGCCGAGCGGATGGACGCCTATGAATCCCAGATCATCCGGGAGGCCTACCGCCGCTGCGGCACCACCGTGGCCGTGGCCCGGGAGCTGGGGATCTCTCAGGCCACCGCGGCCCGGAAGATCCAAAAATATGTGAGCAACCGCAGCTGAGAACGCCGGGAAAGGAGCCGCTCATGAGTCTGGTATCATTGAAAACCGAGCTGCGGCAGGATCTGAAGCTGACGCCTCAGCTGCTGCAGTCCATGGAGATCCTCCAGATGAACTCCCAGGAGCTTCTGGAGTATTTGAATAAAGTCAGCGAGGAAAACCCCCTGGTAGAGCAGGAGGATGTCTCCTCCCTGCGCAGCGCCTATGAGGAGCTGCGGCAGAAAGCCAGCTGGATCGACGCCGGCGGCGTGGGCGGCACGTTCTCCCACGAGGAGGGCACCATGCCGGAGCGGGGCGCTGCCGACCGGGAGATGGAAAGCCTGGCCGCGTTTTTGTGCGACCAGCTGGACCGCAAGCGGCTTGCAAAGCCTCTGCTGGCCCTGTGCCGGTACATCGCTGAGCTGGTGGATGAGGACGGATACCTCACCCAGGAGGACCTGGACGGCCTGCTGGACCTGAAGATCCCCCAAAGCCTCATCGATCAGGCGCTGGAGACCGTGCAGAGCCTGGACCCGGCAGGCGTGGGCGCCCGGAGCCTTTCCGAGTGCCTGCTTTTGCAGCTGGCCCGGCGGGACAGCGTCTCCCCCGCCGTCATGGACATCGTCTCCCGGTTTCTGCCGGAGCTGGGCCGCAAGCACTACGGCCCCATCTCCCGGGAGCTGGGCCTCACCACAGAGGAGATCCAGGCGGCGGAAAAGGTGATTGCCTCCCTGGAGCCCCATCCCGGCCGGGCTTTCCAGCCCTCCGAGCCCACGGTGTACGTGCGGCCGGACATTTTCGTGGCCGAGCTGGACGGAGAGTGGAAGGTCATCCTCAATGAGTATTATCTGCCTCGGGTGTCCATCAGCGACTATTACGCCCGCCTTTTAAAGGAGTCGGACGAGCAGGAGACCCGGGAGTACCTGCAAAAGAAGATGCAGCAGGCCAAGTGGCTGCTGGGCAGCCTGGAGCGCCGGGGCAGCACCCTGCGTGCCTGCGCGGAGGCCATTCTGGAAGCCCAGCTGCCCTTTTTCACCGGCCAGACCGGCGAGCTCTCCCCCATGAGCCTGAGCACCCTGGCCGAGTCTTTGGGGGTGCATCCCTCCACCGTGTCCCGGGCCACCCGTGGCAAATACCTCCAGTGCCGCCAGGGCACCTATCCCCTGCGGTACTTCTTCAGCCGGGCCATCGGCACCCAGGGCCTTTCCCAGCAGGCAGTCAAGCGCAAGCTCCTGGAGCTGGTACAGGGCGAGGACCACGCCCATCCCTTGAGCGACCAGCGCCTTTGCCAGCTGCTGGCCGCCCAGGGCGTCCAGGTGGCCCGCCGTACCGTGGCCAAGTACCGGCTGGAGCTGGGCATCCGCTCCTCCGCCGGCCGCCGGAGATAAGGAAAAGCCCTTCCATCAGGCAAAAAGAAGCCCCCGCGGAATATTCCGCGGGGGCTTATTCAGCTATATCTTTTCCGCAGCAGGGATATTGCACAGTACAGTGCCAGGCAATATCGAAACGTACCATCTCTTCTGTGGCTTGCCCCAGGTCCAACCACTGCTCCTCACTTAGCGTCTCTTCCATTCCTGCCTTGCCAGCTTGCGGATTACTCTTGCAGGAACACTCTTTCGCAGGCGAATCATCACACGCTCTTTCCAGGTAGGCCGCAAGCACCGGCGGACCGTTTCATCTAAATTCTTTCCTGTATAACGCATCCAAAACCGAGCGTAGTTTTTCCCCCGTACACACGGTAAAATTGCAGCGGGATTCTGGGAAACGGCTTGAATCGGATCTACTTCCCACGCGGATGCCATCCCCGAGATCCGGCGGAATGCATCCACGCCTCGCTGTGTGTGCAGCAAGACCAGCGAAGTTCCTTTTTCGTAAAATGCAGGTGGGCATACCTGCCGAACACCCCAAAAGTCAGCAGAGGCCATCCCAATTGTGCAGAATTCGCCTATCTTTTTAAATAAAATGTAAGGTTTTATCTACAATCTCCGCATACTGCTCCCTCCCGAAAAAAGCGGGCGCATCCTTTCAGGATGCGCCCGCTCGCATGTTTTTGGTCAGAGGCTCACACCTCCATGGCCCGGAACAGATTCACCATCTCGATGGCGCCCTGGGCACACTCGGCGCCCTTGTTGCCGGCCTTGGTGCCGGCACGCTCGATGGCCTGCTCGATGGTGTCCGTGGTGAGCACGCCGAAGAGGACGGGCACGCCGGTGCTCAGCGCCGTGCTGGCCACGCCCTTGGACACCTCGCTGCACACGTAGTCGTAGTGGCTGGTGCTGCCCCGGATGACGGCGCCCAGGGCGATGACCGCGTCGTACTTGCCGCTCCCCGCCATCTTGGCCGCCGCCAGGGGGATCTCAAAGGCACCGGGCACCCAGGCCACGCTGATATCATCCGGCCGGACGCCATGGCGCAGCAGCCCATCCTCACAGCCGCTGAGCAGCTTGGAGACGATGAACTCATTGAATCGGGCCGCCACAATGCCCACCCGGATGCCCTCAGCGATCAGTTTTCCCTCATAGATTTTCATAGTACAGCTCCTCCTCATTGATGATGGTTGAAATATGTCCCAGTATGCTCAGTAGTGGATCCAGTGGCCCATGCGGTTTTGCTTGGTGCGCAGATAGAAAAGGTCCTCCCGGGTGGCCTCCACCTGGATGGGCACCCGCTCCACGATCTCCAGGCCGAAGTCCGAAAGCTGGTAGACCTTGTCCGGGTTATTGGTCAGAAGCCGCATGGTGCGCACCCCCAGGTCCCGCAGGATCTGGGCGCCGGTCCAGTACTCCCGCAGGTCCGGTGCAAATCCAAGCTTCACATTGGCATCCACGGTGTCGAAGCCTTGCTCCTGCAGGGCGTAGGCCTTGAGCTTATTGATCAGGCCGATGCCCCGGCCCTCCTGGCGCATGTACAGCAGCACGCCCCGGCCCTCCGACTCGATCTGGCTCATGGCGGCGGCAAGCTGCTGGCCGCAGTCACAGCGGCGGGAGCCGAACACGTCGCCGGTAAGGCATTCCGAGTGTACCCGGCACAGCACGTTCCTTCCGTCGCCGATATCCCCCTTGACCAGGGCCACATGGTGCTCTCCCGTCAGGTCGTTCACATAGCCGTAGATCTGAAAGTCTCCGAATCTGGTGGGCATCTTGGCCGCTGCCTCCCGCACCACATGCTTGTCGTGGAGGCGACAGTAGTCCTGGAGGGCCTTGATGGTAATGACCTTGAGTCCCCACTCCGCCGCCTTTTCCAGCAGCTCAGTGGTACGCATCATGGTGCCGTCGGAGCGCATGATCTCGCAGCACAACCCGCAGGGCTCCAGCCCCGCCAGACGGCACAGGTCCACCGTGGCCTCCGTGTGGCCGTTGCGCACCAGCACGCCGCCCCGCCGGGCCACCAGCGGGAACACATGGCCCGGCCGGCGCAGATCCCCGGGCCGGGTGGTCGGGTCCACGCACTTGCGGCAGGTGTAGCCCCTCTCCTCGGCGGAGATGCCGGTGGTGGTATCCACGTGGTCGATGGACACGGTGAAGGCGGTGCAGTGGTTGTCCGTGTTGACCTTGACCATCTGCTCCAGCCCCAGCCGGGCGGCCACCTCCTCGCTCATGGGCGTACAGATAAGGCCCTTGGCGTGGACGGCCATGAAGTTGACGTTTTCCGTGGTGGCAAACCGGGCCGCGCAGATGAGGTCGCCCTCGTTCTCCCGGTCCGGGTCATCGATGGTGATGATGAGGCGGCCCGACCGCAGTTCCTCCAGGGCCTCCTCCACCGTACAGATTTGCTGTTGCATGACACTGTTCCTCCTTCACCGGATCAAAATCCGTTTTCTGCTAAAAATTCCAGGGTAATGCCGCGCTGCTTCGTTTCCGGCGCCGGGCGCAGCAGTTTTTCCACATACTTTCCGATGATGTCCGTCTCCAGGTTCACCGTGTCCCCGGGGCGTTTGTACCCCAGCACGGTGCAGCGGGCGGTGTGCGGGATCAAAGAGACGGAAAACCGGTCCGTCTCCACCGACGCCACCGTCAGGCTGATGCCGTCGATGGTGATGGACCCTTTTTCCACAATGTATCGCAGCAGTTCCGGTGCTGCCTCCACCGTGTACCACACGGCATTGTCCTCCGGCCGGACGGCGGCGATACGGCCGGTGCCGTCGATGTGGCCGGAGACGATGTGACCTCCGAAGCGGCCGCCGGCGGCCATGGCCCGCTCCAGGTCCACCCGTCCCCCGGGGCCCAGCGCGCCCAGAGAGGACCGGCGCAGGGTCTCCGGCATGACATCGGCGGTAAAGCCCCCGTCATCCAGACTGGTGACCGTCAGACACACGCCGTTGACCGCCACACTGTCGCCGATCTTCAGATCCTCCAGCACTGTCCGGGCGGCGATGGACAATACGGCCGAATGGACGCCCCGCCGCACATCCCGGATGGTACCCAGCTCCTCAACGATCCCCGTAAACACTGCCGTCCACCTCGCTCTCCAGCAAAATATCCTCCCCCACCCGGAGGATCCGGGTGTTTTTCAGAGACACAGCCTGATCCGGCAGCGCCACGCCCTGCCCCTCCACCGGGGATTTGGCGTCGCCGCCGAAGAGCTTGGGGGCCACATAGGCCTGGATCCGCTGGACGATGCCGCTCTCCAGCGCCGCCCAGTTCAGCGTCCCGCCGCCCTCCAGCAGCACGCTGTCGATGCCCGCACTGCCCAGCCGGTCCATAAGGGCATCCAGATCCACATGGCCGTCCCGCTCCGGCAGCGTCCACACCTGACAGTGTGCGTCCAGATAGGGGCCGTACAGGGATGGCTCGGCGCAGGTGGCCAGAATGGTGGGGATCTCCCCGGCAGTGCGGACGATCTGACTGGTCAGGGGCGTACGCAAATGGGTATCGCAGATGATACGTACCGGGTTTTTGCCGCCCTTGATGCGGCAGTTGAGCATGGGATCGTCCGCCAGCACTGTGCCCACTCCCGCCATGATGGCCGTGTAGCGGTGGCGGTCCCGGTGTACCCGCCGCCGGGCCGCCTCCCCGGTGATCCACCGGGACGCGCCGGTACGGGTGGCGATCTTACCGTCCATGGTCATGGCGTACTTCATGACCACATAGGGCCGCTTCGTGCGGATAAAGTGGAAAAACACCGGGTTGAGAGCGTCGCACGCCTCCCGCAGCACGCCGCTGACCACCTCCACGCCGCCCCGGCGCAGGATCTCCAGCCCCTTGCCCGCCACCAGCGGGTTGGGGTCGTCGGAACCCACCACCACCCGGGCGATGCCCGCAGCCAGAATGGCATCGGTGCAGGGGGGCTGGCGGCCCTGGTGGCAGCAGGGTTCCAGCGTCACATACATGGTGGCGCCCCGGGGCGAGGCGGTGCAGTCCGCCAGAGCCGCCCGCTCCGCGTGGAGACCGCCGCAGCGGGCATGATAGCCCCGCCCGATCACCTTGCCGTCCTTGACTACCACGGCGCCCACCAGGGGATTGGGTGCCGTCCAGCCCGTGCCCCGCCGGGCCAGCGCCACTGCCTGGCGCATATACGCAACATCATCCATAGGCTTCCTCCCTAAAAACAAAAATGCTCTGAACCATGGTTCAGAGCATTGGCAAACGCCGAAGACCCCCGGCGCAAATAAAAAGCTCCGGAATGATCCCATTCCAGAGCAAATCCATTTGCGCCGGGACTGCGTCCCCGCGTTCTGCGATCTTCTTTCATCCAGACTGTACTGTCGGCTTCGGAGTTTCACCGAATCATGCCT
>URKI01000009.1 GCA_900548505.1 uncultured Oscillibacter sp. | reverse complement strand
CTCGACTAGTCGTCGGCAGCGTCAGATGTGTATAAGAGACAGGCCTTGTCCTTTGTCAACGGTATTTTCCATTTCTATTGTAAAAGCTACCCCTACCTGCCAACCATAAAAAGCGACACGGGCCGGGTTTCCCGGCAGACAGCAAAAAAGCCTGAAACCTTACGGTTTCAGGCTTTTTGGTGGACGATACAGGACTCGAACCTGTGACCCCCTGCACGTCAAGCAGGTGCTCTAGCCAGCTGAGCTAATCGTCCGAAGCGGAACGTGTATATGATACACAACCAAGCCTCTTTTGTCAACACCTTTCTTGAATTTTTTTATTTTTTTTGTTATACTGCTTTCAAATCCATCCAAGGAGGCACACCATGAGACAAGTCGCTCTGGTCACCGGCGCCTCCCGGGGCATCGGCAGCGCCATCGCCGCCCAGCTGGCCCGGGAGGGATACAGCGTTTGCATCAACTACCACAAAAACCGCGAGGCCGCCCAGGCGCTGGCAGAACGCCTGCAAAGCCAGGGGTACTGCGTCATGACCGCGGCGGCGGACGTGGCCGTCCGGGCGGAGGTGGAAGCCATGGTGCGCTCTGTGGAAAAGGCCCTGGGGCCGGTCACCCTGCTGGTCAACAACGCGGGCATCTCCTCCCAGGAGCAGTTTCAGGACCTGAGCGACGCGGCGTGGGAGCGGTACTTTGCCGTCAACGTCACCGGCGCCCGCAACGCCATTTTGGCAGTGCTGCCCCACATGCTCTCTGAAAAATCCGGATGCATCGTCAACCTCTCTTCTATCTGGGGACTGCGGGGTGCCTCCTGCGAGGTGACCTATGCCTGCACCAAGGCCGCGCTCATCGGCCTGACCCGGTCTCTGGCAGCGGAGCTGGCTCCATCGGGCATCCGGATCAACGCCGTAGCCCCCGGCTGCATCGAAACGGACATGCTGCGCACGTTGGGCGAGGAGACCTGCCGCGCCCTGGCGGAGGAGACGCCTCTGGGCCGTCTGGGGACCGCCGAGGACGTGGCCCAGGCGGTCGCTTTCCTGGCCTCTCCCAAAGCCTCGTTCATCACTGGGCAGATCCTCACCGCCGACGGCGGCTTCACCCTCTGAGATCTCCCGTCCGGGCTGTCCCTGCCTTTCAAAACGCGCAAGACCGCGCTGCCAACTGGCAGCGCGGTCTTTTTTTATTCCTTTCCCGGCAGGGGCGGCGCGTGAAAGATCACCCGGCCAAAGCAGGCCAGGGTCCGGCCGCTGCCCGCGGTCATCACCACGTCCGCATCCGCCCGGGCCCGGTTGAGGGAAAAGAGATACACCGTGCCCAGGGGGTCCTTATAATACTGCTTGCACAAAATGTCCCCGTCCACACAGAAGATGCCCACGTCCCCCTCCCGCAGGGGGTCCCGGTTCACGTACACCAGCTCCCCATCGGCAATGTATGGGGCCATGGAGTCGCCCTGGATGCGCACGGCAAACTCCGCCGCCTGGGGCACGTCGTCCTCCACCGGGATATAGTCGAAGTCCTCGCCGAACACCGGGGCCGCATAGCCCGCGGCCGCCGGACAGCGGTACAGGGGGATCAGCCGGGACTCCTGCTCCGGCCGGCTCTGCTCCACCTCGTCCTGGTAGGCGCACAGCGCGCTCACCACGGAGCGCACCGCCTCCCGGCCCTGGGGCGGCAGGCTCCGGTACTGGGTCAGCAGTGTCCGCTCCCCCTGGGTCAGTACCTGGGCGCCCTTTCGGAAGCTGTCCTGAAACAGCTCATTGGGGTCCGTTTCCAGGCAGTCGAACAGCCGCAGCACCACTTCCTCTTTGGGAAAGCTGACGCCGGTCTCATAGTTGCTGATGGCGGACGGCGAGACTCCCAGCCGTTCGGCCAGCTCCGCCCGGGGCAGCCCCAGGGCCTCCCTCCGGGCTTTTACGCGCGCTCCAAAGGACATTTGACGCACCCTTTCTCTGTAAATTCTTTTTGCTTATCCTATCTGACTTTTTGTTGTTTGTCAATCGTTTTTACAAGTTTCTTGTAATACACTATTGACATAACAAGATTCTTGTGTTACTGTTTACTTGTTCACAAGATTCTTGTCGTTTTCTTTTCCGGGCATCACCCAAGCAGATAACCCGGAAAAACAAAAAAGATGGAGTAAAGCAACGCTTTACTCCATCTTGGTGGGGGAAGGTGGATTCGAACCACCGAAGCCGAAGGCAACAGATTTACAGTCTGCCCCATTTGACCGCTCTGGAATTCCCCCATATGAAATTTGGAGCTGGTGGACGGATTCGAACCCCCGACCTGCTGATTACAAATCAGCTGCTCTACCAGCTGAGCTACACCAGCAGTTCCAACAGCAGGGTTTATCTTACCAGAAGAGTCCTGTTTTGTCAACAGGATTTTTCAGATTTTTTTGAGTATTTTTTTAGGAGGGAGTCATGTTGTCAAAAAACCCCCGCCGCCGCTGGCGGCACCCGCTTTATTGCACGCTGTGCGGGCGGGAAATTCCCACAGGATGGGAATACTGGTACTATAACGGAAGCTGCGTATGCCCGGACTGTCTTTTGGACTTTGCCCGCTCGGAGCTGGCTCCCTTCCGCTGCACCCATGGCGGGGAGGTCTTTTTATGACCCTGCTGGAACTGTCGGCGGAGTATGCCCGCAGCGAGGCGCTGCTCCGGGGCAGGATCACCCTGCTGCGTGCCCAGCTCCGCTCCGCCCCGGACCCGGAGACCGCCCGCCGCCTGCAAAGCCGCATCGCCGCCCTGGACCCGCTGCTGCGGGAGATGCGCATTCTTTCCCAGCTGACGGCCCACTACTACGAAAGGAGCTATCATAAGCATGAACACTATACACTCTAAAAAGCGGAGCCGGCTGCTTTTGGCAGACTTGGCCGCCTGGGAAAAGGAAAACGGAGAGGACAACACCCTGCGGCTGGAGCGCCTGCGGCGCAACCTCCGCCAGGCCCGCTGCCAGGAGCTCACCGAGCGGCAGCAGCAGGTGCTGACACTGTTTTTCGACCGGCAGATGAACATGACCGAGATCGCCGCCCAGCTGGGGGTCCACCGCTCCACCGTCTCCCGCACGCTGCACCGGGCCATGGACCGGCTGCAGCGTGCTTTGCGCTATGCCCTGTAAGGGTGATTTTCCCTCTTGTGGTTTTCCCTGCAAGACCGTATAATCTATACAGAAGCTACCCAATTTGCCGCTGGAGGATTCGTCATGATTTACAATACGCTGCACAACCGTGGACTGCGGCTGGTGGCCGCGGTAGTCGGTGAGCTGATCGCCGCCCTGGCGCTGAATCTGTTCATCGTTCCTCTCAACCTCTACACCGGCGGGCTCATGGGCGTCTGTCAGCTCATGCGTACCCTGGCCCAGACGTACCTGGGCATGGACTTCGGGGCCTACGACGTGGCCGGTATTCTGTACTTCATCCTCAATGTGCCCATTTTGCTGCTGGCCTACAAGACCCTGGGTCGGCCCTTTGTGGTCAAGACCCTCATTTGCACCGCCTCGTACTCGTTCTTTTACAGCATCATCCCCATTCCCGCCACGCCCATCGTGGATGACTACCTGACCGCGTGCCTCCTGGGCGGCATCCTCGCCGGCGTGGGCAGCGGCATCGTGCTCACCTGCGGCGGCAGCGGCGGCGGTCTGGACATCGTGGGCTTGTGCCTGAGCAAACGGGGTAGCCACGTGACCGTGGGAAAGTTCTCCCTGGCCTTCAACGCGTTTTTGTACACCGCCTGCCTGATCCTGTTCATCCCCCAGGTGGCCATCTACTCGGTCATCTATAACTTCTTCTCTGCCATGGTGCTGGACCGCACCCATCAGCAAAACGTCAGCGTCCAGGCCCTCATCTTCACCAAGGGCGACGAAAACGCCATGGCCCGCTTCATCATCGAGCAGCTGGGCCGCAGCGTCACCTACTGGAACGGTACCGGCGCCTATACCGGCGAGGGCGTTCACGTCCTGTGCGTGTGCCTTTCCAAGTTCGAGATCGAAGAGCTGGTTCACACCGTGCACACCATGGACCCCCATGCCTTTGTCACCACCCAGGAGGGCACCCGGATCTATGGTAATTTCCAGCGCAGGCTGGGCTGAAAGGAAGGCGTCTTTATGGAACCCATTGCCGTATTGGCCGGCACCCCTGTAGACACCCGGATGGGTGTGGATGTACTCTCCGCCGCCGGGCTCCCCGGCGCGTCGTTCCCCATTTCTCCCGATCCCCGGGAGCAGACCGCGTTTCAGATCTCCTCCCCGGCGGAAAAACACCGCACCGCCCTGGACATTCTGGACAAGGCCCGGGCCGAAGGGTGCCGGAAGGCCTTTGTCTACTGCAACTCCCTCTCGGCCTCCGTGGACTTTGACGCCCTGGCCCGGGAGACGGGCATGCAGATCGTGACGCCCCTGCACGTCTACCGGGACCTGGCGCCCCGGTATCGTTCCCTGGCCTTCATCGCCGCCAACGCCCAGGGCCTGGCCGGCATCGAGCGGGTGCTGCTGGACGCCAACCCCACCCTGGACACCCTCAGCGCCGGCGCGCTGCCGGTGGTCCTGGCCATCGAGGCGGGATTGCCCCCGGACGAGCTGGTGGAGCGTCATCATCTGGCAGAGCTTTGCGGCTGGTTCGCCGCTTGCGGCATGGAAGCGCTGGTGCTTGGCTGCACCCACTTTCCCTATTTCAAAGAGGCCCTGGCCCGGCGGACAAGCCTGCCCCTCATCGACCCGGCGGCCGAGATGCTGGAGCTTTTGCGCACGCCGTGAAGCCGGGCGGCTCTTTCATGCTCTTCGGTTCCCTCCCGGCCGCGCCGGGAGGGAACTTTTTTCCGTCTCCCAAGCGGGGAAATCTTGCAAAACGGCACATTCTATGGTAAATTGGATTGGTTATCGTAAAATCACGGGCGGCGACGCCGGCCCGTATGGAGGTCATACACTATGGCAACCTTGCAAGAAGAAATTTCCCGGCGGCGGACGTTCGCCATCATCTCCCACCCGGACGCGGGCAAGACTACGCTGACGGAAAAGTTCCTGCTCTACGGCGGAGCCATCGCCCAGGCAGGTGAGGTCAAGGGCAAGCGGGCCCGGGCCGCCACGTCCGACTGGATGGAGATCGAAAAGCAGCGCGGCATCTCCGTCACCTCCTCCGTCATGCAGTTCCAGCACAGCGGCTTCTGCATCAACATTCTGGACACCCCCGGCCACCAGGACTTCTCCGAGGACACCTACCGCACCCTCATGGCCGCAGACAGCGCCGTCATGGTCATCGACGGCGCCAAGGGCGTGGAGCCCCAGACCCGCAAGCTCTTCAAGGTCTGCGCCCTGCGGCACATCCCCATCTTCACCTTCATCAACAAGATGGACCGGGAAAGCCGGGACCCGCTGGAGCTGTGCGAGGAAGTGGAGCGGGAGCTGGGCATCGACACCTACGCCATGAACTGGCCCATCGGCTCCGGCAAGGAGTTCCAGGGCGTCTACGACCGGGAGCAAAAGCACATCCTCTTTTTCTCCGCCGAGGGCCGCGGCAAAAAGGCCGGCGTCATGGAGGTGGACCTGGAGGACGAGGCTGTGGACCACACCATCGGTGAGACCCGGGCCGCTGCGCTGCGGGAAGAGGTGGAGCTGTTGGGCGCCGGCCGGGAGTTTGATCTGAAAGCTGTCCGCAACGGCACCCTCTCCCCCGTGTTCTTCGGCTCCGCCCTGACCAACTTCGGCGTGGAGCCCTTCCTGGAGGCCTTTTTGCGCATGACCACGCCGCCCCTGCCCCGGGTGGCGGACACCGGCGAGGTGGACGTATTCTCCGAGGACTTCTCCGCCTTCGTCTTCAAGATCCAGGCCAACATGAACAAGGCCCACCGGGACCGTCTGGCCTTTATGCGCATCTGCTCCGGCAAGTTCAAGCGGGACACAGAATATTACCACGTCCAGTCCGGCAAGAAAATGCGCCTGAGCCAGCCCCAGCAGATGATGGCTGCGGAGCGCGAGATCGTGGAGGAGGCCTACGCCGGCGATATCATCGGCGTGTTCGATCCCGGCCTTTTCTCCATCGGCGACACCATCACCGTGCCGGGCAAGAAATTCCGCTTCTCCGGCATCCCCACCTTTGAGCCGGAGCACTTCATGCGGGTCTCCCCCAAGGACACCATGAAGCGCAAGCAGTTCATCAAGGGCACGGAGCAGATCGCCCAGGAGGGCGCCATCCAGATCTTCAAGATCCCCGGCGCCGGTCTGGAGGAGGTCATCGTGGGCGTAGTGGGCACGCTGCAGTTCGACGTGTTCCAGTACCGTATGCGCAACGAGTACGGCGTGGAGCTCTATATGAACGGCCTGCCCTACGACCATCTGCGGCTCATTACGGAGTGCCCCTGCAAGCCGGAGGATCTGGTGCTTTGCACCGGCTCCGCCATTCTGGAGGACTTCCGGGGCCGCCTGCTGGTGGCCTTCGGCGGCGAGTGGTCCGTGGGCTTCCTCACCAAGCACAACCCCGGTCTGGAGCTGGCGGACTCCCTGTCTGTGTAAAAATGAAAAAACAGGAGCCATGGAAATCCATGGCTCCTGTTTTTATATGCCTGCGGCGGGGCGCTCCCCGTCACCACCGGCCCTCACACCCTAGCGGCCGGAAAAGAACCCACAGCGGCGCGGGTGGAGGCAGCTCGTTCGCTACTGACGAAAAAGAAAGAGGACATCCAAAACTGGATGTCCTCTCTTATCTGGAGCGGGCAACGAGGCTCGAACTCGCTACCTCCACCTTGGCAAGGTGGCGCTCTACCAGATGAGCTATGCCCGCGGAACAGGTGTTATTCTAACAGAGCATATGTACTTTGTCAAGCAGTTTCCCCAAATTTTTTCAAATTATTTTTCTGCATCCCCGGAGCCCCACACAAACTCGATAAGGCCCACCGGTCCGGAGGCAGGATAATAGGTCACCGTCCACGCCGGCGACTCTGTCAGGCCGTGCTTTTCCCGGGTCTGGGCCACCACGCTCTCCACCAGGGCCGGGTCTTCCTCCTCCCGCCAGTAGCCGATGCGCACCGCCAGCTCGCTTTGTCCCGCCTCCAGGGCAGCGTCCAGCAGACTGGGCAGGGCTTCGGTGCTGGTGGCATTCACCACCGCCTGGACCTGCTGTTCCGTGCGTCGGTAGCTGATCTGCACGGAGATCTCATAGTAGCCCCGCTGGGAACGGCTGGTGGAGGTGATATACTCCACCGCATAGGCGCCCATGGGCGTCTCCTGCTGGATCTCCGTGGTGGCCTGCTCCAGCGTCTCCGCCACGGTCATGTCATCCGTAAAGTTATAGAGCCGGATGGTGGCTTTTTCCGTGTGCTGGCCGATGAGCAGCAGCACATCGTTCACCACGTCCTGATAGCTCTCCGCCCGCAGCGTACCGGCCGCCTCGCTCTCCCAGAACGTGGAGCTGTGGGGCTCCACTGTGCTGTACTCCCGCTCCAGCAGGGAGGCGCACCCCGTCAACAGGCACAGCGCCGCCAGCGCCGCCAGGACGCCTGCTTTCCGTTTCAAGGGCACACCTCCTTTTCCTGCTTACATGCCCAGATCCTCGCCGATGAGGATCACTTCCGTCTCCATGCCCATCATGGGTCCCCACAGCTCCACCAGGCCGCGGCAGATGCGGTCGGGACTCTTGCAGTCGTAGCACTTGTCGCCACGGGCCGCGCAGGGGGTCTTTTTGCCCAGACGCTGGGCGTTCCGGGGCGCGGCGATGTTCCGCGCCCGCCACAGCGCCTCGTCCCGGGTGGGGGCCAGCTTGTTGGCGCCAATGACAAAGTAGACCTTCTTGTGGCCGTAGAGGGTGGAGGCCACCCGGTTGCCGGCGCCGTCGATGTTGAGGATCTCTCCCGTCTCCGCCAGGCCGTTGGCGGAGGTCAGGTACACGTCGGCCTCCGCCGCCTTTGCCCGCTGCTCCGGGCCGCCCTGCCAGTGCCAGTACACCTGGTTATGCTGTGCCAGCCGGTCGTAAAGCCCCAGCTGCTGCACGGTCACGGAGCCGCCGATGCCAACGCTCACGCCGTCGATGGCGCCATTGAGGTAATCCGCCGCCTCTGCGCCGGTCTCAAATACATGCACCGTATAGCCCCGCTGCCGCAGGGCCTGCTCCACCTTCGTAAAATCCGCCATCTCAGATCTCCTCCTTTTGGTAATCTCCAAATCCCTCGCCCAGCACGTCGTGGGCGTCGCACACGATCAAAAAGGCACTGGGGTCCAGCTGGTGCACCGTGTGCTTGATCTGCACGATGTCCCGCTGCTTGAACGCCACCATGAGTACCTGCTTGTCCCGGCCCGTATAGGCGCCCTGTCCCCGGAGGATGGTCACGCCCCGGTCCTGCTCTTTCAGCAGCACCTGAGCCAGGGCCTCCCACTGGTCGGAGATGATGTAGGCCACCTTGGACGTATCCAGGCCGTAGAGCACCGTATCCATGACCCGGGTGGCCACAAACAATCCCACCGCGCCGTAGAGCGCCGCCTCCACCCGGCCGAAGGCCAGGGCCGCCAGAGCCAGCACCACGCCGTCAGGCACCAGGATGAGCTTGCCCAGCGGCAGCCAGGGCCAGCGCAGCTTCAAAAGCCGGGCCACGATATCCGTGCCGCCGGTGGTGGCACCCTGGGAAAACACCATGCCAAGGCTCAATCCCATAAGGGCGCCGCCGCACAGGGTGGCCAGCATGGGGTCCATGGGCCCGAAGGGGTACACCACCGCAATGAGGTCGATGGCCACGGAGCTGACCGCCATGGAAAAAAGGGAGGAGGCCAGCAGATGGAAGCCGATGTACCGCCAGCCCGCAATAAACAGCGGCACGTTCAAAACGATGGTCAAAACGCCCACGGGGATGGCGGGAAGCAATGCGTTGATGACCTGGGCAAGGCCCGTGATGCCGCCCATGGCCACCTGGTTGGGATCGAAGAACCAGTCGAACGCCAGGCCGAAGATCACCGATCCCAGGGCGATAATGCCGTAGCTTTTCAATTTCTCTTTCATATGCCCTCACTCCAAAAGATCCAGCTGCCGCTCCTCGGTGTCCTCCTGGCGCAGCAGAGCGCCGGCGGCGGGCAGGGCCCGCACCCGATAACGGCTGACGTTGGAGATGCTGGTCTGGGCCAGGATCTCCACGGTTTCCAGATGATACTTGGGCTTGAGGGTCATCACCGCCACGCCCTGGGTAGTACGGGTGGTCTTGGGCGCCAGCAGCGCCGTGTGGAACACCAGGCAGCGCCGCTCCGTGGAGTACACCGCCACCTCGCAGTCCTCCGCCAGGGGCAGGATGCATCGTAGGGGAGACTTGTCGGAATAGGCGCCGGTGAGCTTGCGGCGGTTGGAGGTGGTCTGGTAGGCCTTCAGCTCCACCCGGGCGGCCTTGCCGTTTTCAAAGAAGAACACCAGCGCGCCGCTGTAGTCTCCCGGCAGCACCGCGTACACCACGCTCTCCTCGCTGTCCATGGCCAGCTTTGCGGGCAGGTAGTCGCCCAGGACGCTGGCCTTGGCGTCATCGAACTCGCTCAGGCGGGTCTTGTACACCTGGCACTTGTCCGTAAAGAACATGATTTCGGCGGTATTGGTGGTCTCGAAGCTCTGGGCGGGGCCGTCCCCGTCCTTGTACTTCTGCTCGCTGTTCATGCGCAAGGAAGCAGGGGTGATCTTCTTGAAGTACCCCTCCCGGGAGAGGAACACGGTGACGGGATAGTCCGCCACCTCGGACTCCTCGGTGTAATGCTCCACCTCATGGCTCAGCAGGATGGACGTGCGGCGGGGCTCGCCGTACTTCTTGGCCGCCGCCGTCAGCTCCTCTACGATGATCTTCTTCACCCGGCGGGGGCTGCTCAGGATATCCTCCAGGTCGTCGATCTCATTTTGCAGGGCCTCCGTCTCATTGACCCGCTTGAGGATATACTCCTTGTTGATGTTGCGCAGCTTGATCTCCGCCACAAACTCCGCCTGCACCTGGTCGATGCCGAAGCCGATCATCAGGTTGGGGACTACCTCCGCCTCTTCTTCCGTCTGGCGGATGATGGCGATGGCCTTGTCGATATCCAGCAGGATGCGCTTGAGGCCCTTCAAAAGGTGGAGCTTTTCCTTGCGTTTGTTCAGCACGAAGTACGTCCGCCGCCGGACGGACTCCGTGCGCCAGGCGGTCCACTCCTCCAGGATCTGCCGCACCCCCAGCACCCGGGGGCTGCCGGCGATGAGCACGTTGAAATTGCAGGCGAAGGCGTCCTCCAGGGGGGTGAGCTTATAGAGCTTGGTCATGAGCTTGTCCGGGTCCACGCCCCGCTTGAGGTCGATGGCAAGCTTCAAGCCCGTCAAGTCCGTCTCATCCCGCATGTCCGCGATCTCCTTGGCCTTACCCGCCTTGATGAGCTCGGCCACCTTGTCCAAAATGGCCTCCACGGTGGTGGAGTAGGGGATCTCGTAGATCTCGATGAGGTTTTCCTCTTTCACATAGCGGTAGCGGGCCCGCACCCGGACGCTGCCCCGGCCCGTATCGTAGATGTCCCGCAGGGCGTCCGGGTCGCAGATCAGCTGACCGCCGGTAGGGAAGTCCGGCGCCAGCAGCGTCTCCGTCAGGTCGCAGTCGGGGTTTTTGAGGTAGGCGATGGTGGTCTCACAGACCTCCTTGAGGTTGAAGCCGCAGAACTGGGACGCCATGCCCACGGCGATGCCGCTGTTGGCGGAGACCAGAATGTTGGGGAATGTGGTGGGCAGCAGGGCGGGCTCTTTCATGGTGTTGTCGTAGTTGTCCACGAAGTCCACCGTGTCGGCGTCGATGTCCCGGAACAGCTCGGCGCAGATGGGCGTGAGCTTGGCCTCCGTATATCGGGGGGCGGCACAGGACATGTCCCGGGAGTAGCTCTTGCCGAAGTTGCCCTTGGAGTCCACAAAGGGCGTCAGCAGCGCGCCGTAGCCCCGGGAGAGGCGCACCATGGTGTCATAGATGGCGACGTCGCCGTGGGGGTTGAGGCGCATGGTCTGGCCCACGATGTTGGCCGACTTGGTGCGCGCGCCCGTGAGCAGTCCCATCTTGTACATGGTGTACAGGAGCTTGCGGTGGGAGGGCTTGAAGCCGTCGATCTCCGGGATGGCCCGGGAGACAATGACGCTCATGGCGTAGGGCATGTAGTTGAGTTCCAGGGTGTCGGTGATGGGCTGTTCCACCACCGCCGCTTTCAATCCCAGGACATTGGGGTTTGTGGCTTTGTGCCGGTTCTCCTCCGGCTGCTTCTTCTTTGGCATATTCTTCTTGATCCTTACTTCCAAATGATATTTCCGCGGCGCGGCAGTGCCGCGCCGCGACCGGCGTTATATGATGTCCAGCTCCGGTACCGGCACGATGTCGGCCCCCGGCGCGGTTTCCTCATAGCCCTCATAGGGGTTGATGACCGTCTCGCCCTCCGGCGGAGCAGAGGCAGGCACCTCGTCTGTGGCGGCCGTCACCGCCGAGTAGGAAACGGACAGGTCAAACTGGTTTTTCAGCCGCAGCAGCAGCTCCATATTCACCCGGGTGGGGGAGAGGGTGCCCTGGGCATCCACCAGGAACACG
Source organism: uncultured Oscillibacter sp. (assembly GCA_900548505.1). Taxonomy (GTDB): domain Bacteria; phylum Bacillota; class Clostridia; order Oscillospirales; family Oscillospiraceae; genus Oscillibacter. The sequence continues at coordinate 43,314 of URKI01000009.1, read as the reverse complement.
GTGCCGAAGCCCGTCTGGTCCCGGTTCTGCATCAGCACCCGGAACGTGGCGCTGCGCTCGGCCACCTTCAGCTCCAGCTCCAGCTTTTCAAACTCGCTGGCCCAGTCCACGTACTCCTCGCCGTAGATCTCCGCCAGGTCCGCCTCGTACTCCTCCTCGCCGTAGTGGAGCACCTGATAGCCGGCGCTCTTTTCAAAGCATCCGTCGCCGATGTAACCGGCCAGGCCGTCCGCCGCCGCATCCAGCTCCCGGCACAAAAGGGCCGGGTCGCCCCAGGCATAGGGGCCGGTGTAGCTGGAAAGGATGCTGGCGTAGAGCACGGCGCCCACGGAGGGATCGCTCTCCAGCGCCGTCACCGGCTGGGTGGGCATGGCGATCCAGGTGCCGCTTTCGTACATACCGTAAGTGAACAGCTCCAGCGCCGGCAGCTTCCAGTACAGCATACCGCCCTGGCCGTCATAGATCATCTCCAGTCCCGTGTCCTCCAGGGACTTCCAGGCCTGCGCGGTGGTCTCATCGGCGTATGCGCTTCGAAGCAGCGCCTCCCAGCCCTCCAGGTGGAACTTGGCGGTCAGCTGCACGGTGGTGCCGCTTTGCAGCACCGTCATATCCGCGCCCAGCTGGTAGGTCTTGTCGCCGTTGATGGAGTCCAGAGCCGTCAGGGCACCGTCCAGCTTCACCGCCGTGCGGTAATTCTGATCCGGGTCCAGTGTCATGGCCGAAATAAGCCCGTTGAGCACGGTAAAGCGGCTGTCCATCTTCTCGATGAGCTTGTCCCGCCGCAGCAGCACCGCCGCGCCGAAGCGGCTGTCCCACAGCACGTCGCAGCCCAGCGTCTCGGCCAGGAAGCGGACGGGCACATAGACGGCCCCGCCGCTTTCATAGCAGGCCGCTCCCATGTCCGCCGTACGGCTGCCGGCGGCGTCGGAGATCTCCGCCTGGACGCTGCCGGGCTGCAGGCGCACGGTCACGCCCTCCGCCTCCACCACCAGCACCCTGCCCTCGCGGCGTACCGTGCCGCCGAAGGCCTCCGTCAGCTCCTTGACCGGCGCCATGGTGACGCCGTCCGTCACCTGGGGCTTCTGCGTCGGAAACGCGATGTAGGCCCCGTCCAGAAGGATGCCGGTCTCGCCGGCCGTGCCGCCCATCTCCGTGCGCAGGCGGTCCGTCTCGTGGGCGTCCCACCAGGCGGTCCACTGCCCGGAGAGCCACTCGTCCACCATCACGCTGCGGAAGTCCTCCTCCGTCTCCAGCAGCCAGTCCTCCATGAACTGCTCCTTGGAGTCGTAGTACTCCGCCATGGGGCACTGGCCGGAGGACCAGTAGGCATCCGGGTCAAAGGCGGCGATCTCATCGGACATGGAGGCAAGCCAATCGTTATAGGCCTCCTGCTCCGCCGCCGCGGCATCATAGGCGGCCTGGTCGCCGCCGAAGATCAATTCCACACACTCGGCCTCCGAGGTGCAGCCGTAGGACTGCCACAGGGGGACCGACTCCGCCGCCAGGGCGGGCACACACAGGCTTAGGGCCAATGCCACGGTCACTAACCAGGAAAACACGCGCTTCATGCCGTTTCACTCCTTTTCAATTCCCCGGCCGGGCGGCCGGCTGCACAGGATCGAGGGGTGGATAGGTTGCGGGCTTCGCTCAGGCTGCCGCCTGCACAGATGCCAGCAGGGTCTCGGCGCTGATGCCGTCCACGCCCTTGATGGGCGCGGAGAACAGGGCGTCGTCAAACACCGCCGGGTTCTTTTCCATGAGGTTTTTCAGATACGGTCCGCGGGTCACGGTCCAGGGGTCCTTGCTTCCCACGTTCTCCCGGGCCCACCAGTTGTAGCCGTCCAGATAGTTTTCGCAGGCCTCCTCCCAGCTGGAGAAGTTCTCGTGCAGGGCCGCGGCGGCAGGCTCCAGCAGCGCCAGGGCCTCCGGATAGGTAAGATAGCCCGCCGCATAGCCCCACTGGACCAGGTTGCTCATGCGGAACAGGTCCCAGCAGAGGATGCCCCGCTCGCCCCACTTCTCTCCCAGAGCCTTGGTGTAGGGGAACATGTAGGCGTCCACGCCGGAGGCCTGGGAGAGCAGAGCCCGATACTCCGCGTCCGTCATAGAGGCGATCATCTCCACATCGTGGAGGAAGTTTGCATTGTGTCCCGCCGCCGTCATGGAGCAGACGGTCTCGATGAGGCCGGCCCGGTCACGGATGCTCCAGCTGTCCTCCAGCAGATACCGGGCCCACTCATAGGTATAGACCGTACCCGCGGCGGAGGGCTGGCCGATCACGTCCTTGCTGTAGGACAGGCCCCGGCCCTTGCCGCCGAAGATGAGCCGGCCGCCGTTGTTGACGGCGCCCAGATACGCGCCCATGGGCATGGCCCACTGCTCCAGATTGGTGTCCCCCGCCAGAGACTTGTTCTCCGTCACGGCGGCGGTACGGGTCTCGGACACCCACTGGATGCTCTGGCCGAAGAGCTCCGACACATACCGGGCCGGGATCATGGTCCGGCCGTTTTCGATGTAGGGTGCCGCGTCCATCTGGAAGGGCTTGCCGTTGACGGTGCAGGTCTTGCTGCCAATGGGCATGATGATCTCCACCCCCGCCCGGACGATGCGGGCAGCTTTCAGCGTGCTGTCGTAGGACACCTCGGCGCCCATCTGCTCGGCCAGGCACCGCACCGGGATCATGGTCCGGCCGTTTACCACCTTGGCAAGGTTCTCCGTGTCGATCCGGTTTCCGTCCAGGGTCACGCTGGCCCGGGCCTTGTCCGCTTCCGCCTCCGCCTGCTCCGTAGGGAGGTTTTCCCGGATGGCGGCCCAATCCGCCTCCGTCACCAGATCCAGCACCGGGCAGTCCCGGAACTGGGCCAAAGTGTAGCCGGACTGGTCCAGAAATTCCTGCAGCTTCAGTCCGGAGAAGGTCTGCTTGCTCTCCGGGCTGCACTCCACCAGCCGGGCCCGCAGGTACCACAGTGTCAGGAGGTTGTATGTAGCGTCGTTCCGGGTGCCGCCCTCGTCCAGGTAGCTGTCCTGGGCCAGGGAGAAGTACCGCCGGGCCTGCATCGCAGCGGTCCGCTTGCCGGCGTTTTGCGTATACTGCATGCCCACAAGGCCCAGCTCAAACCGCAGTGCCGCAGAGGCCCCTGTCTTTTCTCCCGCCAGCCAGTCCTCGTACCGGTCGTCGCCCTTTTGGGGCTGGAGGTTCCCGGCAGCCGCGTCGGAGCGCAGCCGCTCCACGATCTGCCAGGTCTGGCCGGTATAGGTATCGTCCGTTCCAAAGGCCGTATACTCCCAGTCCTTCACCCACCCGGGCCGTTCGGGAGTCGCCGCCAGGGCAGGAACGCATAGGGTCAGGGCCATTACCAGGGTCAGCATCCAGGAAAAAGCGCGCTTCATCACTCTTCACTCCTTTTATGATCCGGCTCCTTGGGAGCCGTCCGCTGCCGTATGGTCTTTCATCCTCTCTTATGCGCCGGTGGGCGATGCTGTGTTTTCTTCCGGCCGGGCTGCTGTGCCGCTCCGGTCAGGTCTGTCTCTTTACGAGATATCCGCCATTTCGAGATATTTATAGCCGTTTTCGGCAATATGGTCCTTGCGGCCCTGGAGGTTGTCGCCCAGCAGCAGGTCAAAGACCTCCGCCGTGGCGGCCACGTCCTCCGGCACGACCCGGATGAGCCGCCGGGTAGCGGGGTTCATGGTGGTCAGCCACATCATGTCCGGGTCGTTCTCGCCAAGACCCTTGGACCGGTCGATCTTGTACTTCTTGCCCTCCAGGGTCTTGACGATGTCGTTTTTCTCCTTGTCGGAGTAGGCAAACCAGGTCTTGTCGCCGCTGTTGATCTCAAAGAGGGGGGTCTCCGCAATGTAGACATAGCCCTTTTCGATGAGGGTGGGGGTAAGGCGGTAGAGCATGGTCAAAATCAGGGTGCGGATCTGGAAGCCGTCCACGTCGCCATCGGTGCAGATAATGACCTTGTTCCACCGGAGGTTATTCAGGTCAAAGGCCGCCATGTCCTTGACGTGCTTGTTCTGCACCTCCACGCCGCAGCCCAGGACCTTGATGAGGTCCGTGATGATCTCGCTTTTGAAGATGCGGGCGTAGTCGGCTTTCAGGCAGTTCAAGATCTTGCCCCGGACGGGCATGATGCCCTGGTACTCCGCGTCCCGGCTGAGCTTGACGCTGCCCAGAGCGGAGTCGCCCTCCACGATATAGATCTCCCGCTTGTCCGGGTCCTTGGACCGGCAGTCCACGAATTTCTGGACCCGGTTGGCGATGTCGATATTGCCGGAGAGCTTTTTCTTGATGTTGAGCCGCTGCTTTTCCGCACTCTCCCGGCTGCGCTTGTTGATGAGCACCTGCTCGCCGATCTTTTCGGCGTCAAAGGGGTTTTCGATGAAGTAGATCTCCAGGTTGGAGCGGAGGAACTCCGTCATGGCCTCCTGGATGAACTTGTTGGTGATGGCCTTTTTCGTCTGGTTTTCGTAGCTGGTCTGGGTGGAGAAGTTGTTGGAGACCAGCACGATGCAGTCCTCCACGTCTGCCCAGGTGATCTTGCTCTCGCCCTTCTGGTACTTGCCCTGCTGGCGGAGGTAGCCGTCGATGGCGGAGACAAAGGCGGACTTGGCCGCCTTTTCCGGGCTGCCGCCGTGCTCCAGCCAGGAGGAGTTATGGTAGTGCTCGATGATGCTCACCTTATTGGAAAAGCACACGGCACAGGAGAGCTTCACCTTGTACTCGGGCTTGTCCGCCCGGTCCCGGCCCTTGCGCTCCGCCTGCCAGAACACGGGAGACGTGAGGCTGCCCTCGCCGGCCAGCTCCGTCACATAGTCCACGATGCCGTTTTCATACAAAAATTCCGTCTCCTGGAATTTGCCCGGCTCCGTCTCATTGCGCAGCACGAAGGTGATGCCCGCGTTCACCACTGCCTGGCGCTTCATCACGTCGGCAAAGTACTCCTCCGGGATGGCGATGTCCGTAAACACGTCCAGGTCCGGCAGCCAGCGGGTGCGGGTGCCGGTCTTTTTCTGCTGGGACTTGGGCAGGGGATTCTTTTCAAGCTCTCCCACCAGCTCGCCCCGCTCAAAGTGGAGCCGGTACTCAAAGCCATCCCGCCAGACGGTCACGTCCATATAGCGGGAGGCGTACTGGGTGGCGCAGGCACCCAGGCCGTTGAGTCCCAGGGAGTACTCATAGTTGTCGCCGGAGGCGTTGTTGTACTTGCCGCCGGCGTAAAGCTCGCAGTACACCAGCTCCCAGTTGTACCGCTGTTCCTTTTCGTTCCAGTCCACCGGGCAGCCCCGGCCCGCGTCCTCCACCTGGATGGAGCGGTCCATAAAGCGGGTGACGGTGATGCGCCGGCCATGGCCCTCCCGGGCCTCGTCGATGGAGTTGGAGAGGATCTCAAATACCGCGTGCTCGCAGCCGTCCAGGCCGTCGGAGCCGAAAATCACGCCCGGACGCTTGCGGACTCGGTCCGCGCCCTTGAGCGATGAAATACTGTCGTTGCCGTAATCCTGTTTTTTTGTCGCCATAGTTCCTCCCAAAGGGCGCAAAGTGCCCCAATTTCATACAAGCATTGTAGCACACACGCCGTTGCGGCGCAAGCGCCGGGGAAAATCCGCCCCCGACCGTGCCCATCCGCCCCATTTCGCCGGAAATGTTGTTGCGTAAAATTTCCCATAACCCGTCTGTCACCCCTTTATCCACTTGTACAGCAGGGTTTTTCACAGTTTCCACAGAGTTTTCAACATTGTTATGTAAACTTTTGAACTTCCAAAAAAATTCGCGATTCCGGCAAAACGCCCCGCCGGGGCCGCCATACCGGGCAAAAAGGCCGAAACAGGCGAAAAACGCCGCCGGAGGCCTTTTGCCCGCCCACCGCAGGCAAGCCGCTCTCTGCGGGGCACAAAAAATTTCCAGGAAAACTTTCGTTTTTGTTGTAAATACAACATATTCGTACATCAGAATCTGCTAATATGGAAACAGATAAGAAATCCACCCGATCAATAAAAAGGAGCGACAAATTATGAAGTTTTATATTTGCAGACATTGCGGCAACATCATCACCAAGCTGACCTCTTCCAAGGTGCCCGTCCACTGCTGCGGCGAGCCCATGGAGCTGCTGGAGGCCGGCGTCACCGACGCGGCGGTGGAAAAGCACGTGCCCGCGGTCTTCGTCTCTGACGGCCGCGTCACCGTGGAAGTGGGCACCGTGGCCCATCCCATGACGGAGGAGCATTTCATCCAGTGGGTGGCCGTGGAGACCGAGCGGGACGCCCTGGTGCACTGGTTCCATCCCGGCGAGGAGCCCCGGACCGTGTTCGCCCTGGCGGACGGCCAGCAGGTCAAGGCGGTGTACGCCTACTGCAACCTCCACGGTCTCTGGAAGAAGGAAATCTGAGCAACAAACGGCATAAAAAGCGGCGCGGATCACCGCGCCGCTTTTTCTATTGTCCGCCCAGCAGCATCAGCACCGTGCCGTACACCACGGCGGCGCTGGTGCCGAACACGATGACCGGCCCCGCCACCTGGAACATGCGGGAGGCCATGCCGGTGATATAGCCCTCGCTTTTAAAGTCGATGGCAGGGGCCGCCACGGCGTTGGCAAAGCCGGTGATGGGCACCAGGGTGCCGGCACCGCCGAAGCGGGCCAGCTTCTGATAGACGTTCAGCCCCGTCAGCAGGGCGGAGAGGAACACCAGCGTGCAGGCGGTGGCCGTGCCGGCGTCCTCTCGGCCAAGGCCGCCGGACATCCACGCCGACTGGATGGCCTGCCCGAGAACGCAGATGGTGCCGCCGATGGCAAAGGCCTGGGCCGTGTCCCGGACGATGGGGGACTTGGCCGCCTTTTGTTTTACATAGGCCTGGTATTCCTGGGGCGTGAGATCCATGGCTTCTCCTTCTTTCTCACATGGTTTTCCATAGCATCTCCCGGCGGCGAAAAACTATCCGCCCACGCCGCAAAAAAAGGAACGCCCGCAGGCGTTCCTTTTTTCAGCTTTTTCAGCGATCCAGCAGACGGCGCAGGGCCTCCAGCACCTCGCCCCGCTCCTGGCGGGCGCGGGCGGTAGGGTTGTTCTCCAGGATCCGCAAAGAGCGGCGATACACGTTTTCGCTGCGGCTGCGGATGGACACCTCCCACCGGCGCAGGCGGGCGATGCACTCGTCCAGATCCGCCCGGCGGCTCTCCAGAGAGGCGTCTGCCGCGTCGGCCACGTTCTCCAGGTTGTTCCGGGCCATTTCCAGCGTCTGGGCAATGTTGGCCAGCGCCTGGAGCTTGGCCTCCGCCCGGCGGCGGATACGCTCCTGGGCGGCCTCCCGGCGGCGCAGCTTCCGGGCCTGGTGGGCCTCACGCTGCTCTGCCAGCTCCGACTCGATGCGGTTTTGCAGCAGCAGCTTTTCCACCTCTGTCCGCTCCCGGAAACGGCGCAGGTCGTCCCCGGCAAAGGCCGCAGCCACCTCCGCCCGGCGGGCCAGGCGGCGGATATCCTCGTTCTCCTCGGCAAGACGGGTGAGCATCTCCCGCAGGTCCAAAGCCTCCTGGGTGGAGCGCACCACGTCCACCGTAAAGGCGATGGTCAGCACCAGCGCCGCCGGGTCCACCAAAAAGGAGGGCACGTCGGCCAGCAATCTCCCTACCGGCGGGTGGATGAAGCGCACCAGCAGCACGGAGAAGAAGCCCCAGGCAATGGAGCTGGAGAGGCAGATATAGCCGTTAAGATTGCACCAATGTTTGGAATAATCCCAGTAGCGCACGCCGAACAGCCGCTCCATGACGGCGCCGGTCACATACTCCAGCGCCGTGGCGGCCACCAGGCCCAGCACGTACACCAGCCACAAATGGTTTGCCGCCGGCAGCGTGACGAACAGGATCAAAATGGCGCCGGAGCCGTAGATGGGCAGCAGCGGCCCGTGGAGAAAGCCCCGGTTCACCCAGCGTCGCTGGCAGAGGGAGACATAGCAGCTCTCCCATACCCAGCCGCAGAAGCAATAGAAGAAGAACAGCAATACCCACTGTCCCGTCGTATAAATGTGCATAGTTTCCTCAATTTCCCGTATGTTTGGTTCCCTGGCCGGAGGCGTCGTCCTCCAGGACCCGCACCCGGATCTCCAGGGCCCGGCGCCGGTCGGCCCGGGTGACGGTCACATCCAGCCCCTCGGACTGGAACTGGTCGCCGGTCTTGGGCAGACGGCCCAGCTGTTCGATGACCCAGCCGGAGACGGTGCTGGCGTCGCAGTCGCCCCGGATGGAGAACAGGTCGTAAAGGTCGCTCAGGTCCGCGGCGCAGGCAATGAGGTAGCTGCCGTCGCTCTGCTTGCGGATCTGCTCGATCACCTCGTCGTGCTCGTCCCAGATCTCGCCCACCAGCTCCTCCACGATGTCCTCCATGGTGACGATGCCCTCGGTGCCGCCGTACTCGTCCACCACCACGGCCATGTGGGACTTTTCCACCTGGAGCGTGCGCAGCAGATGGTCCACCCGGGTGTTGGGGGTGGTGTAATGGATGGGGGCGATGCAGCCCTCCAGGTCCGTCTGGCCCCGGTAGCGGGCGGCGTAGAAGTCCTTTTCGTGGACCACGCCCATAATGTCGTCCAGGCTGTTCTGATACACCGGCAGGCGGGAGTAGCCGCTCTCGGCGAACACGGCGCCCACCTCGTCCATGGTGGCATCCCGGGCCACGGCGGCGATCTCCACGCGGGGCGTGAGGATATCGCCCACCTCCAGGTCGCCGAACTCGATGGCCGAGCGGATCAGCTCGCTCTCGTGCTCGTCCAGGCCGCCCTCGTTCTCCGCCTCAGACACCATGGTGATGAGCTCCTCTTCGGTGATGCCCGGGTCGTCGGAGGTGCGGATGATACGGCTGAGCAGGCGCTTCCACTGGGAGAACAGGAAGTTCAGCGGCGTCAGCACCGCCAGCAGCACCCGCAGCAGCGGGGCAGAGGCCATGGCAAAGGCCTCCGGGCTCTCCTTGGCGATGGACTTGGGAGAGATCTCGCCGAAGATCAGCACGGCCACCGTCAGCACCACGGTGGAGACAGTGGGGCCGTAGCCCTGGCCCACCAGGTCCGTGAAGAGCACGGTGCCCACGGTGGTGGCGGTGATGTTGACGATGTTGTTGCCGATGAGGATGGTGGAGAGCAGGCGGTCATAGTCTTCCGCCATGCGCAGCGTCAGCGCCGCGCGGCTGTCTCCTGCTTCCGCCTTGCTCTTGAGGCGGATCTTGTTGAGGCTGGAAAAGGCGGTCTCCGTGGCGGAGAAGTAGGCTGACATGGCGATCAGCAGCACAATGGCGATTATCTGGGCAATACTGGAACTGTCCATGGGGGAAATCATCACTCCTAAAACATTTTTTAAATACAGGCGGAAGCGCGAAAAAGGGCAGTCTCACCCCTTGGCGGAGTCAGACTGTCCTTGAAAAAACAGATATGTATGGGCGGGCAACGGGGGTTCGTCCACGAAATTTCACGATTCCTTCCCTGGCCAAGCGGCCGATGATTGTTAGGTATCATATCATATCCCCGCGCAAATTGCAATGTCCCGTTTGCAAAAAAAGGAAAGCCGGCACTTTCGTGCCGGCTTTCCCGTTCTGTTGGGTCACATGAGGTTATAGAGGATCTTGGCCATCTGGCCCCGGGTAATGTTGGCGCTGGGGCGGAAGGAGCCGTCCGCGTAGCCGCCGATGACTCCCTGGGCCGCCATGGTCTGGATATAGTAGGCGGCATAGCCGGGGATGGAGGCGGCGTCCGTGAAGGTCAGCTCCACAGTGGCGTAGCCCTTTTCCTGGGTGCGGCCGATCATGGTGGCCGCCTGGGCACGGGTCAGGCTGGCGCCGGGATTGAAGTACAGCTGGCCATCGGCGCCGGTGGTGCCGTTGACGATGCCCTCGCTGTAGAGCGCCTGCACGGCAGGCAGGGCATAGGCGGGGATAGACGCAAGGTCCGCGAAGGGCAGGGACGTGCCGGAGTAGTCCTCAGCGTCCAGGCCCAGATACCGGTAGAGCATCACGGAGAACTGGGCACGGGAGATGTTCTGGTTGGGCCGGAACGTGCCGTCATCGTAGCCGGTGGTGATGCCGGCGTTATAGAGGAAGTCGGCGTAGGTGGCGCCCCAGTAGCCGTCGATGTCGGTGAACTTGTGGTCCACGCCCAGAGCCTCCACATCCACGGAGGCCCGGCCGATGTTGCCGGAGGCATCCCGGGCCGTAACGGTCACCCGCATGGCCTCATGGGTCTCGCCGGGGCCGGGCAGGAACACGGTGAACTTGCCGGTGGAGGCGTTGTAGTCAAAGTCCATAGGCGCGCCGTTGTAGGAGACGGACACGGAGGACTTGGGCAGCACGCCGTCGGTATCGTCCAGGATCGTGCCGGTGACCTTCCAGCCGTCGTTCACCAAAGAGGCGGTGACGGCGGGCACCGAGGTATCCACGATGCCGTTATAGGAGGCCACCATCTGGTCCACGTAAATGGCGCCGGTGCTGTTGGGATAGGTGACGGTCTCCCAGCCCATCTCGTCGGTGCCGTACTGAAGCACGCCGGTGAGCCGGAGGCCCGTGAGCGTCACGGTGCCGGTGGGCAGCTGGACGGAGATCTGACGCCAGCCGGTGAAGTCCAGCACGGCCGCCTGAGTCTCCATCTCCTCGCCGCCGTCGGAGGTGAGGATGCTGAGGGTATTGCCGGAGCCGTCGCCGTACACCCAGAAGTTCAGGGTGGAGTAGGCGCTGGAGAAGGTCTTGTAAGCGCCCAGAGTGGCAGTGCCGTCGCCCTGGAGCACATAGTCGATCCGGCCGGAGCCGCGGCCCATGCGCACATGGTCGGCATCGGTGGCCTGGGTCATGGACATGCCGCTGCCCATATCGGTGAACTTGGTGTAGAGGTCAGAGGCCTCGAAGTCCTCCAGGGTAGACAGGGCGATCTTGGAAACGGTCACCTGCACCGTGGTGCTCTTGCCGCCGGCGGAGACGGTGATGGTGCCGCTGCCGGGCGTGGTGGCCGTAAAGACGCCGGTGGAGCTGATGGTGCCGATGTCACCGCTGACCGACCAGGTGAACGCCTCGGGATCTGCCTTGAGAGGCAGGTGGCGGTACATGGCGGAGGCGGTGAGGGTGGCGGAGGAGCCAGGCGCCACGCTGATGGAGGTGACGGCACTGCCGCCGTTCTGCACGGAGATGGAATCCGGGGTCTCGATGGCGTGGACCGTGGTGGAGCCGCTCTTGCCCCGCCGCTCGGCGGTGACGGTGACGTCGCAGGCGTAATTGGGCGTGGTCAGCACGTCGCCGTCCAGCTCGCCGTCGTCTGCCGACAGCTCAAAGTCGGAATCCATGGGGATATAGTTGGTATCCACGGCGGAGGCGGAGATATGGACCTTGCTGCCTGCCAGTACATACTGGTTGTCCGCCTGGACATAGAAGTGGCTCAGCTCGTCGCTGGGCTCGCTGGTGGCCACCAGGAACACCTGGTTGCTGACGGAGCGCTCGCTGCCGCCGGAGGGGGTGTTGACGGTCTTGGCGGTGGTGGCGTCCGGCTGGGTGACGGTCATGGTGGTGGAGCCGCCGCCATCCAGGCACAGCGCCGTCACACAGCCCAGCTCAATGAGCCGCTGGGCCACCTGGGTCATGGACGCGCCGATGGAGTGGCCGGATTTGCGGCCGTCAATGGTGTAGAACACCAGCGTGCCGTCGGCCTTCTGGCCCACGGCGGTGCGGGGGTCGGTGCCGGAGGGGAGCCCGGAGACCACGGCGCCGTTTTCCACCAGGGAGTAGAGGGCGCCCAGGGCGTACTCCACGTCATTCCACTCCTCGCTGGAAGCAGTGGCGGTGAAGGTGATGGTGGAGCCCACGGGGATCTTGCGCAGGGCGTCCACATAGTAGCTGTTGGACTGGGCATTGGCGGAGAGCACCACCTGGTTCTCTCCGATGGGCGTGGCGGCGGAAGTCTCCCGCACCTCGTCCACCGTGACCACCAGGGGCTCGTTCAATCCCAGCGTACCCTCCTGGATGGTGCACAGCACGTCCACGCCGGCCTCGGTGGTGCCGGTGGTGTGCTTGGCATTGAAGTCATAGGTATAGAGGTAGATGCCGCCGGTGGACACCCGGGCCTTGTTGACGCCGGCCAGCTGGCGCACCACCTGGGTGGTGTAGCCGGAGTCGTCCGCCACGGCGTAGCCCAGGTCGGCAGAGACCTTGATGGTGGGCTTGCCCAGCACGGCGGTACCGTCAGCGCGGAAGCCGATGGCGTAATAGCCGCCGTCGCTGCTGCGGATCTGACCCTCGGTCATCACAAGGCCGATGGGCAGGCCCGTGCCGAAGTTGTAGAAGTCGCCGTTCATGCCGGCCACCACGCGGTAGCCCTGATCCTCCAGGGTCTTGGCGGCGGAGGAGATGGTATTGCAGGCGGTGAGCACGCTGCCGTACGTCACCACGGGGGTAACGGACTCGTTGGGCGTGTAAGTAATGAGGTTCTCCGTTCTCAGATCGGAGTAGCTGGTGCTCCAGAACACGTTGGTAGAAAGCTGCGTCTGTTCATTGAGCAGCTTGTCCTGAAACAGCAGGTCCTCTCCCAGTGCCTCCGACGCGGCGGCGCCCACGCCCAAGGAGCAGGCCAGGGCCGACGCAAGGCACAACGATAAGGTGCGGCGAAGGAATTTTTTCATGGTAAGCCTCCAAGCAGTTTCCGGGTTCGGTATACATAATATTTAACAGAATAGCACATCCCGCCGGTAAAGTAAACGGAAAAGGGAAAACAAATCCTTCCAGGGAGCAACTTTTTCCCCTTTGTATGACGTAGTTACCCCGAAAAAGTTTCCCCTCTTGCCAAAGACGCCGCCGCATATTACAATGGGGCCACAGAAAAAAGGAGGCGCGAACTATGGAGCAGATGCAGTACGTTTGTCCCAAGTGCGGCTGCCGGCACTATGAGCATGACCAGTTCCAGGCCACCGGCGGCAACTTTGCAAAGCTGTTCGACATTCAGAACAAGCGCTTTATCACGGTCTCCTGCGCCCAGTGCGGCTATACGGAGCTCTATCGCGCCGCCGGAGACCGGGGCATGGACATTCTGGACTTCCTGCTGGGCGGCTGAGAAAGGCGGTATGAACGATGACGATAACGGTAGACGCAACGCGGTGCATCGGCTGCGGTATGTGCGCGGCGGCGGTGCCGGGCATTTTCGCGGTGGAGGGCGGCGTGTCCGTGGTGAAGGGCCAGCCGGAGGGCGCTCAGGAGCGCCGGGCCTTTGACGCGGCCAACGGCTGCCCGGTGAATGCCATCCGCATCACGCGCTGACGAAAACAAACAAAAGCGGGGGAGACGCAGCTGCGTCTCCCCCGCTTATTTCAAAGCTCCACCCGGAAATCGCCCCGGGCGGCCGCCTCCGCCCGGCGGCGCTTGTCCTGGGCCAGGGCGTCCAGCATACCGCCGATGATCTGGTTGGACACCAGGAATCCTTTCGGCGTCAGGTGCCAGCGGCCCTCCTCTTCACAGGCATAGCCGTTCTGGCGGCACTGCTCCAAAAAGGGAACGAAGCAGTTGAACCGGCGGCGGAACCGGCGCTCGAACTCCTTGGGGTCCAGCCCCTGCCGCAGCCGCAGACCCAGCATTACATACTCCGTATCCCGGTCCAGAGGCGGGATGCGCTCGCTCTCCGAGAGCATGGGCGCCCCGGTGGCCACGCCCCGGACATAGGCGTCCAGATCCCGGGCGTAGGCGTAGCGCACGCCGCCGAAATCCGAGTGGGCGCCGGGGCCGAAGCCCGCGTACTCCTCCAGATGCCAGTACTTCAGGTTATGCCGGGACTCCTTGCCCGGCCGGGCGAAGTTGGAGATCTCATACTGGCTGTAGCCCAGATTCTCCAGAAACTCCACCGTATAGAGGTACATATCCGCCTGGGCATCGTCCCCGGGCAGGGTAAACGTCTCCCGCCGCTGGAAAAGGGGCGTGCCCTCCTCCACCTTCAGTCCGTAGCAGCTCAGGTGCTCCGGCTCCAGGGCAACGGCAGCAGAGAGGTTCTCCTGCCAGCGCTCCAGGCTCTGGCCCGGCAGGCCGTAGATGAGGTCCAGGGACAAATTTCTGATGCCCGCCCGGCGCACGGCCTCCACCGCCGCAGCCGTCTGGGCGTGGGTATGCACCCGGCCGATGGCCGCAAGCTCTTCATCGCAGGCGGACTGCATACCGAGGGACACCCGGTTCACGCCGGCCCGCCGCAGGGCCCGCAGTGCCTTCCAGTCCCCGGCGGAGTCGGGGTTTGCCTCCAGGGTGATCTCCGCGTCTTTTGCCACACGGTATTTTTTGTGGACGGTCTTGAGGATCTTCCCCAGCCGGTCAGGCCCCAGATAGGTGGGGGTGCCGCCGCCGATGTAGACCGTGTCCACCAGGTGTCCGGCGGCAAAGGGCGCCGTCTCCGTCAGGTGGGCGCACACGGCGGCGGTATAGTCGTCCATGCGGGACTCCTGACGGGGCAGGGAGTAAAAGTCACAGTAGATGCACTTTTGCTTGCAGAAAGGCACATGGATATAGAGTCCCAAGGGCTTTCGCTCCGTTTTCATACCGGCTCCTTTCCGTCCCCCACCGCCTCATGGGGCGGGAACGACAAGATCTTTCGGATGGTCAGGGCATAGACCGCTACGCTCATCAGCGGTCCCAGGATGTCAGATACCGGCTCGGCGTAAAAGACGCTGCGGGCGCCGAAGGCCGCCGGAAGCAGGAACAGCGCCACGAAGTACACCACCTTGCGGAATGCGGAAAGGGGCAGGGACAGCTGCACCAGTCCCATGCCCGTAAAGCCGTCCACCAGGGCGTACTGGACGCCCAGGGGGATGATGGCCAGGGTGCAGATCTTGATGGCACCGAAGGCCTCGGCGGCAAGACCCGCGTCCGCCGTAAAGAGCCGGACGAAGAGGGGGCCTGCCAGGCGGGCCAGAATGAACAGCACCGTCACATAGGCCGCGCACATGAGCACGATGTACTTTTGCGCCTGGATGATCCGCTGGCGGTTCCGGGCACCGTAGTTGAAAGCCAGGATGGTCTGGGTACCGGCGGAGATACCGCCCAGGGGCATGGTCACCACCAGCATGAAGCTCTGGGCAATGGTGGCGCAGGTGATGAGCCGGTCGCCCAGCTCCGCGCCGCCGTAGTGCTGGAGCACGGCGTTCATGGCGATGATCATCACGTTGTCCACCGCGATGATGAGGAACGGGGTCATGCCCGTCAGCAAAATCCTGCCCATGAGCCGGGGGCGGTAGCCGCCGAAGCTGATGGGGATGGGCACCTTCTTCCCAAAGAGGAAGCACAGTACATACACGCAGCTGCAAAGCTGGGAGATCACCGTGGCCAGGGCCGCGCCCACCACGCCCATATCCAGCACGAACATGAACACGGGGTCCAGCACGATATTCACCACCGCGCCCAGCATGACGGAGATCATGCCCTTTTTGGCAAAGCCCTGGCAGATGATGAACTGGTTCATGCCCAAAGACAGCAGGTTAAAGACCGTGCCGGCTAGGTACACGGTGAAATATTGCTCGGCATAGGGGAACGTGACGGGGCTGGCGCCGAAGGCCAGCAGCATAGGCTGCCGCAGGGCAAAGGCCACGCCCGTCAGCACCACGGAGCACACGCACAGCATCAAAAAGCTGTTGGAGAGGATCCGCCGGGCCTCTTCCATCTTGCCCGCGCCCATGCGGATGCTCATCAGCGGCGCGCCGCCCACGCCCACCAAGGAGGCAAAGGCGCCGATCATGGTCACCACCGGGCCGCAGATGCCCACGCCCGCCAGCGCCACATCGCCGATTGCGGGCAGGTTGCTGATGTAAATGCGGTCAACGATACTGTAGAGCACGCTGACGAACTGGGCCAGCATGCTGGGGATGGCCACCCGCACCACCAGGGGGCGGATGGGGTCGGTACCCAGGTTGTTTTCCAGCTTCATGGTCGTTTTCTCCGTCTCACACACTAAAAATCAAGGGGCCGCCCCATCGGGCAGCCCCCTCATTATAATACGAAAAAAACGCTTTGCAACCCCTATTTTCCCCTTTTACACGCCGGAGAGGTCGAAATCCGGGGTATACTCCTCCCGGGCGGAGGTGCGCTCCTGGGTATAGCCGTCGGTGATGCCGCAGTTTTCCATATATTGCGCCGCGGCCCGGTACTCCGCAGCCGTCACATGGCGGGCAAGGTTCCCCGTGGCGCCGGGCTGGGGCGTATACTGGCTCATGAGGGAGAAGAGCACCTGACCGGGGGCAAAATGCTCCGCCACCCAGTCGATGCACCGGCGGGTATTTTCCAGCTGGCCGGGCAGCAGCAGATGGCGGATGAGAACGCCCCGCTTCAAAAGCCCGTCCTCCAGCACGTAGGGCCCAGTCTGGCGGTACATCTCCAAAATGGCCTCCGTGGAGCGCTCGAAATAGTCCGCCGCGCCGGAATAGCGCCGGGCCACATCAGAGAGGGCATACTTGAAATCCGGCAGGTACACCTGCACCTTGCCCTCCAGCGCCCGAATGGTCTCCGCCTTTTCGTAACCGCCGCAGTTCCACACCACCGGCACCGGCCACTTCTCATCCCCCAGCGCCTCCAGAATGGCGGGGGTGAACTGGGTGGGGGTCACCAGGTCCAGGCAGGCCGCCCCCTGGTCAATGAGCTCGTGAAAGATCTGCCGCAGGCGCTCCACGGTAATGGGCTTGCCGAAGCCCTCCCGGGACAATACGCCGTTCTGGCAGAAGCAGCAGCGCAGGTTGCACCCGGAGAAAAACACGCAGCCGGCTCCGTGGGCGCCAACCAGGCACGGCTCCTCCCACTGGTGCAGCATGGCCTTGGCCACCACCGGTGCTGCGGGCTGGCCGCACACGCCGCCGGGTTTGGTATCTGTCCGCTCCGCCCGGCACTCCCGGGGACAAAGGGTGCAGATCATGGCGCGTCCGGACAAAAGTCCGGCCCCAGGTCTCCGGCCATCCAGTGCTTGCGGCAAAGGCCGATGTACTGGTCGTTGGCGCCCAGCACCACCTGCTCGCCCTCCTTGAGCACCTTGCCCGTGTGGTCAAACCGGGCGTTGAACATGGCCTTCTTGCCGCACCAGCAGATGGTCTTGACCTCCTCCAGCTTGTCCGCCATCACCAAAAGCGCCTCGCTGCCGGGGAACAGGTCTCCCTTGAAGTCCGCCCGCAGGCCGTAGCACAAAACAGGGATGCCCAGATCGTCCACCAGGCCCACCAGGTACATGACCTCCTCCTTGGTGAGGAACTGGGCCTCGTCCACGATGACGCAGGCGTTTTGCTGCAGCTCCATGACGCTCATCTTCCGCAGCTCGTCAAAGTAAATGCACGGGTATGTCAGCCCGATACGGGAGACCACCATGTGGTCGCCGTCCCGGATGTCCAGCCGGGGCTTCACCAGCAGCGCCTTTTGTCCCCGCTCCTCGTAGTTGAACCGGGCCATCAGGGCGTTGGCCGTCTTGCTGGAGCCCATGGCCCCATATTTAAAGTATAACTGTGCCATGAATCAGTTTTCTCCCTCGTGTTGGTTTTCCTGCGCCTCGCCGCGCAGGGTGTCGGTGTCCCATGTCTCCTCCGGCTCCGGCAGGTCTGCCACCAGCTTGCGGCAGTCCGGGCAGGTCCAGGCGATCTTGTAGTCGCACCAGAAAGTGCCGTCTCCCCGGATGTACAGGGCGTCTTCCGCGATCCGCAATGCACCGGGGCGCTGGCGCACTAAGCGGACGTAATCCCGCCCGCCGACGAGGTACCCCACCTCCATCTCCTTGCCGCACCAGGGGCAGGGGATGGGCGCAGGCGGCGTCTCTCTCCGGGCCTTTTCCTCCTTGCGCGCCTCGTTCCAAGCCCGCAGATCATCCAAAAGGCTCCCGGTGTCCCCGTCTTTTTCCACCGTTTCCTCCCCAGCGGCAGGGCGGCGCTTCTCCGGGTCTAAGTCCCAGGGGTCCTCACTCTTTTTCCAAAAAGCCATGGTCACTCCTCCTTGCCGCGTCCGGTCTGGTCCACATGCCGGTCAAACGTCTCCCCGGTGCGCCGGGGCAGAAAGGAGATCGGCTCCGGCGTGGGCTCATTATGATAATAGCGCCACAGCCACAAAAGGCACCACCCCAGCTTTCGCAGCAGCAGCGCCAAAAGGGCAATGAGCAGCAGGTTAACAAGCTCCATGGCCGTCCTCCCCGTCGTCCTTCACTTCCTCGTAGTCCACGGTGTACACCGGCCCGTCAAAGTCCGGCTCCTTGGATGAAGACGTGCCGCCGCCGCGCTTGGACCGCCGCCACAGATAGATCACCACGGCGATCACCAGAATGGGCACCGCCAGGCGCACCAGTACCATCAAAATGCCCAGCAGCATACGAAAAATGCCCAGGGGCAGGCCGATCAGCCATCCCATTGTGACTCCTCCTTTGTCTCCTGGCGTGCCCGGGCGTAGTACCGCTCAAAGGCCGAGGGCACGGCCCGCTCTCCAAGCGCCGCCGCGTCCGCCCAGGTCCACTCTGCGGGTCCCTCTCCCGTGACCTCCAGAACATAGCCTGTCATGTGCCACTCCACATGGGTGAAGATGTGCTTTGCGTTGAGGCGGCTGCGCCAATCTTTGGCCGTGAGGCCCCAGCTCTGCACCGCCGCGCCTGCCGCGGCCTCGTCCAGAGCGCCCTCCACATTGGGAAATTCCCAAAGGCCCGCCAAGAGGCCCTCCGCCGGGCGCTTGCGCAGAGCCACCCGGCCCTGCCGCAGCAGCAAAAATACAGTTTTCTCCTCCACCCGGCGGGGCTTTTTCGCCGCCTTCACCGGCAGCTGGGACGCCGTGCCCCGCCTGCGGCCCAGGCACAGCTCCGCCGCCGGGCAGAGCATACACGCAGGTTCCCCCGCCGGGGCGCACACGGTGGCGCCCAGCTCCATGAGGGCCTGGTTGAAAATGCGGATGTCCTCCCTGGCCTGGGGCATGGCGGCGCGCACGGCCTCCGCTGCCGCCCGCTTCACCGCCGGGGAGGCGATGTCCCCATGGTCGTCGGCCAAACGGGCCGTTACCCGCAGCACGTTGCCGTCCACCGCAGGCTCCGGCAGTCCAAAAGCCGCCGAGGCAACGGCCCCGGCGGTATAGTCTC
Source organism: uncultured Oscillibacter sp. (assembly GCA_900548505.1). GTDB lineage: Bacteria > Bacillota > Clostridia > Oscillospirales > Oscillospiraceae > Oscillibacter. The sequence goes on along the minus strand of URKI01000009.1, from coordinate 24,242 downwards.
CAATACCCGGCAGGGCCCTGAGTCCCTCCGGCGTGCAGGGGAAAGCGCCCAGCTCTACAATGCGCCTGGCCGCTTTCTGGAGATTTCTGGCCCGGCTGTAGTAGCCCAGGCCCTCCCAAAGCTTCATCAGCTGCTCCTCCGGCGCCGCCGCCAGGGCTTCCACCGTGGGGAATGCCTCCAGGAAACGGGTGTAGTATCCCACCACCGCCGCCACCCGCGTCTGCTGGAGCATGATCTCCGACACCCAGATGGGGTAGGGGTCCTGGGTATGCCGCCAGGGAAGGTCCCGGGCGTTTTGGCGGTACCAGCGCAAAAGAGGCTGGCGCAGCTCGATCAGGAGCTTTTCCATTGTCAGATCCATTTCACTCATGGTATGATTATATCATACCCCGCTCTCCGTGCCCACCCCCCGGACGCTTTTTTTCAAATCTCCCTTGACTTTCCCCCTTCTGGAAGGTATACCATCCTCACAGAAAGGGGTCATCCGCTTTTGCAGGGGCTGACGGACTGACGGGAAAAGCTGAACACGCTGGCTCTTTTGGAGCAGACGGAGCAGGAGGGGACCACGTTTATGGACAAGCAGAAACACCACACCAAGCGGCGGCGGTACATCGCGCCGGTGGTCATCTCCTGCCTGACGGCGGGGCTCATGGCCGGGTGCATCCGGCTGATGCTCTGGGCCTATGCCCAGGACCCGGCGGACGCGCCGCCCCTGCCGGTGCTGGCGCTGCTGGTGGCCATCCCCGGCGCGGTGGCGCTGGGGGTGATCCTGGCGCTGGCGTGCCGCCTGCGTGAGATTCAAAAAGGAGAAGAAGACGATGCAAAACAATACTAGATCTGCCCGGCGCCGGGCAGCCATCCGCACCACGGTGCTCTGCTGTGCCGTGCTGATCCTGGCGGCCATTGTGACCCTCTGGGCCCAGCGCACTTTCTGGCCGGAGGGGATCCTGGCCCGGATGCTGCCCTACATGTCCCTTTTATACATTCTGCTGATCCCCGCCATGGGCATCAGCCTGCGCACGAAGCTGCAGCGCATCGACGAAGAGGAGGCACGTGAACATGAAGCTTCTGACGATTGAGACCATCCCCGGGCAGGCCTTTGAGGCTCTGGACACCGTCAAGGGCACAGTGGTATACAGCAAGAACATCGGCCGGGACTTTATGGCCGGCATGAAAACTTTGGTGGGCGGTGAGATCGCCGGCTACACGGAGATGCTGACGGAGGCCCGGCAGATCGCCACCAAGCGCATGGTGGACGCGGCCGAGGCCCTGGGGGCCGACGCGGTCATCGGACTGCGCTTTGCCTCCTCCTCTGTGATGCAGGGGGCTGCGGAGGTCATCGCCTACGGCACGGCGGTGAAGTTCCTGTGATCCGGGCCACGTTTCTGGACCACAGCGGCTTTCTGGTGGAGCTTGCGGACGTGTGTCTGCTCTTCGACTGGTGGAAGGGCGCCCTGCCGCCTCTGCCGGAAAAGCCTCTGGCGGTCTTTGTGAGCCACCGCCACGAAGACCATTTCTCCCCCGCCATTTTTTCCCTGGCGGACGGGACGCGCCCGGTGCGCTTCCTGCTTGGAAAAGACATCCGCCCCACGGAGAAAAACCGGGCCCGCTGGGGCCTGACGGATGAGATCCTCTCCCTGTGCAGCTTCCTTGGCGGCAATGAACGCTCGGATGTGTTCCCCGGCGTCACCGTGGAGACCCTGCCCTCCACCGACGAGGGCGTGGCCTTCGTGGTGGATGCCTGCGGCCGCACCGTCTACCACGCGGGGGACCTGCACTGGTGGCACTGGGAGGGAGAGGACAAGGCCTGGAACCGCAATATGGAAGTAAACTTCCAGCGCTTCCTCCGTCCTCTGGAGGGCCGGCACATCGACCTTGCCATGGTGCCCCTGGACGGCCGGCTGGAGGGCGCCTTTGACTGGGGCCTTGCCTACTTCCTGGCCCACACGGATACAGACACGGTGCTGCCCATGCACCAGTGGGGCCAGTTTGCCCTGACGGAGCGCTTTTGCGCCCTGCACCCGGAGCTTGCCCCCCACATCCGGCCTGTCACCGCCCCGGGCCAGACATTCACCATCTGACAGAGCAGGAGGGACCGCCATGATCATCGACGGCAACGAGCTGGCCATCCTTCAGGACCGGCTGGAAAAGGAGGGCCGCCACCAGGAGGCCTGGGACGTAAAGCAGGAGTTTTTGCGACAGGTGCGCGAGTCAGGGGACCACTGCCCCTGCCCGGAACGCTGCCCCCACCACGGCAACTGCTTCGAGTGCGTGACGCTGCACCGGGGACACCGGGACCATCTGCCCATGTGCATGTGGGATATGATCAACGAACGGCTGCACCTGCTCTCCCGCATGACGGAGGGCACGCTCCAGCGCTATGAAGAGACCCATACAGAAAAAGAAAAAAAGCAGGACGCCTGAGCGTCCTGCTTTTTTCTGTTTATGACATGCCCGCGCCGCTCTGGGCCGGCAGCAGCCAGCTGCCCTCCTGGGGCGGCGTGTCCGCCGCCGTGAGCATCACGGCAAAATCCGTGCCCTCGGCAGCCGCCTTCACCTGCTCAGCAAGGGCTGCGGCGTCCGCAGGCTCCGCGGCGGCATAGATGCGGTCGGCATACCGGGCCGCAGCCGCCAGGGAAATTCCCGCGGCATCGTCGCTGCCCTGGGTGATGACCTGGACGGGAAGCTCCACAGAGAGCGTCACGTCGTAGGGTTCCAGAGCCGCGGCCATCTCCTCCAGGAACACCGTCAGGTTCTCCGCTTTGGGCGTGTCGCCGTAGGCGATCTTATCCAGCTTCCCCTCCGTGGGATAGCTCACGTCCGTCAGCAAAATCTCGTCAAAGCCCAGCTTGGCAAGCTCCTGGGCCAGGGTGCACAGGTACTGCCGGGCGGCGGGCTTGGCCGGGTCCAGCCACTGGCTGTTGTTCCCGTCGTAGAAGATATAGCCGCCGGTATTCTTCAGTCCCATGCCCTCCACATCCGCGTTGGCGGCCAGGGGATCATGGAAGCAGGAGAGGATGGCGATGGTGTGGGTATCCGAGCCGTTCAGCGCCTCCAGGGCAGCAGCGGTGCCCGCTTCGGTGCGCACGGCGCCGCTGACGGCACCTGCCGCGTCAAAGTAGACAAGGCCCGCCGCGTCCTTCATGGTCACGGCCACCGCGTCGCAGCTGCGGTCCGTATAGGTGCCGCCGGTGAGCACGGCGCCGTCCCAAGCCGTCAAAGGCGCAGTGGAAAGCTGCATAGCCCGGACGGTCTTGGACGTCTTCTCCTGGATCACCAGGTTCACGTCCTCCTCTTCCTCCGGGGGCGTCTGGGGCTCGTCGTCTCCGGGCAGGGACAGGCGGGGCCGGCCGCTCTCGTCATAGACCACATACTCCTGCATGCGGATGAATGCCAGAGACGCCACGATCACCAGCACCAGAATGACCGCCAGCACGATCTTGCCCTTGGACCCGCGGCCCCGGTAGCTTCTGTATCCTCTTGCGCCCGCCATGCTCCTGCCTCCTTTCCTGTGCCTGGGCGGCGTTTACTCCTGTTCCAGCGCCATCATCTTGTTCACACGGCGCTCGTGACGTCCGCCCTCAAATTCCGTGGACAAAAAGACCTCCACCATGCGCTCGGCCATGTTCTTGCCGGTGAAGCCCGCGCCGATGGCCATCATGTTGGCGTCGTTGTGGCGGCGGGTCATCTCTGCCTGCAGGCAGTCCGCGCAGTGGGCGCAGCGGATGCCCTTGACCTTGTTGGCGGCAATGGAGATGCCGATGCCGGTGGTGCACACCACGATGCCCCGCTCGCACTTGCCCTCCGCCACCGCACGGGCAGCGGCAGCGCCGAAGTTGGGATAGTCGCAGCTTTCCAGGCTGTAGCAGCCAAAGTCCTCATACGTATGGCCCAGCTTGTCCAGCACACCCTTGATGTACTCCTTGAGCTCATAGCCGCCGTGGTCGCAGCCCAACGCGATTTTCATGATGGAAGTCCTCCTCATTCAAATTTTGCAGAAATATTATATGCCGCAGAGGCGAAAAAAGTCAATCAGAGTTCGTGCCACACGGGCGCGCCGCCATCGAACGTGCAGAAGCGCCCAAAGCCGCACGCCCGGAGCCGCGCCTGTCCCTCCCGGATGGCGCAGCCGGCAAAGGTGGGAGAGTGGGCGTCGGAGCCCAGGGTGATGATCTCGCCGCCCATGGAGCGATAGAGCCGCAGCCACTTCTCGTCCGGCAGGGGCGTGTGGCCCCGGTTGGTGTTGAGCTCGATGCCGCAGCCGTTCTGGATCAGGGCCCGGAAAATGTCCTCCACCTCGCCGCCGAACTCGTCAAACGACAGGGAGAAGCCCAGCTTTTCATTGAAATAGCGCAGCGGCAGTGTCAGATGGCCCAGCACGGAAAACTTTCCCCACTTGGCCATGGCGTACGCGGACTCCAGATAGTCGGCGATGGCCCGGCGGGCCGCGCGCTCATCCTCCGGCGCGTACACGCTCAGATCCCATGTCTCATAGGCCTCGGAGAACATATGCACGGAGCCGATCACAAAGTCCAGCTTCGGTGCCGCAGCCATGATCCGCTCCGCCCGGGCAAAGTCCCAGAACGCGTCCCCCAGCTCCACGCCCAAACGCATGGAGATGGTATCTCCCACGGCGGCACGGGCGGATGCGAACTCCGCCTCCAGCGCCTGCCAGTCATACGCCTCCGCCGCCGGACGGCCCGGCAGCCACTCCACCGGCTCCACATGGTCCGTCAGACAGATCTCGTTCATGCCCGCCGCCGCGGCCGCCCGGGCCATGTCCGCCATGGGGGTGGCGGCGTCCGGGGACATGCGGGAGTGGGTGTGATAATCAGCAAGATACATGCCGCGCCTCACTTTTTGAACTTCTTGAAGAATTTGCGGTGCTCGTCATAGTTGCCCTCGCCCAGGGTCTCGGCAAACTTCTTGAGGGCCTCTTTCTGCTCCCGGTTCAGGTTGCGGGGCGTCTCGATGTAGACGGTGACGTACTGGTCGCCCCGGCCGCGGCCATTGATGGAGGGGATACCCTTGCCCTTGAGGCGGAAGGTGGTGCCGGACTGGGTGCCCTCGGGCAGGGTGTACTTCACCTTGCCGTCGATGGTGGGGATCTCCAGCTCCGCGCCCAGGACCGCCTGGGTGAAGGTGATGGGCGCCTCGCACAGAACGGACGTGCCCTCCCGGCGGAACAGCTCGTGGGGCCGCACGGTGATGGTGATGAGCAGATCACCGGGGGCGCCGCCGTTCTTGCCGGCATTGCCCTGGCCCCGGATGGAGATGGTCTGGCCGTTGTCGATGCCCGCGGGGATGGTGGCTTTGATGGTCTTGCGCTTGCGCACGGCGCCGCTGCCGCGGCAGTCGGTGCAGGGCTGGTGGATGATGCGGCCCTTGCCGCTGCACTTGGGGCAGGGAGAGGACGTGGCGAACACGCCCATGGGGGTCTGCCGCCGCACCTGGACAGTGCCGGTGCCGTGGCAGTCCGGGCAAACCTCCGGCGTGGTGCCGGCGGCGCAGCCGCTGCCGTGACAGGTCTCGCACTGCTCCATGCGCTCCACGGTGACGGCCTTCTCACAGCCGAAGGCCGCCTCTTCAAAGCTGATGGTCAAGGACATGCGGATGCTCTCACCCCGCTGAGGTGCGTTGGGGTTGCTGCGGCGTCCGCCGCCGAAGCCGCCTCCGAAGAAGCTGCCGAAAATATCGCCCAGGTCGCCGAAGTCGAAGCCGCCGTCAAACCCGGCGCCGCCGGCGCCGAAGTTGGGGTCCACGCCGGCGTGGCCGTACTGGTCGTAGCGGGCCTTCTTATTGGCGTCGGAGAGCACCTCGTAGGCCTCGTTGACCTCCTTGAACTTCTCCTCGGCCTCCTTGTCGCCGGGGTTCAGATCCGGGTGATACTTGCGGGCCATCTTCTTGTAGGCCTTCTTGATCTCATCCTCCGACGCGCCCCGGCCCACGCCCAGGACTTCATAGTAATCTCGTTTCTGTTCAGCCATAAAAAACTCCTCGTCGTGTCGTGGTCAAAAACGCCACATAAGGGACAGGCGTTCCCCTGTCCCTTATGGCGTTATCCGTGGCGCTTACTTGTTCTGGTCATCCTCGTCCACGACCTTGTAGTCGGCGTCGTAGTACTGACCGCCGGCGGCACCGCCCTGGGCGGCGTCGGGGCCGGGCTGCTGGGCGCCCTGGGCACCCTGGGGATTGGCCTGCTGATAGAGCTTCTCGCTCACGGCATAGAAGGCCTGGGTCAGCTCCTCGGTGGCAGCCTTGATGGCGGCGGTATCCTGGCCCTTCAGGGTCTCCTTCAGCTTGTCGATGCCGCTCTGGACCTTGGCTTTGTCGTCGGCGGGGATCTTGTCGCCCATGTCGGCCAGGGTCTTTTCGCTCTGGTAGACCATCTGGTCAGCCTGGTTGCGGACCTCGACCTCTTCCTTGAGCTTCTTGTCCTGAGCCGCATACTGCTCGGCTTCCTTCACGGCCTTCTCGATGTCCTCCTTGCTCATGTTGGAGGAGGAGGTGATGGTGATGTGCTGCTCCTTGCCGGTGCCCAGATCCTTGGCGGAGACGTTGACGATGCCGTTAGCGTCGATGTCGAAGGTCACCTCGATCTGAGGCACGCCGCGGCGGGCGGGAGCGATGCCGTCCAGGTGGAAGCGGCCCAGGGACTTGTTGGCAGCGGCCATCTCGCGCTCGCCCTGGAGCACGTTGACCTCCACGCTGGTCTGGTTATCAGCGGCAGTGGAGAAGATCTGGCTCTTCTTCACAGGGATGGTAGTGTTGCGCTCGATGAGCTTGGTGAACACGCCGCCCATGGTCTCGATGCCCAGGGACAGGGGGGTCACGTCCAGCAGCAGCAGACCCTTGACGTCGCCGGTGAGGACGCCTGCCTGGAGGGCAGCGCCCATGGCCACGCACTCATCAGGGTTGATGCCCTTGAAGGGCTCGGAGCCGGTGAAGTTCTTCACGGCCTCCTGCACGGCAGGGATACGGCTGGAGCCGCCCACCAGCAGAACCTTAGAAAGGTCGCGGGGCTGCAGGCCGGCATCGGACATGGCCTGACGCACGGGGCCCATGGTGGCGTCCACCAGGTGGGCAGTCAGCTCGTTGAACTTGGCCCGGGTGAGGGTCACGTCCAGGTGCTTGGGGCCGGTGGCGTCGGCGGTGATATAGGGCAGGTTGATGTTGGAGGTGGTCACACCGGAGAGCTCGATCTTGGCCTTCTCGGCGGCCTCCTTCAGGCGCTGCATGGCCACCTTGTCGCCGGTCAGGTCAATGCCGGTGTCCTTCTTGAACTCGGCGGCCATCCAGTCCATGACGGCCTTGTCGAAGTCGTCGCCGCCCAGGCGGTTGTTGCCGGCGGTGGCCAGCACCTCGATGACGCCGTCGTCGATCTCCAGGATGGAGACATCGAACGTGCCGCCGCCCAGGTCGTAGACCATGATCTTCTGGGCCTGCTCCTTGTCCACGCCGTAAGCCAGAGCCGCGGCGGTGGGCTCGTTGATGATACGCTTGACGTCCAGGCCTGCGATCTTGCCGGCGTCCTTGGTAGCCTGACGCTGGGCGTCGGTGAAGTAAGCGGGAACGGTGATGACGGCCTCGGTGACGGTGGTGCCCAGGTAGGCCTCAGCGTCAGCCTTCAGCTTCTGCAGGATCATGGCGCTGATCTCCTGGGGGGTGTAGCTCTTGCCGTCCACAGTGACCTTATAATCGGAGCCCATCTCACGCTTGATGGAAGCGATGGTGCGATCGGGGTTGGTGATGGCCTGACGCTTGGCCACCTGGCCCACCATGCGCTCGCCGGTCTTGGAGAACGCCACCACGGACGGGGTGGTGCGGTTGCCCTCCGCGTTGGCGATGACGACGGCCTCGCCGCCCTCCATCACTGCCACGCAGGAGTTGGTAGTTCCCAGATCGATACCGATAACCTTAGACATAAATGATTCCTCCTATTTGATCGAACAAATCGTATTTTACTGTTTTGATGGTTCAGTTTGCCACCTGCACGATGGCGTGGCGGATGACCTTGTCACCCAGCATGAAGCCCGCCTGGAATACCTGGGCCACCACGCTCTCACCCAAGTTCTCGTCCTCGATGTGCATGACGGCGTTGTGCTTTTCCGGGTCAAAGGGCTGGCCCTGGGCCTCGATCTCCGTGACGCCCAGGTTCTTGAGGATATCCTGGTACTGATGGAAGATCATCTCCAGGCCCTTTTTGTGGGGAGACTCCTCGTCGCCGGGGGCGGCCACGGCCCGCTCCAGGTTGTCGTACACCGCCAGGAACGCCCGGACGGTGTCCGCCTTGGCGTCCTGATAGAGGGCGTCCTTTTCCTTGGCGGTGCGCTTGCGGTAGTTGTCATACTCGGCGGTGAGCCGGACAAACTGATCCTTCACGGACTCCAGCTGCTTGGCGGCCAGCTCTGCGGCCTCCATCTGCTGCTGGGTGAGGGTGTAGGTCTTTTCCTTTTCTTTCTTCTTTTTACCGCCCTTGGATTTCTCCTCCGTCTCGGGGGTCTGGGCGGTCTGCTCTTCGGTAGTTTCAGCCTGCTGAGGCTCCTGTTCCTCCGCGGTGGGCTGCTTGGTCTCCTCGCTCATTCCTTCGTATCCTCCTTTGGGGGTAATTCCTGTTTTCCGAACAGACGGGTCAGGCCTTCGGCAAAGCCGGTCAGCCGCGCCGCCACGGCGGCGTAGTCCATTCGGGTGGGACCCACCACGCCGATGAGGCCCCGCATATCGTCTCCGATGTCGTAGCTGGCCACCACCACGCTGGTGTCCTTCAATGCCTCGCTGACGTTCTCCGGCCCGATGAGGATCTTCATGGGGCCGTCGTCCGGCATAGGGAGGCTCTCCTTGCTGTCAGCCAGAAAGCTCATGAGCTGGTGGGCCTTGTCGGCATCCCGGAACTCCGGCAGCTTCAATAGCTCCCGGGCGCCCGCGGTGACGATCTCCCGCTGTCCGGCCTCCTCCAGAGCGTCCGCCGCATAGGCGATCACCTGGGATAAAAGGAGGAACAGCTGGGGCATCACCTGCTCGGCTACGGACATGAGCCGCTGGTTCATCTCCACCGGGGAGATGTTCACAAAATGGGTGTTGAGCAGATTCACCATGGTGGGCAGCTGATCCAGATCCACTTTCAGCTGCAGCCGCAGCAGCTGGCTTTTCACCCGGCTGTCGCTCATCATCATGACCACGATGCACTTGTGCTCATCCACCGGCAGCAGCTCGAAGCGCCGGGCGGTGAGCTTTTTGCGGCCCGCGGCCGTCACATAGGCGGGGTAGTTCACAAAGGACGAAACCGCCCTGCCCGCCTGAGAGATCACCCGGTCCAGCTCCTCCATTTTCACCTGGAGAGCGGCGTTGATCTTCTCCGTCTCGTCCAGGCTCAATCGCTGGCGCTCCATCAGCTCGTTCACATAGAGCCGGTAGCCCTTGGGGGAGGGCACACGGCCGGCGGAGGTGTGGGGCTGCTCCAGGTAGCCCAGCTCCGTCAGGTCGCTGAGCTCATTGCGGATAGTGGCGGAGCTGACCTTGCCGCCCATCTCGGCGGCGATGGCCTTGGAGCCCACCGGCTCGGCGGTGCGGATGTAATCTTCGATCACGACCTTCAGTATATGCTTTTTTCGGTCTGTCAGTTCCATTTCCGCAGCTCCGGTCTCATTTCTTGTTTTAGCACTCCTCTTCCCTGAGTGCTAAAGTGAGTTTACCACCGGCACCCGGCATTGTCAATGGATGGATATAAACAATTTGTGAACAAAAGGCGAGCGTTTTTTGAACTTTTCCCGGACCCGGGCAAAAAAATACGGACGCGCCGCACAGGGCGCGTCCGCAGGGGAGTTCAAAGGGTTTTTGCGGCTTCCTTCACGGCCGCCGCCAGATATAAGGAGCCCAGGGCGCACACCACGCCGTCCCGGCCGGCCGCCAGGGCCGCCGTCCGCAGGCCCTCCGTCACGCCGGCGCAGGCGCACACGGGCACGCCCCGCCCCAAAAGCCGCTGCCGAAGCTCCTCGGCTCCCATGGCCCGGGGACTGGCAGGCGTCACGGTAACGATAGCCTCCGCCATGGGCACCACGGCGTCCAGCATGGACTCCACGTCCTTGTCCGCCAGCACGCCCAGCAGCACCACCGCCTTCCGGCCCGGAAACAGCGAGGCAAGGCTTCCTGCCGCGGCTGCCACGCCCTGGGGGTTGTGGGCCCCGTCCAGCAGCACCGCCGGTCCCGACGGCCGCAGCACCTCGAACCGGCCCGGCCAGCTGACTGCCTGCAATCCCCGCCGCACAGCCTCCGGCGGGATGTCCCAGCCCCGCTGGGACAGAACCTCTGCCGCCGTGATGGCCACCACGGCGTTCTGCACCTGATAGGCTCCCGTCAGCGGCAGCGTCAGCCGGCCGTAGGGGGCGCAGTCCAGCACCGTGCCCTCCAGGGACATCGAGCATATCTTGGCCCGGGAAAAATCCGCCTCTTTTAACGGCGATCCCTGCTCATGGCAGGTGCGCCGGATCACTGCGTCCGCCTCCGGGCAGCCGCCGAAGCTGACGGTGGGACTGCCGGGCTTGATGATGCCTGCCTTGGCCCGGGCGATCTCCGCCTGGGTAGCGCCCAGCACCGCCGCGTGGTCCATGCCCATGGCGGTGATGACCGCCGCCTCCGGCGGGGGGATCACGTTGGAGGCGTCCAGCGCGCCCCCAAGACCCACCTCCAGCACCACAATGTCGCAGGAGCACTGGACGAAGTACAAAAGGGCGATGGCGGTGATGAGCTCAAACTCCGTGGGCCGCTCATCCATGGACTCTGCCGCCGGGCGCACCTGCGCCGTCAGGCGGCCCAGGTCCTCGTCGGGGATCATGCGCCCGTCCACCCGGATGCGCTCGTGGAATGTAATGAGATAGGGAGAGGTGTTCAGTCCCACACGGTATCCGGCGGCGCCCAGGATGGCGGCGATCATGGCGCAGGTACTGCCCTTGCCGTTGGTTCCCGCCACGTGGACGAAGCGGAGCTTGTCCTGGGGATTGCCCAAAAGCCGGAGCAGACGGCGCATGCGCCCCAGCCCCGGCGCGCGCTGCTGCCAGTGCTGTGCGTGGATATAGGCGATGGCTTCCTGTCCGGTCATGGGCTCAGGCTCCTCTCAAAATGGGATACGTCTGCCGCCCAGCTGCTTGGGCACCAGGCCCTGCTGCTGCAGCACAGGCAGCAGATAGCGCAGCAAAAGTGCCAGCAGGATGATCTGCAGCGGCAAATACAAGGTATTTTTGATGGCGCTGGTGGTCAGGTAATACAGATACCCTTTGGAATACAAAATGGAGCTCCACAGCGCCCCCAGCAGCACGTTCTGGATGTTGGTCAGCGTTTTGGCCAGGATGATCCGCCGCCAGGAGATCCGTGCCCGGTAAAAGCACAGGGCATAGGTGAAGCACCCCAGCATGGTGGTGAGCATGTAGCCGGGAAAATAGGGATAGCCCCCGGAGGAGAGGAAGAAGCTCAGGGTATCCTCCGCCGCGGCAAAGACGAATACCGTCAGCGGTCCGCAAACCAGGGAGCACAGCGCTCTTGCCAGGAAGGTGATATTGAGGCTCAGGCCCTCGGTCAGGGGGATCTGAAAGTGGGAAAGTGCAATGCAGGCGGCGATCATCACCGCGGAAAACACCAGCGACCGCATACTGCGGAAGCTCTGCAGTGCCTCCCGCCAGTACCCGGCGGAAAAGGGATGGGAATACAGCGACATAAAAAATCCTCCTTCTGATTTGGCAGTCCGTAATCGGAAATGCCGCACAGAGGAAGGCACATCTCGCTCCCATATGCGGCAGCGGGATGCGGAGCACACACTGCGGGCCGGGATACATCCCTGGCTCTTTCGTCCGGAAAACAACTCCCCGTTTTTCCGGCACTATTTCACACATGTGCTCCTACTCTGCCTGAATGGTGCTATCATATCCCTTTCCCAGGGAAAAGGCAATAGAAAAAGTCCCCCGAATCCAGCGATCCGGGGGACTTTTTTTCGGTCTTACTGCTCAGCCTTGGCAGCCTCGGCAGCGGCCTTGGCCTTCTCAGCCTGGGCCTTCTTGATGGCCTTGTACTTTTCCTTCTCCTCGGCGGTAGCGATGGGAAGGATGGCGTCACGGGGGCAGACCTTGGTGCAGAGCTTGCAGCCCTTGCACTTGTCATAGTCGATGACGGCCACGCCGTCCACCACGTGGATGGCGTCGAACTTGCACTCCTTCTGGCACAGGCCGCAGCCGATGCAGGAGTTGGCGCAAACGCTCATGGCAGCCTTGCCCTTATCGCGGTTGGCACAGGCCACGTGCACCTTCTTGGAAGCGGGCACGGAGGTGATCAGGTGACGGGGGCAGGCAGAGGCGCAGGCCATGCAGGCGGTGCACTTGTCGGGGTCCACCACGGCGGTGCCGTTGGGGCCGATGGACATGGCGCCGAACTGGCATGCCTTCACGCAGGAGCCGAAGCCCAGGCAGCCGAACTCGCACTCCAGGGGGCCGGCAGCCACCTTGGTGGCGGACAGGCAGTCCTGCACGCCGATGTACTCGAAGCGCTTCTTGGCAGCGGTGCCGCCGTTGCAGCGGACGAAAGCCACCTGACGCTCACCGGTGGGAGCCTCCTGGCCCATGATCTGGGCGATGGCGGCAGCGTTCTCAGCGCCGGCGGGGGCGCAGGCGGTAACAGGGGCGTCACCGGCCAGGATGGCGGCAGCGCAGCCGGCGCAGCCGGGATAGCCGCAGCCGCCGCAGTTGGCGCCGGCCAGATGGCTGAGGATGGCTTCCTCGCGGGGATCTTTCTTCACCTCGAAAATCTTGGAGGCGATTGCCAGGACCAGGCCGAACACAGCGCCCAGCACGCCCAGCACAACGATAGCAAATACAATATTCATTTCAAGTCCTCCTTACCAGACCTTCAGGCCGGAGAAGCCCATGAAGGCCAGGGCCATCAGGCCAGCGGTGACCAGAGCGATGGGGAAGCCCTCAAACGCCTTGGGATAATCAGCAAACACCAGACGCTCACGGATGCTGGCGAACAGAACGATGGCCAGCAGGAAGCCCAGGCCGCCGGTGATGCCGTACACCACGGACTCGATGAAGTTGTAGTTGCTCTGCACGTTCAGCAGCACGACGCCCAGCACGGCGCAGTTGGTGGTGATCAGAGGCAGATACACGCCCAGAGCGGTATACAGGGAGGGCATGGACTTCTGCAGGAACATCTCGATGAACTGCACCAGAGAAGCAATGACCAGGATGAAGGCCACGGTCTGCATGTAGCCCAGGCCCAGGGGCATGAGCACGTAGTTGTTGACGAAGAAGCACACGGCGGAGGCCAGGCCCATGACGAAGGTCACGGCGATGCCCATGCCCACGGCGGTGTCGACCTTCTTGGAAACGCCCAGGAAGGGGCAGATGCCCAGGAACTGGGAGAAGATGAAGTTATTCGCCAGGATGGCGCCCAGCATGATCGCCAGGAGTTCGTAGATCTGATCCATTATTTGCTCTCCTCCTTATTCTTCTTGGGTCTGGCCAGAGCCCACTGCATGGCGGCGATCAGGCAGCCAAGCACCAGGAAGCCGCCCACAGGCAGCGTCAGCATACCGGCGGGGAACTGGGAGGGAATGATCTGGATGCCCTTGAGGTCGGGACCAAGCAGGCCGCCGCCGAAGGTACCGGCGCCCAGCAGCTCGCGGATGACGCACATGACCAGCAGCACCAGGGTATAGCCGATGCCCTGGAAGATGCCGTCAAAGAAAGAGGCGGCAACGCCGTTCTTGTAGGAGAAGGACTCCGCACGGCCCAGGATGATGCAGTTAACCACGATCAGGGGAATGAACACGCCCAAAGAGGCGGACAGCGCAGGGACGAAGGCCTGGATCAGCAGGTCCACGCAGGTCACGAAGCCGGCGATGACCACGATGAACATGGCGATACGGATCTTGTCGGGCACGATCTTGCGGATGGCGGAGATGATGACGTTGGACAGCGTCAGGATCACGGTAACGGCCACGCCCATGCCCAGGCCGTTGAAGAAGGAGGTGGTGATGGCCATGGTGGAGCACATACCCAGCACCTGCACCAGAACGGGGTTCTGGGTCAGGAGGCCCTCCATAAACTGCTTTTTCAGATTCATAGTTTCACGTCCTCCCTTCTCAGCCCATGACGGCGGCCACGGCCAGCGCAGCGTTCACGCCGGCGGTGACGCCCTTGGTGGACACGGTAGCGCCGGAGATGGCGTCCACGTTGCTGCCCACGGTCAGAGGCATGTCGGCTGCGGTCTTGCCCTGGAACTGATCCAGAACGGGCACGCCGCTGGCCAGAGGCTCGTTGTCCATGACCTTGGAGCCGATGCCCGCGGTCTCGGAGTTATCAACGATGGAGACGCCGGTGACGGTGCCTTCACCGTCCACGCCCACCATCATCTCGATGTTGCCCTGAGAGCCGGAGGCCACGATCTTGAGGGCGTAGCCGTCGCTCTCGCCGTTCACGGTAACGGCATAGGCCTCGGTGACGGAGCCGCCGCCGGCGGTAGCCGCCGCGGTCATCTCCTCCGTCAGCTCCAGCTTGTCGGAGAACTCGCTGTTATCGGGGTCAGCCACCACCATCTTCATGGCGGCCTCGGTCTTTTCCTTGTTGATCTGGGCGATGGGGCCCTCGGTCACGCTGTTGACCAGGCCCAGAGCGCCGGCCACGACCACGCAGGTCACAAACAGTGTCACGGTCAGCTTGATGATGTACTTGGGGTCCATGTTGACCTTTTCCTTGCTCTTCACTTCGGTACTCATTTCGCAGCCGCCTCCTTCTTATCGGATTTTACGACGCCAAAACGAGCGGGCTTGGTATACTTGTCGATCAGAGCCACACACAGGTTCATGACCATGATGGAGTAGCAGACGCCTTCGTTATAGGAGCCAAAGTAACGGATGAACACGGTGAACAGGCCGCAGCCGATGCCGAAGACCAGCTGGCCCTTCTTGGTGACGGGAGAGGTGGCATAGTCGGTGGCCATGAAGAACGCGCCCAGCATGAGGCCGCCGCCGAACAGGCTGTACAGCATCCACTCCAGGTTGGTTCCGGCCTTGGGGAACAGGAACGTCAGCACAGCCACGGTGCCGATGTAGCCCACGGGAGTCTGCCAGTTGATGACCTTGCGCCAGATGAGGTAAGCGCCGCCCAGGATCAGGCACAGAGCGGAGACCTCACCCAGGGAGCCGCCGATGTTGCCCAGGAACATATCGGTGACGGTGTACTTGCCGGTCAGCTCAGCGAAGCTGGTGGCCACGGCGTCGCCGGTGCCCTTCATGAAAGCCAGGGGGGTGGCGGAGGTCACGATGTCGGCGGTGGAGCCGAACAGGGGAGCCTTATTGGCAGCGGGATCGATCCAGGTGGTCATGACGCCGGCGTAGCTGCCCAGCAGGAACGCACGGCCGGCCAGGGCGGGGTTGACAAAGTTCTTGCCGATGCCGCCAAAGAGCTGCTTGACCACGATGATGGCGAAGAACGCGCCGATGATGATCATCCAGTAGGGGGTGGTCACGGGGCTGACGAAGGCCAGCAGCATACCGGTGACCACGGCGGAAAGATCGCCCACGGACTGGGGCTTATGCATGAGGTTGCGGTACAGCCACTCCCAGAACATGCAGGCGGCCACGGACACGGCGGTCAGGGTCAGGGCCTTGAAGCCGAACATCCACACGGCCCAGGCCAGGGCGGGAAGCATGGCCACGATCACATCCAGCATGATGGAGCGGGTATTCTCCGCGGCACGGATGTGGGGGGAAGAAGTGGCAATGAGTTTCAAGTTCTTGTAATCCGTCATTTGTTGACAGCCTCCTTCTTCTCTTCAGCAGCCTTCTTGGCCTCGGCAGCGGCCTTATCGGCGGCAGCCTTGTTCTTGACCAGCTGCTTGCCGGTCTTGAACATGTGCGTCAGGTGCACACGGGCCGGGCAGATATACGCGCAGGCGCCGCACTCCATGCAGTCCATGATGTGGGCAGCCTCCAGCTCCTCCACCATGCCCTTGGAGGCATACTGGAACATGAACAGGGGCTCCAGGTGCATGGGGCAGGCGGCAACGCACTTGCCGCAGCGGATGCACTGGGGATGCTCCACGGTCTTCTCCTCGTCAGCGCAGAAAGCCAGCATGGCGCCGGTGCCCTTGCCCACGGGGATGTCGGCGGTGTACTGGGCCATACCCATCATGGGGCCGCCGCACACCAGCTTGTAAGTGCCCTCCTTCAGACCGCCGCAGGCGTCGAAGAGGTTGGAAACAGGGGTACCGATGGGGCACTCGATGTTCTTGGGCTCCACCACGCCGGAGCCGGACACGGTGACGATCTTGTTCACCACGGGCATACCCTGGGTGATGGCCCGGTAGATGGCGCAGGTGGTGTTGATGTTGAACACGGCGCAGCCGATGTTGGAGGGCAGACCGCCGGGAGGCACCTGCTTGCCGGTGATGGCCTGGCACAGCTGCTTCTCACCGCCCTGGGGGTAACGGCAGCGCAGGGGCTCCACCACGACGGGGGCCTTCTGCTCGGCGATGACCTTGTTCATGGCGTCGATGCCGTTCTGCTTGTTGTCCTCCACGCCGATGACGACCTTGTCCACGCCGAACATCTTGGCCAGATACCGGCAGCCGCCGATGATCTCCTCAGGACGCTCCAGCATGGTGCGGTGGTCGCCGGTGATGTAGGGCTCGCACTCGGCGCCGTTGATGATGACGGTGTCCACCTTGCCGATACCGCCGGAGATCTTCACATGGGTGGGGAAGGTCGCGCCGCCCATACCCACGATACCGGCGTTTTTGACCATCTCCACCATCTCCTCCACGGAGAGGGCGTCAGGATCGGCGGGGGCCTTGACTTCCTCGCTGAGGGTGTTCTGGAAGTCGTTTTCGATCACGACGGACATCATGTTGCCGCCCATGGAATAGGGACGGGGCTCCACGGCCTTCACCGTGCCGGACACGCTCGCATGGATGGGAGCGCCCAATCCATGGAACTCGCCGATCTTCTGGCCGACCTTTACCTGGTCGCCCACCTTGACGAGGGGCGTGCACGGTGCGCCGAAGTGCATGGACATCGGGATGACCACCACAGCCGGGGGCGCCAGCTGCTCGATGGCCTTTTCATTGGTCGCGGCCTTCATATCATGGGGATGAACGCCGCCAAAGAAAGCTTGTGCCATTGTCTTCACCTCATTTTTACTCCTGATAGCGTCCAAAGCGCAGGAAATCCCCGCCCGCCGTGGACGCGGGAGGGGGGTCGTCATACGCTTGGCGATACTACCACATACTGCGTTTGATTCTACACCAAAACCGAAAAAATGTCCAGTCTGTGAACGGCGGTTTTTGCAAAAATAGATCGTTTTTTTACGGATTTTTTCGTGATTTTCCACATTTTCCCCTTTTCTTCCCTCCATCTTGGCCCGCCGCCCCCTTGCCAGCAGGCGGGAAAAATGCTATATTGGTCGTAAATTTCCGGGCCGTCCCCACCGGGCGGCCACACTACCAATCGGAGGAATTGTTTTCATGTGGCAGGTCATTGACCGAAAGCGGCTCAAAGCCGATATGAAACAGCTGCTGCGCACGGCCCAGGTTCCCGCCAAGGCCATGACCGCGCTGTACCTTCTTCTCATCATGGGGCTGGATCTGGCGGATGTTGCCGCCGGCGGCATGGGCTCGGGACTTCTGGGCACCTTTGTCTCCGTGCTGGCAGGGCTTGTTGCCATGGTGCTCTCGGCGGGCTTCGTACTGTACTGCATGAGCGTGCGCCGGGGCCAGCGGGCGGAGTACCTGACCCTGTTTGACGGATTTTCCTTTGTGGGCAAGGTCATCGGGCTGAGCATCGTCATCAGTGTGTTCACGTTTTTGTGGAGCCTGCTGTTCGTGATCCCCGGTATCATCGCCTCCTACCGCTACCGCTTCGCCCTCTACAACCTCTATGAAAACCCCGGCATCGGCATCATGGAGGCCCTGGACATGAGCAAACAGCAGACCGTGGGCTACAAGAGCCAGCTTTTCGTGCTGGACCTGACCTACGTGGGCTGGACCCTGCTGGCCTCCGTGCCGGCGGTGGTGCTGGAGTGGAGCGTCTCCTACCAGACCATCTCCCAGGCCGCGTCCATGTCCACGCCCGCTGCTGTGGCTGCCATTGTAGCCGTCTCTTCCATCAAGTGGATCGTCCTCATCGACCTGTGGAGCTGCGTGGTGTCCCTTTTCTACCTGCCGGTCTATCAGTGCACGGAACTGGGCTACTTCGACATCGCCAAGGAGACCTCCGGCATCGGTCTGGGCGCCTCTCCCCGCAAAGAAAGCCCCGACGGGCTGGGCGGACTGTAAGTCCCACTTCCAGCCTACAGTCCGGCGGAAGATTTTAGAACCGCCCGCCATACCCGAAAGAGAAAAACGCCCCGGCTTGCCGCCGGGGCGTTTTCTTTTTCTCACAGGGACGGAAAGGCCCGCCGTGCCCAGGCGTTCTTTTTCAGCGCCGCTGCCAGGATGGCCGCGCAGGCAGCGCCGAAAGCGCCCTGGATCAGATTGCCCGGCACCCCGGCAGCTCCCGCCGCCAGGCTCCCTAGCAGCAATGCGTCATAGAGCCAGTAGCTGGCCACCATGATGCACTCCGCCGCCGCGCCGCACACCGCCACCGACCAGATCTGCCCCCGGGCCCTGCGGTAGAGCTTTCCCGCCGCCAAGGCCATGAGGCCCTTGATGACCAGTGTGGCCGGTGCGTAGATCCCGTAGCCGCCCAGCAGGTCTGCCAGGGCAGGACCCAGGGCTCCCGCAGCAGCGCCCCAGCCGCCCCCCAGCACATACGCTCCCAGCAGCACCACCGCGTCTCCCGGATTCACATAGCCGCCCGTAGGGGTGGGCACCGCCACCGTCAGCGTGGCCGCGCAGCTCAGCGCCGCCAGGGCGCCTGCCAGCGCCAGCATACGGACGGACGGCACAGCCGCCGCCTGGACACATCGTTTCTCCATGTTGCGTTCCGCTTCCTTTCCTGTTGGTTTCTGTTGCCATCATACGGCGGATATGGTATGATTGAAATATTCAATTTTGTTATTTTTTATAAGGTCAGAAAGGAGCGCTGCCATGCTGACCTATCCCATGGAAGAACGGGGCGACCTGCCCCTTTATGAATACCTCTACCGCCGCATCCGGGAGGATATCCTCTCGGGAAAACTGACGGCAGGGGAGCGGCTGCCCTCCAAGCGGGCCCTGGCAGAACATCTGCATCTGTCGGTCATCACCGTGGAGGGAGCCTACGCCCAGCTGGAGGCGGAGGGCTATCTCTACACCCTGCCCAAGCGGGGCTTTTTCGTCTCCCAGGTGGACCGCACCCCCGCCCCCAAAGCGCCGGAGCCGCCGGCCGTTCCGGAGCCGGAGGCCGTCCGCCAGTGGCGGTTGGACCTGAAGAGCAATCAGGTGGACACCGCCCGTTTCCCCGTTTCCACCTGGGCCCGGCTCACCCGGCAGGTGCTCAGCGAGGACGGCGCCGCCCTGCTGCGCCCGGTGCCCCATCAGGGGCTGGAGGCCCTGCGCCGCGCCATCGCCGACGACCTGCGGGACTACCGGGGCATGTCCGTCTCGCCGGAGCAGATCATCGTGGGCGCCGGCGCAGAGTATCTCTATCTGCTGCTGGCCCAGCTGCTGGGGCCCGGCGCGGTGTTTGCCGTGGAGGACCCGGGCTATCCCAAGATCCGCCAGGTGTACGGAAAGTGCGGCGCCGCCTGCCGCCCGGTGCCGCTGGACGCCCAGGGTATGGACCTTGCCGCCCTGACCGCCTCCGGCGCCACGGTGGCCCACCTGTCTCCCTCCCATCATTACCCCACCGGGCTGGTGACGCCCATCGCCCGCCGCCAGGCGCTGCTGCGGTGGGCAGAGGCGGTAGACGGCTTCATCATCGAGGACGACTACGACAGCGAGTTCCGCTTTACCGGCCGTCCGCTGCCCACCCTCCAGAGCATCGACCGCAGCGGCCGGGTGCTCTACATGAACACCTTCTCCCAGACCATCTCCCCCTCCATGCGCGTGGGCTTCGTGGTGCTGCCGCCCCGGCTGCTGGAGCGCTACCGCCGGGAGCTGGATTTCTACGCCTGCACCGTACCGGCTCTGGAGCAGCATGTGCTGGCCCGGTTCCTCTCCGGCGGCTACTATGAGCAGCACCTATCCCGCATGCGCAAGGAGTACCGCCAGCGGCGCTGCGCCGTCCTGGCCGCCTTCCGCTCCGGGTCCTTCGCCCGCCGCATCACCATCTCCGAACAGGGGGCGGGGCTGCATTTCCTCCTCCGGGTGGACACAGACCGCTCTGACAAGGATCTTCAGCAGCAGGCGGAGGCACTGGGGGTCCGGCTGGGCTTTTTGTCGGAGTACGCGGCGGTGCCGGACCCGTCCTACGCCCACACTCTGGTCATCAACTACGCCGGGCTGGACGAGGCCAGACTTCCCCAGGCGGTGGAGCTGCTGGGCGCGGTCTTTGCATAAGCGGCACTTACGTCCTCAAAACAGAAAAAGCGCGCGTCCCGATCAGGGACGCGCACTTTTTGTTCTTTTCTGCCCTCAGATCTCCCGGCGGCCCTCCAGGGCACGCATGAGGGTGGCATCGTCGGCAAACTCCAGATGTCCGCCCACGGGGATGCCGTAGGCCAGGCGGGTGACCCGCACATCAAAGGGCTTGAGCAGCCGGGCGATGTACATGGCCGTGGCCTCGCCCTCCGTGTCCGGGTTGGTGGCCATGATGACCTCCTTGACCTCCCCGGAGGACACCCGCTCCACCAGCTGGCGGATGGAGAGGTCGTCCGGCCCCACGTGGTTCATGGGGGAGATGACCCCGTGCAGCACGTGATAGCGGCCGTCAAACTCCCGGCTGCGCTCGATGGCGGCCACATCCCGGGGATCGGCCACCACGCAGATGACGGACCCGTCCCGCTTGGGGGAGGCGCAGATGGGACAAAGGCCCCCGGCGGTGAAGTTCTGGCACACGGGGCAGCAGGTCACGGACTTCTTGGCGTCCACAATGGCGTCGGCAAAGGCCCGGGCGTCCTCCTCCGGCAGGCCCAGCACATAAAAGGCCAGCCGCTGGGCAGACTTGCGGCCGATGCCCGGCAGCCGGGCGAACTGCTCCACCAATGTTTCCAGGGGCGCGGGGAAAAATTCCATACAGGTTCCAACTCCTACTTTCCAGTGATTTGGCAAAAGGCAGCCTCCGCCCGGTTGTTCGGGCGGAGGCGCGGTTTCTTCTCAGCCCCGCAGCTGCCGGATGCGGGCGGGGATATCCTCCGCCTTGTAGACGGCGCTGCCAGCCACCAGCACATTGGCGCCGGCGTCGATGCAGGTGCGGCAGGTGTCCGGGGCCACGCCGCCGTCCACCTCCAGCTCGCAGGCGGGGTTCTTTTCATCGATCCACCGGCGCAGCTGGCTCACCTTGGGCATCATGTCCGCCATGAACTTCTGGCCGCCGAAGCCCGGCTCCACCGTCATGACCAGAATGAGCTCCACCTTCTCCAGGAAGGGCAGGGCGGCCTCCGCAGGGGTCTTGGGCTTGAGCACCACGCCGGCCTTCTTGCCCTTGGCGTGGATCTTATCGATGGCAGCGTGGATGTTCTCCGGCGTGTCGGACTCCAGGTGCACCGTCACCAAGTCGGCGCCGGCGTCACAGAACTGGTCCACGTACCGCACCGGCTCCACGATCATCAGATGCACATCCAAAAACATGTCCGTCACCTTGCGGATGGACTGCACCACCGGGATGCCGATGGAGATATTGGGCACGAACACGCCGTCCAT
Source organism: uncultured Oscillibacter sp. (assembly GCA_900548505.1). GTDB lineage: Bacteria > Bacillota > Clostridia > Oscillospirales > Oscillospiraceae > Oscillibacter. Next base: position 2,480 of record URKI01000009.1, on the reverse strand, counting down.
CACGTCCACATGGACATAGTCGGCGTCGGCGATCCGATGGATATCCCGCTCCAGGTTGGCAAAATCCGCAGAGAGGATGGAAGGCGCGATCTTAACCATGAAAATACTTCCTTTCAAATTGTTCCGGCCGCCCCCGCCGGTGGCAGGGACGAAGTGCGGCGCATAGGATGGCGCAAGCGGCACGGGCGCCCGTTCGGATTACGTTTCCCACCGCAGCGTCCGCCCCCCGAGCCCCGGGCGCCGCCGCTTTTTTGAATAGGGAGCCGGCGGCGCATCCGCCGGCTCCCGTTTGGTTTTTATCAGTGTATCAAACTCCTGTTCCAAAAGCAACCGCCCCACACTCCCCCGGAAAAATTTTTATTAACTGTTGCATATGTCACTGAACTATCACAATATTATGATAATCTAATATCAAGATTTACGAAAGGACGGTGAACGCCATGGAAAACCGGGCAGACTATACGGCGCAGGCGGCGCTGCTGAAGGCACTCTCCAATCCCATCCGGCTGGAGATCGTGCACAGCCTGCTGCTGGGCGGGTGCCGCAATGTCACCTGCATGGAGCGGGGCACAGGCATGTCCCAGTCCTGCATCTCCCAGCATCTGCAGAAGCTCCGCTCTGCCGGAGTGGTCACTGCGGAGCGCAGCGGCAATGAGGTATACTATCAGGCCGCCTCCGCGGAAGTAGCCCGTCTGGTGGCGGCGCTGTTTGGAGAGGAGGCTTCCAATTATGTCCTATGATGTTCTGGTCATTGGCGGCGGTCCGGCGGGACTTTCCGCAGCGCTGAACGTACGCGCCCGGGGCCGCAGCGTGCTGGTGGTCACCAATCCCCCGGAGGAAAATCCCCTCTGGCGGGCAGAGCGGGTGGACAACTACCTGGGCATGGGCGCGGTGAGCGGCGCCCAGATGCTCTCGGATATGCGGGCCCAGGCGGAGGCCGCCGGTGTGGAATTCCTCACCGGCCGGGCCCTGAACGCCTCGTACATGATGGATAACTGGTATGTGAGCGTAGGCTCGGACATGTACAATGCCCGGGCGGTGGTGCTCTCCGGCGGTGTGGCACGGGGGAAGAAGTTCCCCGGCGAGCAGGAGTACCTGGGCCGCGGCGTCAGCTACTGCGCCACCTGCGACGGTATGCTCTACCGGGGCCGGTCCGTGGCGGTGCTGGGCTTTTCCGACTCGGCCCGCAAGGAGGCCGACTTCCTCCGGAGCATCGGCTGCACGGTATCCTACTTCCACCGGCCCAAGTCCTGCTCCATTGCCGGCGGAGACACGGTGGAGACCGTCACCTGTGACGGCGTGACGGAGGCGGTGGACTGCGTGTTCATCCTGCGGCCCACCATGGCCCCCACGGACCTGTTCCCGGGCCTTGCCACAGACAATGGCTATGTGACGGTGGACCGCCGCATGACCACGAACCTCCCCGGCCTCTTCGCCGCAGGAGACTGCACCGGCGGCCCCCTCCAGGTGGCCAAGGCCGTGGGCGAGGGTCTGGTGGCCGGACAGAGCGCCGCTGCCTTTGCGGCAGACATAGAACGGAAAAACCGCCCGGCCCAGTCGTAACCTTGATTGGTACACATATAAATAAACGATAGAAACAACGAGAATACAAAACGAAAAGGAGATTATGACAATGGCAGTTAAGCATTTGAAAACCAGCGAATTCAAGTCCGTGGTGGACGCGGCCCCTCTGGCGATGGTGGACTTCTGGGCCTCCTGGTGCGGCCCCTGCAAGATGCTCTCCCCGGTGATCGACTCCCTGGCCCAGCAGTTTGAGGGCAAGGTGATGGTCGGCAAGGTGAACGTGGACGAGGAGCCGGAGCTGGCCCGTCAGTTCGGCGTCATGAGCATCCCCACCGTGGTGTTTTTGAAGAACGGCAAGGAAGTGGACCGGAAGGTGGGCGTCATGCCCCCGGAGAGCTTCATCGCCGCCATCAACGCCAACCTGTAAGCGCCCAAGCAAAAAGAGGAGGCAACCGCCTCCTCTTTTTTTGATGCAATTTTCAGGTAAAAACAGGCGGCAGGCAAATTGCCTGCCGCCTGTTTCATTGTTTCGTTACGGTGCCGATCAGCACTTCTCGAAGATGGTGGCAACGCCCATGCCGCCGCCGATGCACAGGGTAGCCAGACCCTTCTTGGCGTCGGGACGCTTCTGCATCTCGTGCAGCAGAGTGACGATGATACGAGCGCCGGAAGCGCCGACGGGGTGGCCCAGGGAGATGGCGCCGCCGTTGACGTTGACCTTGCTCATGTCGAAGCCCAGCTCACGAGCCACGGCGATGGACTGAGCGGCGAACGCCTCGTTGGCCTCCACCAGGTCGATGTCGTCGATGGTCACGCCGGCCTTGGCCATAGCCTGACGGGAAGCGGGCACGGGGCCAACACCCATGATCTTGGGATCCACGCCGCCCTGGCCCCAGCCGATCAGCTTGGCCATGGGCTTGAGGCCGTACTTCTCCACGGCCTCCTTGGAGGCCAGA
>URKI01000008.1 GCA_900548505.1 uncultured Oscillibacter sp. | reverse complement strand
CGAGATAGGCTCCGGTCTCGTGGGCTCGGAGATGTGTATAAGAGACAGCATAATCAACGATAACGCCAGAGAACACAACTTTTTCATAGTAGTATACCTTCCTTTCATTTCTATTTTGTTTGTACGTTCTATAATTTCACTTTACATAGATTTCTCCCTCCTTTAACGAAATATTATCAGAAGAAACACACTGAAAATAAATATAGTACATACCATCTTCAGTTGCTTCTACTTCATACGTTTCAGATAATTGGCTTTGGAATAATTTTCCGTCAAATAATGTTCCGTCTTTTATATAACCAATTATCAGTGATTGTCCAACCTCACTACCACTATTTAATGGATATTTTTCAAAATCCCAGCATAATTTATCGCCTTTTTCCAATGTCCAACCGCTTCCATCATCTTTCGTAAAAATGCCCATCGCATTATTTCCACCTATCAGTTCAGGTGTAATCCCATCTTGAACATCTACTTCTCGTATCACACTTGGCGAAATTCCATTTTTATTCTCCCACTTTGTTACCAAATCCGTTTTTGCTGATTCAGCTCCCATATTCATATAAACTTTATCTAAAATACTCTTATTATCTACATCCCCCTCTACAATAGTTTCCTTTCCTATCAATCCCCTGTTCGTATCATCCATCTTTTCGAGTAATGGTAAGTAGCTTTCCTCTCTCGTTTTAGCTGCCCAAGCAATAAAACAACAAAAAACAAGTATAACAGCGAAAAACGATATAATAATTGCTTTTTTGTGCTCAACAAAAAACATTTTTTTCATAAAGTGTTTCTCCTTTACACTTTTATAATTGCATCGTACTCAGCTAACTCCTGCCTATGCTCTTTTTGATATTGCTCCAAAAGCGATGCAACCAACTCGATTGTACTACGTCGCTGTACATAGGCGATCTTCTGATGTCCTCATAAAGACTTGGCTGCACCGAGAGGCTCACCCGCTTCTTCGTTTCTCTGTCCTGCTTGGGTCGTCCTTCTTCGTGTTAGGCATCTCCTGCCTTATCACATTGAAAAACCTTCTATAAATACTTTTGAAGCCCCATCCCCAAAATCTCATTTAGAACTTCCGTCAATTTCTTTTCCTCTTCCAACCCAATCTTCCGTAACGCTTTATCCAAGTCACGATCTATAAAATAAGACCGCTGCACACGAGCCTTGTTCTTCCCTTCCGCTGCCGGATGCCGCTCCGAGCTTCCTGCCTCTGGCTCCCGGCCAGTAGCTCCAGGTCATAGCCACACTTCGTGTGTTGCATGGCCCCTGGATGGTGGCCACCCGTTTCATCACCTCATAAATCGTAGGTACATTGTAGCTCTCCACGCTGCAGGCCGTAGAAAAATTGCCCTGGGGGTTAAAATCAATCCCCAGCACCCGGTCCCCTTCCCGGCCAGACTTACAGCCAGTGCCTGGGCAGTAGTTGTCTTTCCGACGCCGCTTTTCTGATTGGCTACAGCTATTATCTTTGGTCACCACTCCTCTTTGCAGAATTGTAGTTATTTATAATCCATCTTTCTTTTTCCTAATTTTACCATATACATTTTTTATAGCAATATAGGAATACAGAAAACGAGAAAAATCGGACCAAATCAGGCTGGCTTTTTCTATCATTACTCCCATTGCCAGGGCGACTCAACCGGATACCCCGTGTCACCGGAATCGGCCCGATAATAATAAAAGTCACTACCAAAGGCCCGGAAGCGAATATGCCACAAGCCGCAGAACTGGATTTTCTCAATATCCTTCGCTCTAATTCCGATGGTACGCCCACATCTTCCTTCAGCTCTTCATCAGTATAGCAGCAATTCATATCAGCCCTCTGCTCTTTTACACGCCCACAGGCCCACCTGCAAGCCCCACAAGCTTCCCAGGCATATTACCACCATCCGTCGCCATTGTACTCAAAGGAGACGGCCCGCCATGTTCCACCGCCGAGCCGATCCGAGAGCAGCACTTCCAAGCTCTGACCGCAATGAAGCTCTCAGCTATCCCAAGTCAGGCGGTCCTCTATGCCGCTCTCTGGTTAACAGTTAATGAGGGCATCAACCGGCGAAACCACATAATACTGGTAATTTGGACGCTACTACTATGCATCTATGTGAACCTCTCTATCAATCATAATAACTTTCCCCAAACTCTTAATGCTTACAGGAGAGTACTAGGTGAGCGCAATTGTGTATTTAATGCGAGCGACTTCATTTGATACTACAATCATGTAGAGCAAGTCCATAATCTACTATAATCACAAATAAGTCGAGATGATAATCACAGGTAGACTTCCCCCCTTCTCTCGCCTTAACAAAATGATTATGTTCATCTCCATTCTAATGTGACACTAGAACTTGTTTTAAAAGCTAAGACAATTTTCAACTCCAAAGTGCAACACGACATTTTCAAAAACATCCAAAAATACGTTATCAGGAAAACCAGCGGAGGTAACATGTTTATATTGCGAACTCAAAGTGGCGTGATTGAGTGTGGCTATCCGGATAAAGTTCCTGTCGTACCATATCACTCTTTTTGAGAAACGGCTACAATAATACTGGTTGTTCATCAATCTTTTTTGTAGTTGTTTTTCTCTGAATATAATCGTATCTTCTATTGGGCCTTCTGGATGGGTCATGATGACCCGGTCCCCGGTCCAGCAAAAGAGCGCAATCCTCCCTTGGCGGGAGATGCGCTCTTTTTTACAGCAGTCTGTAGAGGTTTGAGGTGCAACCACCATTTTTCCGGTACCGCGGTTTTTTCTCCACGCGCCCCTGGCGAACGAGGTCGCCAAGGGCGCGCTTCACTGTGGAGCGGGAGAGGCCAAGATCTGACGCGATTGTATTGATGGCATACCAGCTCTCCCCTTCCCTGTTGGCGCGGTCATGGAGATACATATAGACCATCTTGGCGCGGGGAGACAGTTCATGGTCCATATAGACCGCATCGAAATAGCTCATATCATCCCCTCCCGCTTGGTGTTATAGAATCCGCGACCTGGCCTGCTGGCTAGGATGCTGTTGACCAGATCCTCCTTATTGGCATAGGCAATTTTACGATTGGCTCTCTCCGGCATTTGGTAGGGCTCGTCAAATGTGATTCCCCAGTCCAGGAAGAGAGGCAGCCTTGTCTGCATAGGATGGGTACCAGTTTTCATCACGATGAAATGACCTTTCGGAATGGACTTCAATTCATCCGGTGACATCAGTGGGCGCTCCATCATCTGCAGCGACTGACTGGGATCATTTTTTCCTCTGGAAACACTGCCGGAGAGGACTGTGCGGTTTCCCAGAGCACGAGACACAGACTCCGCAGTTTCGCTTTGAGGGGTAAAGCCGCCGGCAACCGTCAGCTGGCAGTTATCAGTCAGTATTTCACTGCCCGTTTTCTTATAGTTGTCCTCCAGCTGCGCGACGCTCTGAATGATGGGCACCATCGTCAGTTTCCGTGACCTGCCAGCTGAAAACAGTGCCATGACATCGAAGGGCGGCATGGTACCGAACTCGTCACAGAAAAACACGACGCGGTTCTTCAGCTTTCCCTCATTCCGATCCGCAATGGCGAAGAGTTCGTTGGATAGGTTCTGGATCATGAGTGTCGCCATGAAGTTTTTCGTTCGATCTTCTTCCGGCAGGATCAAAAAAATCGCACATCTTTCCGAGGCAAAAGTCTCCGCATCAATGGAGTTATCAAAACAGAGTATCTGCTCCATCTCGGTATCCAGGAACGCATTGAGGCGGGACAGGATCGTGGACATGACGGACGCCATGGTCTGGTCCGAGGCGTTGAGGGCAGAGCCCGCCAGCCATCTTGCCTTGTGCGTCGGCGGGAGCAGATCCATGAGAGCCTGAAATCCATTTTTCTCCTGGTTAAACTGACTGGGCGCCAGGAGGTCCTGTGTCAGCTTAAATACTGAGATGATGTGCCTCACATCGGCCTCCCCCTCTCCAGGTGGGAGAAACTCCGACAGGAGCAGCGTCATGGCAGCAAGGGCGCCCTCTGCTGCATCATAAAAATATGCGTTCTCACCGAACTGCCCGGACTCACCGCCTTGATTGATGATCGTCTTTGCAAGGATCTTCGCATACTTTTCTGCCTTGGCCTTATATCCCAGATTGTCCGGCTCCGCCCGTGCCTTGTCTGAGTATCGGTTGATCAGCGTCAGGAGGCTGTCTCCATCCGATCGCGTCGGGTTCCGCAGGTCAATGATGGAGATCTTGTAGCCGTAATACTTTTTTGCGATGGTTGCGTAGTTCCGAGCCAAGTCTCCCTTGCTGTCCAGCGCTAGGAAGCTCATTCCCGTGGCACAGGTGTATTCCAGATTAGGATACAAAAAATTAGCTGTCTTACCGGCACCACTGGCGCCGATCATCAGACAATGGATGTCGTCTCCATCCACAATCGCTTTCATGCATTTGTTCCTCTGGAAAGGAAGCCGCTCCACATGAATGCAGATTTTCTTCTTTCTGACCTTGAACTCGATGGGAGTCGGGTTCCTCCCGACGCTGCCTGCGATGATACCCTGCACCTTCGGCAGTTTTTTTCCTCTGCGCCAAGCCTGTGGGTCATAGCGCACCAAGTGGTAGGTATGATGGATTTCCTGCTTGGTCGCCCATCGCGCGGTCCCGTGCTGCCCATCGCCCACGGTGCGGCTTTTGATGTTCAAGGTGTAGTGCTGTGAGGCCAGGGACAGTCCAGCGATCACAATCACCATAACAGCAGCAAAGCCAATCAGGGTCCATGCACTATCGTTCACCTTCCCATACCCCCCATCCTTAGTGCAGGTTCCTCCCGCATTGCACAGAGGTCATCGTTCCAGTCCTTCAGTGTCGGTACCTCCCTTCGGATTGTGAGGCTACACTTTTCATTGAGCTGCTCCTCCATCCGGCGGCTGGCTTTATGGCCAGCCGTGTCATTGTCCAGGCACAGCACTACCTCCTCCGGCCGCGCCATCCGATCCAGGCACGTGATTACAGGAATGACCGATGTCCCGCAGCAGGCTACATAGCTATGCTCTCGCCACCGATCCGGATGCAGGGAAATGTACGACAATAGGTCAATAGGCGCCTCAAACACAAAGAGGCGCCCATCTTTCCCGTCATAATGGAAACTGTATCCGGGATCACACCCCTCCACGTTCAGGCGAAAAGGATCTCCCCAGCTATTGGTGCTGCGCATGTGCGCGTGCTTTGCAGTGCCATTTTCATCCCTGCCCACGAATACGGCGTTGTGATGGTCCGCATCCTCATAGATCAGCTTGGCTCTCACGAATTCGATCAACACATCCCGGTCAATATGACGCTGCCGGAGTAGATATGCGAAAGTCCGCCGCATATTTGCGTTTTCCGGAGGCAAGGCAAACGGCTTCGGCTGCGCATCTTTCTTCTTCGCCGTCGGAAGCTCCTGTCCGAAATTCCCGCCCATCAGTTCCCGCATCGCCTCCGGAAAGGACATGTTGTAGTGGATGCGGAGAAAATCAATCGGATGCCCGCCGGTCTGCGTCTCATGATCGAACCACTCGTTACCGCGGATCGTGATGCTACGATCTGACGCCAGGCGTTTTTCCCGTCCAGAGGGGAGCAGCTTCTCTCCCCGTCGGAGCAGGTATGCCTCCAAGTCCACATTATTGGCCTGCCGTTTTTGTTCTTCTGTGAAATAGACAAAGGTCCCCATTTAGAGATTCCTCCTCTCTTATCTTAGAAATTCATGTGGGGCTCCTCATGATCGTCCGGCATGTGACCCATGGCGATCCGCAGTTCCTGCAGCTCCCGCCACCGCTTCCGGTCAATCTGGAGTCCCTGAAAGACTTGGTCCTGTTTGCAGTTGTGTTCGAAAATCCGACTCATGTGATGGAGCATTCTGGTGACTGCCATCGCCGCCGGCAACAAGGACACCCGTTCCGGCTCCTTTGCCAGTGCCGCAGCGCGGCTATCTCCCTGTGCAGCGGACCGGCCCAGCAGCTCCATTGCGAGTTCCCTGTCCTGCGGGACGCCGGTCCCCAGCAGATGAAGTCTTCCCAGGGCATACTGCGCCGCTGGATTTCCTTGCTTTGCCGCGCGCTCCAACCACCTGGCAGCCTCCTCCGGCTTTCCCTGCTTGAGCAGCAGAGAGGCCAGCGCATTCTGTGCGAACGGATTCTCCTTTTCGGCAGCCAGGCGGAACCAGCGTTCCGCCTCCGCATCATCTACCTCCACACCGAGGCCGTTGGCATACAGCCTTGCGATCCGATACTCCGTCTGGCTGTTGGGCGCCGTATGCTCCTTTTCCCGGAAGGCTGCCAGCGCCTTTGCGTACCACTCCCGCGCCTTCTCCGGGTCGGGACCACTGCCCGGAAGGAGGCCCTCGCGGTAGACACGCCCCAGGTCGCACATGGCCTGGGCGTTTCCGTCGTTGGCCTCCATCAGGAGAAGGTGGACCGCACGCCCGTAATCCGGCGGTGTGGTATCGCTGCCGCGGAGGTACTTCCTGGCCGTCCAATACCGCCGCTCCTTACTGAACAGAGGAGGCGACGTCTCGATGTCTGATTTCAGCGGGTCATCGGATACTGGGCCGTCCGGCTCAATCTCGCCAGCAATCTCGTCGGTTTCTGACTGGACCAGCTCCTGCGACATCCGCAGTGTCTCCCGAATGACCATATTCCGCACACTCTTGAATTCCTTCTGTGCGGATAGGGGAATTCGAAGTGGAAGATCTTTTGAGTAGACGCTGTATATCTTCTCCCTTAGCTGCTGCCAGAGTTCATAGACTTCGGCAATGCGAGAATCCTGGGCCAGCTCGTCAACGATTTGATCCACGGTGATTTTTACATTGGCCGGCAGATAGCCATAGACCTTTTTTCCTTTTACGTGACGGAGCTGCTCTTCCAGTTCCAACGTCAGTCTCTCCAGCTGACTATTCTGGATGGTGCCGCTGGCCATCTGTCGGATGGATTCCACCATGGCGTTCGCCGCTTCCTTCCCAAGACGGTCTCGCCATATCGTCTGCTCCTCATAGACGCTGATGAGCTCCTGCCGGTAGATCTGTCGTGCGAAGGCGGACTTGAGCTGCCGGATTCCCTGCTTCGTGAGGTATCCCTCTTTAGGGTCAGAGGAAAAGACCACCATATGGATGTGGACATTTTTCTCTTTGCGGTGAAAGGCTGCATACCAGCGCAGGTGATCCGGATGGATTTTGTAGGCACGGGCAATATCACAGATATTCGCGTTGACCAGTGCCTGCCAGTTGGATGCGTTGTTATATCCCAACCGCTCTGCATCCTCACGAGGAAGTGCCACTACTGGTGTCCATGCATTGCCGGGATGATCTGCTACCTCCCGGACTGCCGCTGCGAGATTATGCACCTTCCCATGGGCATCCCATAGGCCATGTTCACCATCCAGCTGCACACCGGGACGGTGCGCTATGTAGTCCAGGAAGTTCTCCCGCTGATCCAGGGACTCTACGAAGTCCTCCCGAGCCTGGCGGATGAACTCGTTGGCACGCTCCCGCGTGGGCTGGTCTCGGTAGTCGCTATACTCCAGCAGATCCGCAGCCTCCGGAAAAGTTTGAATGAGACGTCGGATATACGCCTGCTGTTTTTTCGTAGCCGGTAAGCTTCCGCGCTCATCGACTAAAATCTCCACTCCTTCTCGTTTGGCAAAATAGTTCATGCGATAAGCAAGGTGCGCTTTGTCCTTGCCGCCTTTGAGATAGGGCGAAATCAATACGATCCGTGCCACACTTCATCACCTTTTAACCGGCGTTGCTGATCCAGCGCTGCATCGAAACTAATCTGCCCGTTGGTGCGTTTGACCTCATCCACAGCATATCCGCGTAGTTCCCGCCGGTCGATGGGAGCCGTATGGAAGTGCGCGGCGATGGTGTGTCCCATCATGTTGAGTTCCACACACCACTTGAAGATCAAGCTGCGGAGACGGTTTTCGTTGTCGGCCACGATTCCGCGAAGCGTATCCACCAGAGCACGCGACAGGAACTCTGAGGTGTCCTCTGTTGCCAGATAGCCCATGTAGAACCGTAGGGACTTTTCGATGAACTCACTTCGTGTTTTGCAGTTGTCCTCCAGGAGCCATGCATCCATGCGTCGAACGACCCCAGGTGACAGCCAAATTGCCGTTCTCATCTTGTTTTCGCGGGTATTCTCAGCCGCATCCGTCTGATTTTTCTTCGACACAGCGGAATCCCTTGCAACATCTGTCTTTTTATTCATTTCGACCACCTCAATCTTCGTAAATTTCGAATTCCGACCACCCAGGCCGGAATCTGAAAAAGCCCCGCACTGCGGGGCTTTGTGGGCGGGAGGTGGGCGCTTGCGACCACCTCCCTTTATCTTGTACCTTTTTTTCGGCCACCTCGCAGGGGGGCAATCCCCCCGAAAACCGCCCCAAACAGGGCCTCAAGGCCCTGCATGTCCCCTCGCCCCACCCCAGGACTTTCGAGGCCACACAGAGCCTGACAGGGCCCAGAAAGGGGAAGGCTGACTATCGGGCAGAAGGGGCGTCTCGTACAGGGCCAGTATCATAGGCCCTTCATCTTCAGCTCCGGCCCCTTGGGCTTGGGAGCCGACTGAACCTGCTCCATCTCCTCCTGCCACTGTTTTCGAACATCCGCCAGCGGCATCTCCATCTCCTGCTGACAGTACGCATCCATCTTCCGAAGCATCCAGCTTCGCTCATCCTCGGTGAGCGGATATGTGTAGTCTCCGCTGGAGCCGTCGCCTCGGCACAGCGTCACCTGCAATGCAGAACACACCTCTCCGGTCCGCAGATCGTATTCCGCATAGACGTTCACGTAATCATCGTTCTCCTCGCTCGTCACGCTTGTCCCGAACACAGCGTCCGGGTCAAACACTACCGGCATGTAGAAATTCAGGGCGTGACCGTACTCGCTGATCTCTCCATCAAACGAGATCTCGAAGGGTTTGAGCCGCCTGCTGCCGCACAGCACCTGCGGCTCCTCCGACTTACACTGCTCCATCTCACACCTGAGTTCCTTGCCGTCCAGCCGGTCCAGGAAGATCCGCCACCGCTCTTTGTCCACCAGCTCGTGTTTACGAAACGCGAAGTAGGCAGCGCTGCACACATCCTTGGCCGCGTATGTCTGCCACCCGTTGTCGATATGTACAGCGGAGAAGGTCCCCTGATCCAGGTCGATATCGAATGCACCCGTCACCCGACCAGAGTTGGAGATCCGCTCATCCACGTATGCATCGAACTCAGCGGAGGTCAAATCCACGCGCTCCCGAAACGAATACGCAAAGCTCTTGCCTTGACTGGGCCGGTCCTGCATGGACCGGACATAGTTTCTAAGGAGCCTGCCGGCGTCCAGGAACTCGATATCGTGGTTGGTGAGGAATCGGAACTCCTCGCCATGCTCTTTGATGTGGAAGATAGCGAAACGTCTGGACGCCTCCTGCTCCGCAAGCTGCGCCGCCTGTTCCTCCCCGACCCTGTTCGCCACCTGCGCCCGAACATCAGAGGGGACCATCTCCTCGTAGGCTCTGTTCACCTGCTGCTGCAGATACTCCCTGACGGTCATGCCCCGCTGTTTGAGAGCGTCGCTCAGTGCCGCCACCTCATACTCATGCAGCCAGAGATCCAGTTCCACAGACCCGCTCATCGTTTCATTCCTCCCTCCATGCCGCCCATCCGCGGGCTGGTCATCTTCTGCCGCTCCAGCCAGAGCGGGTTGTAGTCTACGGTCACTTCCCGTTGGTCGGTATCGAAGGTGATCTTCGCTGCCACCGCCGGACACTGTGCAAAGGCACTTTCCATTGCTCGGATCAAGCTCGGCCTGCGCTGGTCCAGGATTCTCCTTCCCGATGGCGCATCGACATCCACCCGCAAATCCGCCGTGAGGTTCTTCAGCGCATAGGCCGTGGTGGTGTCGTGCTGTCCTGCATACTCCACCGCGCGGTGGAGTGCATCGCCCGGAGAGAAGGAACCGAAGTACGTGGTGCAGAATTTCTCCTCCCTGCCATGATCTCGAATCGAGCAGACCGCCAGCGGGCTGAGTACTCCATTGTCAACCCTGCGTGCATTAAAAAATCCCATGAGCCATCCCTCATAGGCCATCTGCTGTACCTGATCTACCGGAACGCCGCCCTGTACGCAAATCGCGGCGGCCACCATTTCATCAGGCAGGATCATATTTTGTTCGTCGATCATCTTCGGGATACTCGCCAGGGTATCCTGCCCAAAATTTTTCGCAACGAACCGCAGGCTCGCCAGATATTCCTCATAGAAAACGACCTTGTACTCTGTCTCAGAGAAATAGATCTTATTCTCCTCCGCAAAGTCAATCAGCCTTTTCGCCAGCTGCGGATCAGGCGACGGAAGCACCGCATCAAGCTCCCGCCGAAATTCATATTGATCCATGGATACCTCCATTCTTGTCATTCACATACTGAAAAATTTGAAGCCGAATGCATTCTGCACATCCTTCTGGGTGAGTGTCTCAGGCTGTGCAAACTGCTGCTGGAAGTGGGCAAGGTCTTCCTGACTCAAAGAGCACAGATTACCCTCCAGATCATGGTTTGCCAGGAAGAACGTTCCCGCGATCACGTCCTGGCCGACCCTTCGATTCGGCTCCAGTCCCAGCAGTTTCCCTTCCTCGTTACACACCAGGCATGCCCCCTGATAATCAACGATCTCAATGTGACCGCCCACCAGCTCCTGCATGGCTCTCAGTGTGTTGGGAATGGTGATCTGCTCAGGTACCTTGCCAGGTTCCACCTTCAATACGGTGATCTCATTTTCATTCATGATGCTGTTCCGCTCCCGGTTCAATGGGAGCTTCCTCCTTTCTAGTCTGTTTTTGAGGACGCGAACGCCGGGGCCGGGAAGCTGGCGTGTTCTTCCGGTCCAGATATTCCCGCACTGCCTCCGGCACCTTCTCCTCATAGAGTTGCTGTAGCGACTCTGCCATCTTCTTTTTCACTGTAGTCCGCTCCTTTTGCAGGCAGTATTCCAATGCCTCCAGCTTGTCCGCCTCGAAGGACAGCTCGATACTGACCTTTTCCATATCTGCTCGTCAGCTCCTTTCCTCAGTCATAGCTGATATATGGGATCTCCAACCATGCAGTCCAGTTGCGTTGGCTGAGCTGCGTCTTGACGACACCGTACTTGGTACCCATAGCCTCAATAACCTGCCCATTGCCAATGTAGACGCCGATGTGTCCGCTGTGCCATACAGCGAGACCCGGAACCTCCGGGATGGTGTCAATGCTGCCTTTCACTGTCGCATTGCGGTACATGGTATCCGCGCCGATGTCCGGCATCCCGTTTGTCCCATATCGGATGGTGAGCGCATCCGCGTCCAGCCACCCATACCCTTTGATCAGGCCCACGCAGTCCGCAGTCCGGCCTCCCAACCAGTTGGAGCGAATGAACTCCTCATAGTTGCCCACGCCCTCCGGGTACTGTCGAAGCTTGGACTCAAAGAGCGACTCTGTCAGCGTCTGGCCGAAGGTCCCCCAGACATAGCCCCAGCCGGATTCCCATGCATGGGTCACATAGGCCACCAGATCCTCGGCATTCTTGGTGTTCGGGTCCGTGAACCGGGAGACATCCAGCTCCGTCATCCTGGCCCCGCCATACTCGATCTCGCCGGTGTAGTCACCGTCGGCGCCGTAGGCGATCCGGTCATAGACAGCTCTGGCATTGGCCTCCAGATCCTCCGTCACCGGATATCCGGCATCCGCGAGATTTTCATAGGCGGTATCCAAGTCCACAGCTATCGCCACAGTGTATGTTTCCTCTGTGTATATCGTCTCCCCGGTGTTCGGATCCGAGCCGGAAGCCACTGTTCGGGTCCGCGTCTCATACCGAACAAAGCAATCCACGAATGCGCGAGCTTCTCCCGCAGACAGGTGGGGGTTCTCGCCGCCGAAACACAGAGAGAAAAAAGTGGCTTTGATCATAGCACCGTCCAGTGTTCCGGACTCCATTTGACTGTTGACCTCTGCCACTGCGCTGTCCAGCGCAGCCAGGCAGTCCTGCATGGCATGCACCTGGGCGGTATACTCTGCGCTCATGGTCGTGGGTACGGGGCCTCCGTTGAACACAAGATCCACCACAGCGTTGTTATGCTGTGTGGTCCCGGAAAGCAGAGACAGCAGGAATGCCACCACCAGAATCAGCGGAACAAAGATTGCGGCAACAGCGTATCCGATCCGTTTCCTGGTCTGTTCGTCGCTTAAGAGCAGTGCTGCTTTTGCGGCAAGGAGAGCGGGGCCAGGCATCCAGAATCACCTCCTTCCATTTCACAGGAGCAGGGCCGTTCCTCCGGAACAAAGGCATCCGGCAGCGCCAGCTGCGCCTGATCGGATGCGATAAAGTCCCGCCATGCGAAATCCCGGCCCAGTCCTTTTACTGTGATGAGACTTGGCCTGGCATTGTCCTCCATCGTCAAGGCTCGCTCCAGCAAGTCCGGGTACTGATGGTAGAGCGCCCGGATCTCCCGCTTTTTCATGGAGGTGCAGAAAAAGCAAGAGGACTTCCCCGGCAAGGGAAGTCCTGCGTCCTGGATGGCCTGTACACAATCATCCCTGTGCCAGCCCCACTCCATCAAAGGATATTCCTTTTGATACTTTTTATCAGCCAGGTCATGCTCTCTGGCCCCCTCCCTCCGTCGGGCTTCCCCAGCGTCATACCCGATCATCTTAACCACACGCTCACCGCGGCTCCATGTTTCCAGGCAAGGAGGGTAGTGATTGCAGAACCTGTCCTGAGGCGCGATCTTGTACTTTTGTGAGCACTTCTTGTGTCCATACGCGATGGACGGCAGCGACCTTGACCGCAGGCACTCCTGCTCCAGAGTCTGCCGCCGGCCAAGACAGTCCCGATACCATACTCGGGTGATGGGCGGCATCCCATGTGTCCGGAGCCAATGATCCATGATCCGGAGATACCAATAGGTATGGGGCTGCTCCCCGCCGGGGTCCGAAAAAAGGATCAGGTCTACGGGAATGCGTCGCTGCCACAGGCCAACCAGCATCGCCGTGCTGTCTGTTCCCCCGCCATAGCCTACGATAATCATTTTGGCACCGCCTCTTCCTGCTGGTTTCGAGACGGGTTTTGTCCTGTCTCCTGCCTCTTGAACAGTCTTGCCTTGTACTCCGGCGCCACCACTTTCAGAATGTGGCGGTCCGTGCCGCAGCGGTACAGACACTCTCCCCTCTTGGCATTTTTGATGATCTCATATTCAAAGGACTGCAGCTGGAGATTCCGTATATAGAATTGCTGATCCACAACGCCTGCATTGAAATAAAACTGGTGAGTGGGAATGGCGAACAGCGGTCGGGTCATCTCCCGAATCCCAGGCTGATCGAAGTCCTCCAGATTTTGCGTGGCGAGGATCAGGGCGGACTCCCGCTTTCTCACCCGTTTCAGCGCATTGCGAATATACGTGATGGCGGTAGGATTGTTGAGCCACAGGTACAGCTCGTCGATGGTAGCCACGGAATTGCCTGCAGTCAGGAGCTGGCCGGACATATATGAGAGGATGCTGAACAGCATGGTGTCCCGCAGGTTCTGAGCTACATCATCCAGGGCCTTCACGCCGAACAGCAGAAAGCGGGCGGACTGGATATTGGTATGGCCGTTAAAAAACCGGGAGTCCGCCCCCTTGCACATGGAGTGCAATCCCAGCAGCAGGTCCCGGAGGATCTCCGCCGTATAGAGCTGATGGGGACCGTTGTCATCGTAGTGGTTGTATGCATCCTCCAGGAGCTGATACAAATCGGAAAGGATCGGGTAGTCCGTGGGCCGCAGTCGGGAGAAGTCCGTGTCATCCGAGATCCCCCACTTCTGGTAAAGCCGCTCCACCATGATCTCCAATGTATCAATGTGAGGTGTGTCGAAGTCCTTGTAGACCCGGAAAATGTCACGGAGGAACGAGGTATGCTGGGACAGAAGCGTTCCCCGGAATGCCGGCGGGGCCTCCGGGTCATTCTCTCCCGTCCCGTCGTCCCAGCGGCGGGGTTCCAGCAGATTGATCCGGTACTGACCGCTCAGAAGATCCAGATAGCTTCCGCCCAGATTCATACAGAAATCTTCCAGCTCATGCTCAGAGTCCAGACAGATCACTCTCTTCCCTGCCTCCAGCACGTTGCAAAGCAGGAGCTGGAGCAGGTAAGTTTTGCCCTGGCCGGAGTTACCCAGGATCGAGGCGCTGCCGCTGGTCTTGTCGTCCTCCTTTTGATCCAGGTCCACGAACACGTTGGAACCATATTTCTCATGGCCAATGTAGAATCCGTGCGGGTCCGCTTTGCCGGAATAGCTGATGGGATAGAGATTGGCGATGCTGGTTGCGGGAAGGACCCGCTCCACATACGCCCCCAGCATATTCCGGCCTGCGGGATTGACAGACTGAAATCCCTTGAGCTGGCAGAGAAACAAGGGATCTGCCTGCAGCCTGCTCCGGCTGAGCATGGAGGAAACCGTCCCTTTCAGGGATTGCAGCTCATCCATGCTCTTTGCGACCAATTCCACGAATACGGTACAATATAAGAGCGCTTCCCGCTCATTGCGCTGCTTGAGCAGCATTCCTCGCACATCTTCCAGTGTGGCCTCTGCCACCACACTCTGCTTCATTTTGGTGGCACCCAGTTCCATCCGGTTTTTGTTGCTGCTGGCCTGGATGATAGCATCCTCCTCGCCATCTGCCAGCTTTCGGGCTGTCAGTCGGATATTGACGCCGCTCATCTCACTGAGGCGATACAGGAGAGCCAGGTTCTCCGTGGTGGGCGGGTATCCTTTCAGGGCCATGGTACTGCGATAGGTAGTGCCGAAAACATAGTTCTCGGTATTGAATTTGACAGCTGCGGGGGCGATCATATCCAGGAACTCCTTCGGCCGGGGCGCCGGACTTTTCGTAGCGGCCTTTCTTTTTTTCTTCTGTATTTTCTTAGCCACGCATGATCACCGCCTGTTCACCATCCACATCCTCCACAGCAGTCACCGCCGCATCATTCAGGTAATACACCGACAGCAGCCGCTTGATATCCTCCCGCTCCGCCAATCGGACCGGGATATTCTCATTGGAAATGCTCTTTTCCATCTGATGCAGGACCACCGGATCATGGCCCTCTTTCTCCGTCACACGCAGGGCGATCACAAATTCCCGCTTGGAGGCAGAAGATGCCTGGATCTCGTCCAGATGCTCCAGATCCAACTGCAGCAGCCGACAGATCGCCGGTTCCGTTTCCTCCTCCAGCCGGGCCTGATAGAACAGCTTGTTGCGCAGGAAGGACGCACGG
Organism: uncultured Oscillibacter sp.; assembly: GCA_900548505.1. Taxonomy (GTDB): domain Bacteria; phylum Bacillota; class Clostridia; order Oscillospirales; family Oscillospiraceae; genus Oscillibacter. The sequence goes on along the minus strand of URKI01000008.1, from coordinate 39,850 downwards.
GAGTCCAGTGCCAGAAGCGTCACCTCGTCTCGATTGCTGATCAGGTTTGCCAGATTGCCGACCCGCTGCCGGATGGCATCTTCTGAGAGGACGGAGAGGTTATCCGGGCGGATCAAGAAAAACGTATAATCGCCGTAAGGGGTGGACACCCCATGATCGGTGATGCTGGAAATCCCCATGAGCTGCCGGGTGGATTGATGCCGCTGGACCTCTTTCCTTTTGTCCAGCCGCGCGAGAATCCCTTTCATCGATCCAGCCTCCATTCATAAAATTGTTGCTGTAAAAACAGGAAGCACGCTGCTTTCCGCAGGAAATCCAGAATACTGGCGTCTTCCACCTGAATGGCCAGAAATGCATAGAGGAACGTCAGCACCAGCGGCGCCATCCCGATGCCCTGGGCCAGTGCCAGGGCGGAAAGGATCATGCAGATGCCGATGATGGAGATGTCCCTCAGCTGCCAGAGCCACAACTTGGGCTTTGCCTTTAGATTTTCAGGGTAAATGAACATGAAATCGCTCCCTTCAAGCAATCAGCGCCGCCGAGCTCCCCGGCGGCGCTGATTCATGTTTCTGCTCATTCTTCGCTGGTTTCGGGTTGTGCGTCATCTGAGATAGCCCGCTGGATGCAGTCCAGGAAGAAGGCATTTTGTTTGATGTTGTGCTTTTTCAGATATGCTTTGAACTGCTCAAACAGGTCTGCGGGCACCTGAAATGCCACCGTTTTCTTATCGTCGATCATGTTTTTTCCTTCTTGTTCTGTTTCATAGAATTGTGTGATCAGCCAGGTCATGTACTGGCCGAGGTTTTTGCCGGATGCCTCCTGCTGTGCACGGACCTTTGCGTGGAGGTCCACGGGGATCATTGCACAGAGGTTTTTCATTTCTTCCGCCATCATCCGACCTCCTTTCCTCATATTGCAAGCAAACAATACCTGAATAAAGGTAAAATAGCTATTGACAATAACGAACAATAAGTCTTTTCATTTAGAAGCAAATTAGCCGGCTCTATCCTCCAGCTCGAATACCGTCTTGATCCCCTGCATGATGAATTCCACGCAGGGAATCGCAACGGAGTTGCCCAGAGCCTTATATCGGGCGGAGTCAGACGCGCCGGGCCGTTTCGTCCAGCTGTCCAGAAACCCTTGGAGTCTCTCACACTCCAGAGGGGTCAGCCGCCGGATCAACAGCGGACGGTTCTCCTTTCCAGGTTGGAGTACCAGATCGGTGGCATCCTTATGCTGTCGGGCGCTCTCGGTGGAAGCCACGTCATTGAGTGCAAATTTGTCGACCCTCTGCCGTGAGAAGACCGTGGGTTGAGCGGTTGCTGTCGGAGTACGGAAGGGGTCCCCCGGCATCTTCTGCCCGACGAGCGGGAGATTATTGCCCCCTGTTCCGGCGCGGGCGGACAGTGTGGGTGCGACTATGTGCGGCCCAGTGTATCTGGCATCGATACCGTGATTCTCATAGACAAGGGGCTGATGCCCGTGCTCCTGCGCACGGAGAGTACCAGTCACATTCTCTGAACAATCCATGACATTGCCGCCCTGGTCGTTGAGGCAGAGAACCGACGGCATGCAGCTCCCGCTGGCCGACCCCTTCAGGGTCGGGGCCACGATTTCAGAATAGCCGATGCTGCCGGCGCTGGCTCCGGCTCCGGCGGAGAATCCGGCCACCAGGGTTTGCTGTTTCATACCGGGCTGGGCGCTGAGAGCTCCGGCTATGTCGTGCAGATCGCGCACTTCGTCCCGCTGATTGGCGGCGAATGCGACAGGAGATCTTTCTGTGATGAATGTCTGCATCTGCATATTGCTGGTGGCCATAAGCGCCCCGGATACGCCGCCCAGGTCAATTCCTTCATCCCTCTGGTTGATATGATAGGCTCTCATCTCCCGGAATGCTTGAGGAGGCGGTGCCAATCCCGCCTGGGCCATCAATGCCTGCTGGAGCTGAGGTGGCAGAGGCTTACCTCGTTCCTCCGCACGCTGCAAGATTCCCAGGCAGGCGGCTTTGGACAGATAATATTTTTCCTCTGGATTTTCCTCCAGTATTTCTGAGAGAAGCGTCCGAATCGGCTTCCTGGGCGCAGGCCCGGTATTGAGGGGCGGCTTTCCCTCCCGATAGGGGGAGTGAAGTTCCCAATAGTACTTCCCGAACAAATCGACATGGTCGGGTGAGAGATCTAAATACAGGAAGGGGATCGCAATCAGGTCTGCTTCAGGCTTGAATCTTGGTCTCCGTCTCGGAGGGACAGGGGCGTCTCTAAGCTCTAATAAAGTCAGCTGGCCATCCGGCTCGCTGTTATAGCTCATATTGAATCATCCTTTTTTTCATCATTTCCTTTTTCCTGAGGTTGGAGCTCATTAACGACGTCAAACATGAAAAACGGGGCGGTGTACCCCGCAAAGTCAACGGCCAGGAAAATACGCTTTCTCCGCTGGGCAACGCCCCAGTATTGAGCGTCCAGGCAGCGCCATGCAAAAGATATGGGGTAGCCTAATCCCATCGAAAAGTCAAATCCCAACGATCCTACATCAGGCCAGGAATAGGGAAATAAACAGGGCATTTCAGCATCGCCGTGATGAATGCGCAGGATCTCCTCCAGCACGATGCGAAAGTCCTCGCCTTTTGGGTTCCCGCTGCTGAATGCTCCGGGGACGTTCTCCCAAAGCATGAAGCGCGGACGGATCTGTTTTCCGGTACGTCCACGCTCCCGATCTGCTGCGCGCATCTCCTTGATGATGCGGATCTGCTCCATAAAAAGTCCGGAGCGGGCGCCGGCTAATCCGGCTCTCGCTCCGGCAACTGAGAGATCCTGACAGGGGCTGCCACCGCAGATGATATCCACGGGAAACAGGAGTTTTCCATTCAGCTTGGTGATGTCGCCTTTATTGACCATGCTGGGAAACCGGCGTGCAGTGACCGCCAGCGGGAACGGTTCGATCTCGCTGGACCAGACAGTCTTGATGCCAACTCTGGCTGCCGCCAGAGGAAATCCGCCGATTCCATCAAACAGGCTCCCCATGGTTATGATTCTATTCTGCATCAGTGCGCCACCGCCTGTGCGACCATTCTGGTGGCGTTGACAGCAGTCTGCGCCGTATAGACCGCGGACATGATGTTGGCATGTGTAGTGGTGTCCAGGCCGAACGTGCCCGCAATGCGGGGCACCTCTCCGGCTGATAGCATCAGGCCCAGGCCCAGCAAAGCATTGTCTTTAAACACCATCAGCCCCGCTACCAGGATGGTGGATTGCAGAAACGCAGTCAGACAAAGCCCTATGACCTGCTTGATCCACTGCACAAAGCCATCTGTGTAACCTCGTGGGATGGAAAACATATAAAGGCTTCCCACTGCAATCTGGATCAGCAGAATGCCTCCCCGCTTCAGGTTTGCAAAAAACACCTTTACCACTGCGTATGTCATCAGAATGATGCAGAACAGGATCATGAAGGAGCTTGTCAACACACCCAATCCGAAATAGGAGTTATTCAGCATTTCAGAGAGGGTATCGATTTCACTCAGTTCCTCCACGATCTCCTGCCCCACTTCTCCGATGCTGGTGCCATAGCCCGTGATCCCGGCAGAAAATGTACCTTGCAGAGAGACGGAGAGTGCATAAAGACGAACTGGGGCAATCGTGAAAAGAGACACCGCCAGAAATCCTTTGATAATACTCAGCGCAGTCTGCTGGAGATTCCCCCGCCCGCCGCTGACATACATAATGCCAAACTGAAAGCATGAGACAACGACACTCACCCCGAACAGGGCCCAGGCAAGGCGGGAAAAAAACAGAACAATGGCCTGGACCCATGCCAGATCAAACAGCTCCACACCCATATTTCCCATCTGGGAAAAGAAGTTCCCGAGGAAGCCGACAATCTGACCATAAAACCAGTCCACAAGGTTATCCATGACAGTGGCAGCTACAAAATCCCAAATAAACAACTTCTGGTGTCACCTCACTCTCTAATGGGACGCACCATCATACGACGCAGGGGCCGCAGGATCGTGCGGCCCCTTAATCAATTTCACATTCCAACGATCCCCCAGATATATTTTGGTGCTGTTAAGCAGAAAATCAGGCAGGCCAGCAGGATGGCGGGCCCTGCCCACTCAAACTGATGCCCTTTTCGATAATCAAAGTACGCACTTCCCAGCTTGACAAAGAACGCGATTGCGAGAATCATGTCCAGGGCGGGAAATACCACATTGTCAACGACCGTTTTGATCTGGTCAGATGCAGCATCCCATGTTTCCTCAATCGCACCCGCCACATCTCCCTCCGCCGCGAAGGCAGTGGAACCGCAAACGGCAATCAGAAGGGCCAATGTCGCGGCAAGAAAAAGCAGTTTTTTGGTTTTCATACGCACCTCCAAATAGGAGAGCGCCGCCCATAGGGGCGGCGCTCTGTGTCATGAAGTTTTTAATATCCAGTCCGAGGCAGAGGCTGGGAGGCTTTGTAAATCGTGGTCACCCATCGGGAGGTGGCCATGATCCATTGTCCATTATGGACGCCGCCGACGTCTGCCTGGTTGACCACCTGACTGCCGCCAGTCAGCCACTTGCTGGCGATACAGTATACCACCGGCGCCTCCACCTGCCGGAAATTCGAGGGCACGATTCCGAAGGACACCATGAACTCCGTCACCCGCTCACCGGAACCGAGGCCCAGCACTGCCGGGGACGCATCCAGCACGTAGTTCTGCTGCGTGCTGAGATTATCTGCCAGCACCCGCCAGTTGCCACCGCTGTAGTTGGTCTTGTAGACGATTTTGTAGTTGCCGGGCACGTTGTAGGTACCCGTGACGATCATATCCAGCGCCGCAAAGGTCGGCAGGGTGTCCCGCCAGTAGAAAGACTCCAAGGCTGTGGTGGAGTTATTCGCAATGCCGGTAAAATCATACCGCAGCGTCTGACCGGGAACTGCCTCCACATATCCGGTTTTCTTGATGCTGACATTGGTATACAGGCTCTTGTTGGTCATGGCCGTCTTGACGATCTGCCCGGCAAACTCGATCTCCGCCTCAATGGGAGTCTTATCCAGCCCGTAAAAATCTGCAGAGCGGGATTCCACGATTTTATATCGGCCCAACGGCAGAGGTTTGGAAATCGCCACGCCATTCTTATCTGTAACGATGGTATCCACCAGATTACCGGTCCGATAGTTGTAGATCTCAAATTCCGTGTTGGGGATCGGCGTCCCGGCAGGCCAGCCGTTCATGCTGTTGTAGTCCGCAGAGGTTTTGGTGATCTGGATCTGACCGGTGATGGGGGTATTCTCCCACTCCACCAGCGTTGTCTGGCCGGATCTCACATAGACTGTTTTCCGCTCGGTATCCGGCACATAGCCTTCATTTTCCAGCTCCCGCAGATAGTAGCGGCCACTCTCCAGATCCTCGATGTAGACATAGCCTCTATCGTCGCTGGTGTACTGGCCGATAGGCTTATTAGTGCTGTCATACAGGATGAAAGAGACACCGTAGAGTCCTTCCCCAGTGGTACTGTCCGTTTTGTGGATGAGGATGCCGGAGATCGCACGGTTGGATACGGTCAGGATCGTGGTTTTCCCGTTCTTCACCTCAAAATAATGCGGGGTATCATCCAGTTTGAAGCCTTCCGGTGCATGGATTTCAACGCCATAATAGGCCCCGTCCTCCAAAGGCAAAAATACCCGGCCATTTTCATCGGTGGTCACAGTGTCTATCAGTGAGTCATCCATCCTGCGGATCTCAAAGGTGGCATTGGCCAAACGCTTTGTCTGTTTGTCCGCATCCACCTTGACGACCTCCACACCGCCGATGGGATCATTGTAAAACGTCAACGTCTGCGTGTCTTCGGGATTAACGGTCACGGTCTGCATCTGAGTGGCCGGATCAATGGTATATCCATCAATTGTCTTGGTCTCTTTTACCACGATTGTCCCGGTGATGCCGGAGATACGGATCTCACCATTGGCATCTGTGGTGTAAAGGCCCAGGCTTGAAAGATGCCCATTGGCATCATCCACATAGCTGCCATCCGCGTAGGTCAATTCAAATTCAACACCGGCCAGAGGCTCCTTCGTCACAGAATTCAGCTTACGGATGACAATGGTCCCGGCAAGCTCGTTCCAGAAGGTCAGGGTCTGGACCTCACCCTCCTTGATGAGGATACTCTGAGGCGTGCCATCCAGCACATATCCCTCCGCTGTTTTGGTCTCCCGCGCGGTGACGGTTGTGCCGGGCGTTAAGCCGGAAATGACCACTCTTCCATCTGCCCCGGTGGTATAGACACCGTTATTGGGGCCTACCACTGCGCCGGAAGAATCCGTCACCAGGAATTCCACGCCGGGCAGAGGCTCATTCTTCGTCCCGGAAATGAATTTCTGGAGCACCAGAGTTGTCTGAGGCGTGTTGTAAAAATGCAAGGTCTGCGTGTCATTTGGATGAACGACCACTGTCTGGCTTTGGGTAGCCGGATCAATGGTGTAGCCGGGGATGGTGGCAGTCTCAGTGACCACCAATGTGCCGACTACACCGGTAATCTTGATCTGACCGTTTTTATCTGTGTAGTAGAGACCGTTGGAGGAAAGCTGCCCATACTCGTCCGCCACGAAGCTTCCGTCTGCGTATGTCACCTTGAACTCCACGCCCTCCAGCGGCTCACGGCCTGCTCCGCTGCTGTTCTTCTGAATGATCAGCGTGCCGGCAGGAGCATTTCGGAACTCCAGACGAGCGGTTTCTCCGCTTTTGATCAGGGCAGACTGGGGAGTGCCGTCCAGGAGATAGCCTGTTTTTGCTCGAATTTCCCGTACCACCACCGTGGTTCCAGGAGTAATGCCGTCGATCAGGATCTCGCCTGCGCTATTGGTCGTATACTTCCCGTTGGCATTGCCGAGATAGTTTCCGGCACTGTCGGTCACCAGGAATTCCACATCAGAAAGCGGCTCATGCTTATCGTCATTGCTGACCTTCGTGATCAGCAGAGAGCCCAGAGGCGCATTGCCGAAGCGCAGCGTCACCACGTCCTGGTCCTTGCCGGAGATATAGACGGTCTGGGGTTCCGAATCAATGATATGGCCGTCCGGGCTTTCCAGTTCCTGACAGATATATGTGCCCTCACGAAGTCCCGTAACAGTAAAGGAGCCATTGGCCGACGTGGTGTAGGTTCCGATCACCGTGCCGCCGGTACCGGATGTTTCACCGCTGAGATAACGCAGTTCAAAGCGCGCTCCTTCGAGGGCGGCTCCTGTTTTTGAATCGTACTTATAAACGACCAATGCTGACAGAGGTACGTTGTCCACAACCAGTTCCTTGCCGGCGCCGCCTTCCAGATAGAATTCGTAAACGCCGTCCCCCTGGATGGAGAATCCTGTGCTGGGTTCCTCCTCCACCACCTTATACCATCCTCTGTTGATATCGGTGAGAACGATTTTGCCGTCAGAGTCGGTATAGTAGGTGCCCAGATCGTGCATCTCTCCGGTTTCGGTGTGATCGCTGCCATAGTAGATGTGGAAGCGTGTATCTTCCAGAGGATCTTTCGTCACCGAATTGCGCTTCAGAATGGTCAGGGAGGGTTTGACGGCGTTGAAGAACGTGACCGTCTGTGTTCCGCCCGCCTCAAGGGAAATGGTCTGGGGAATATCACAGAGGATCACATTTGAGGGTACGTTCACCTCTGTGATCTCATAGCTGCCCACAGGCACCTCCAGGAAAATACGGCCCTGCTCATCCGTGGTGGCGGAGGTGGAGTAGTCGCCATCGATCTGTTCAATTTTGTAGGTCACACCCTCGATGGGGCTGTTATCGGCAATGTTTTTCTTCAAAATCTCAAGGCCCGGTTTCTGGTAGTCCTGGAACCGGGCTTCCGTGGTCTTTCCGGGTCGGAGCGCCACAGTCTGCTCGGTATGGCAGAGAACGTAAGGCGACGGAACCGATTCCTCGCGCAGAACGTAAACACCGACGGGCAGAGATTCCAGCGTGGCTGTTCCGTCTTTTCCGGTAGACACGGAGGTAGAATAGCTGCCGGTTACGGATTTGACAGAAATCACCGTATTAGGGACTGGTTCTCCGGAAAGTGCGTCCGTTTTGATGATTTCCAAATTTGGGAGTTCCTCATCCTCCGCTGTGACCGTATACTGCTTGTTCCCATCGGTGACATCCACATAGACACTGTGGGGCGTAGGGTCCAGCGCGAAGCCCTCCGGAGCCTCTCGCTCCACGAAGGTCCACAGTCCCTTGGTAACATTGTTTACCTCGATGATTCCCCCATTGGACGTCACATCGCTGCCAACGATCTGACCGTCCCGATAGATGTTATAGACGGCGCCATCCAGGCCCCGGTCTGTTCCTGCCTGCACCTTCTTAAAGGTGATGTCGCCATCCCCAGCGACCGGGGGATCGTCAGGGTCACCAGGCTGTGGGTTATCATTGGTAATTACTTTTCGTGTAGAATGATAAGCCGCAAATGCCTGTCGGCCGGAGACGCTGGAGGTTGCCAGGACCGCCCACTTGGAGCTGTTATCCTCCACAATAGAGGCCTGGATACCTTGTTCAGCGTATTCCTCTACCTGTGCCTGCAATTCCGCATCCTCGTTGGCTTTCTGACCCAGGAGCCAGTTGTAATACCCCACATACTGGTCGTAGGTATCCTGATTGGCGAAGCCGCCGGCATCGATGTCGCCGGAAGGGTCACCGCCCGCGGACTTGTCGCTCTGGTTGTCCCAGATATAAGTCTGCAATGCCATGAACAGACTGCCGGGGATCTCGCCGGTGTAGTCCGCAATATAGGACATCATCCACTTGACGTTTTCCTGCGTGGCCGCATCCATCTCACCCAGGCCGGTCTTGGCTACCATTTCACTCCAGAGCGCATCAGCGTCTGTGCCGGTGGCAGAGCGGTAGGTATAAGACTTGAGGAAGGACTCCGTTCCATAACGATAGGAATAACCAAGGTCCATACAATAGAGCTGTCTGCCTGCTGCGGTAGGCGGCCGGTAGCTGTATGTCTGGCCGGATGCGGTCAGGCGGGTCGTCCAGAGGTTTGGGTCCGTCACCGGCGTGATCCCAACGCCGGTGGACTCTGCTGCAAAAGCCGCTGTTGGGAACAGTGACAAAATAGTCAGCAGGGTCAGAAAAAGGGATACGAGTTTCTTTTTCATAAGTGCCCTTTCCGCACGTGACAGGCGGGCAGCCCACTCGAAAGGCCGCTGCATCCCCCCTGTCACGGCCTATAAAAAATTTCGAGTGAATTGGAACACAAAAAAGAGCCGTCCCTTATTGGGACGGCATTGAAAAGCACGCACAGGATGTGCGGCTCCGCATTGTTTCTTGCTGACTGCTGTGGTAGAATGGAGGTCGATTTCAGTCGAATCAGGAGGCATCCATGTTCAATTTCTCCCCCATGAAAGATCTGTGGGAAAGCCCGCTTCCCCCCATGGCACTGACAGACTATGAAACGTTTTCTAAATTTCAAAACCAGGCGCTTCATCGCTGCCGGGATTCCGGACGAAATTTCGATGTGTTCCTGGATTGGGCGATCCGTGCATTGGCCGGTAGCATGGCTGCTGACAGCGCATCCAGAATCTTTTTGCCCAAAACAAAAACAGCACCTTTTTCCCTTGATGAGTTGATCCCCATCTCGGATTTTCAACCCGTGGGAAAGAAACAAGTCAATCTGAAAAACTGTTATGTGATTGCTCCAGTCTGGAACAACACCGATTTGGCGGAGGCTGTAGAGGCTTTTGCCGACAGCAATTTTGAGGATGCACAGATCGATCAGGTGTTCAGCGGTGCCTTTATTGCAGAGCTGAACCTCGCTATCATCGATTCTCCATCCGATGTGGATGTCCCCTATATCCTGTCCATGTGGAAAAGAGGTAGTATCCAGATGGATGTCTATACTCTGAAGGATTTGGCCCAGTGTCTGCGAACAGATGGAGATTACTGGTTTCTGCAAACCGACGAGGATGAAGAGCAAATTCCCGTATTAGAGCCTCGCATGGCAGCTCTTTATAACTGCGGACTCAACCGATACTGCAAAGATTCATGATTTTTGAATCAAAGGGAGCAGGCTTCTGCCTGCTCCCTCTTATTCTTCAAGCTGTTCTTCACAAAACTGTTTTAAGGTGGGAATGTCCACAATCGCAGTCTCCCAAATGATTTGGCGGTCCATGCTGCCATAGCTGTGTGCCACCATATTCCGCATTCCTTTGATTGGTCCCCATTGAACACGGTTGCTGGTCTTCTTCCGATATTCTTCAGACAGGCCTCCGCTCAACTCTCCGATTTGCAGAATGCTGAACGAAATCGAACGTTGGAAATCCTCATCCTGATCAAAAATCTCAAAGCTGTTTCCATACCGCTGAACTGTCTTCTCAATAGCTCTGCAGTAATCCAAAATGTGCTGGATACGCTGTAAGTCAGGCAGCATCGAATATACTCACCCTTTCCTGATTGATGGTCTCCCGGAATTGCAGGTCACCCTGCATTTGAGTCTTTTGTTCCAGGGAACTGACTGTAATGAGATCAATGGGCTTATGCAGCGCATTTTCTAGATCACAGTATAGAGCCCCCAGTGCAAACAGGCTCTTTAGCTCGGTACCGGAGGTATCAATCAGCAAGTCAATATCGCTGCTCTCCGTGGCAGTTCCTCTGGCGTAGGACCCAAAGAGGTAGACCGCCTTCAGGTGATACTTGTTTGCAATCGGCACAACGATTTGGCGGATTTCATCGACATGATAGACCACCTTTGACCACCTCCTCTTTTTTATATTATACCCACCAATCCATGCGCTGTCTATGCTTTTCCAACATTCAGTCAGGAGATGGCCTGTCCATCCACCCAGGAGATTGTATAGCCATTGGGGCAGAATTCCTGCACACAATACCAGCACGGCTCTCCTGCGGCATTTGTTCCCTCGGCAATTCCGACCCCCACCATATATACCGTATCGCTCAGCATGTGATCCAGGTGCCCCTGCGAGGCAGCCCAATCATCCACTGCCGCTTCCGCAAGCGTTTTTCCAATGGCTGTCAACCATTCCTGATTGATCCGGTGAATGTTCTCCGTGGTCTGACTGCAGTCTGTCACAGTGTAGTATTTCGTTCCGTCTGGTCTCACATGAGAATAGCATCCTGTAGCAGCCATTTCCTCTGCACGAACCTGTGCAGCCTGCATCAGGAGGTCGTCGGTTCCCAATGCATCCAAGCCATGTTCCTTCCGAAGAACATTGGTGAGGTCCACAATTTCCTGTTTCACCGTATCCAGATCCTTCGTGTTCGCGGATGCAGCATCAGGTGCAGCCGGCTCTGGGGATGTCGGAGGTTCACCTGTATAGTCCGCATCGCTATCTACCTGGACTCCATTCTGCCAATAGACGTTGAAGCCCACCTCCTTTCCGATGTCCCGGAGCTTGACATAGTTGTTGCCGTTGATGTTGTATGCCTCCATCTCCACCTGCTGTCCATCTACGAAGATGGGCTGCCAGGTGGGCTGGGCCACGATTCCCGCGGCATAGGCGCCGCCGCACAGGGCTGCTCCCGCTGCCATACCCGCCAACAGCAGGCCAATGTTTTTCCCTCTGTTCTTCATCGCTTACCTCCTCATCTTGAACTTGGGCCAGTACCTGGCCGCTTTCCCGACGCGGTGATCTTTTGTAGCAGACACCCGCCACAGGCCGTGGGTCTGATAGGCAGAGCAGACCTCCTGTTTCAGTAGTTCATCCGCCTGTACATAAGCTGCGGATTTGGGGCTGCCACTATCAGCAATTATTGGCCTGCCGCTCTCTATTCGCCTCCTACCCGCAGCATCCAAATAGATTCGGCCTGCCGGGATTGACAGATCCAGATCCGCATCGGGATGGGCTTCAAGGAACTCGCGGACCGTCATGCCGGTCCTTTTGTCCTTTCATCATATCGAAGAATGAGGAGGAAAGCCATTGATGATTGTGGAAAAACAAAGCCTGAAAATGAAGCAGGTTGACCATCACACCTCCACCGCCCGGACACACCAGCGATATGCACTTTGATTCCGGACGCAGGTATAGAGGGTCAGGCAGTTTTCCGTGGTCGGCGTGAGGCTGCTCCGATCCGTTTCAGAGACCTTCTCCACAGAAGTCACCCGATAGGTTCGGGTGCCCAGCTTTGTGGTGTACTGGATCTTGTCCCCGATGTCCAGTGTATGGATCTCTCCAAAATAGTCATTGACGCCTCGGTTATGTGCTGCCAGCGCCGTATTTCCGCTCCAAATAGAAGTTTCCTCGAAGTGTCCAACACCCTTGCGGAGCGTCGCGCTGTCTGTTCCCTGATAGACCTTTACCGAGAGATCAAGGGCAGGGATCTTCAGTGTTGCGAGATACCCACCGGAATAATAGAGATCTTTCGTCACCTCGGTATAGCCGACGGTGCCGGAGGACGAAGAGCTGCCAGAGGAGGGCGAACTGGTGACGGGAGTCCCAGGTGTGACAATCACCGCAGATCCCCCGTTGATGACGGCACCGGTGGCTGCCATACCGCCGGGAGCCAGATTGGGCGTCAGGTACGTGCCGGTGTTGGGGGTATAGGCACTGGGGCTGCCGAACGTGGGTGGAATCATCGCCGCATTCTTGCTTCGGTCTTCATTGACCGCGGCGCCTCCATCTGCCGTGATCACAGGTTCGACGGACGTGGGCTTTCCATAGTCAGGGTCGCCGGGGGCGTCGATAGTGTATTCCAGGGCGCCGGCCTGGATGGTCATGCCTGCCATCAGGCAGACAGTGAGCAAGACGCTCCATATTTTTTTCATACGTTCTCCTTTCTGTTCCAGTTTGGAACTCTGTTTTCCTGTTCAGCTTCTGAGACGCTGATTTGACGTTTACTTACTGAGACTGCTCTTCATTCTCGACCTCCACCGCTTCACTGCGCCGACGGAAGAAGACCGCCGCACCGATCCCTACGCCGACAGCCGCCACAATCCCAAACGGAAGCAGCACAGCGCCCCAGTTGAACTGACCTACGCCGCTGTCTTCAGTTCCTGCCAGCGGCTGGATGGGAGTGCCCTCGAAGATGGCCACATACCGAACTCGGTCCAATGCAATGCGGGAGACGGTCCCGGTGTAGTCCGCGGTCACCGTATATCCCTTCACGTAACTGCTGGTGGCACTTCCTGTGTAAGTAGCTACCGCGGTGAATCGGTCACCCAGGGCATATCCATCCAGAGAAGCGGTGTTGTCTGTCTGCCACTGGAGAGTCTCCAATGTCAGCGTGCGGCCATTGTCCGTGATGGTCTTGGGGATATTGGCGGTATCCTGATTCACCAGATTGGGATAAGACCGGGTGGCGGTCACTTTCTTGGTGGAACTTCCGTATCCGGATACTTCAACCTGAACCGTACTGAGCTGGAGTTCCAGAGTCCCGATCATACCGTCCTCTGTCACAAACTCCTTTTCCTGGGGCAACAGAGCCAGCACAGACTCCATATCCTTTTTGTCACTCTGGAGCGAGACTGTCTCCGTGTGCTGGCGCTCCTCATGCTCCGGGAGTTCCTGCTTGAGCAGGTCTGTCAGCGTGTAGTGATAACCATCCTGCTCAAAATCCGAGCGGGAAATTCCCAAGGGATCATCCTCCGGCGACAGGTCATAGATTTTTCGAATTTCACTTCCATCCTCGCTCTGGGTCACCGATGTGGGGTAGCACACTTGGACCTCGGGGGTCTCGGCGGCCATGGCCGCCGGAGTCAATGCGGCAGTCAAACACAGTACCGCGGCACAAATGGTAAACAATTTCTTCATGATGTATTTCACCCCTTCATATTCATTCCGCCCATCGTCGGGCTGTTCTGCTGCTTCTGGGTCCGGTGCATCTCCAGTCGATAGGCTTCCAGGACCGCTTCATCAAATGTACGCTTGAACTCTGAGGTGCAGGGGAAACAGTAATCCATGTATTTCGTACCAACCTTTCGACTGGGCATGGAAACAAAGGGACCGTTCTTGCTGTCCCGAACCTGAATGCCCTGTACGGCAAAACAGCCGTTCAGATTGACAGACGCATAGGCCAGGGGGCCATCCTTTTTCTTGGCGGGGTAGATCTTAACGTGGATCTGCACAGGGAGCTGCTCGTAACTGGGAGCTGCTTCTTTTTGGGGACTCCGACTCATCGCTCATTCCTCCTCTTCATCTTTCATCTGCGCCAATGTTTGCTGAGCCAGCTGTTCAAACATCCAAGGCTGCATGGAGCGGAAGTCGTATGCACCATCGGATGTGAGCAAATTGACCCAATACTCAAAGACCAGGTGGGGTGGATTGGCTTCCTCATGCAGGACTTCCGGCGGCATGAGTCCCTTACCGATCACTCGGACTCTTTCAATCGCGGTCTTTGGATCGTCATGAGGGTCCTTCATCCACAACCGCTTACCCTTCAATTCCTTCGGCAGTTCCTCTGAATCAGGAATCGGGACGCGGATGATCCCCTGGGTCATGTACCGAAGCCTCAGCATTCGCTTACAGGTTTCCATTGCCAAGACCGCCTCTGGCCGTTTGGCCCAAAACTCATGTTTCCGCGGATCCGATGAGAGAATACTTTCTCCTTCCCGGTCTGTGGGAAACAGCGGTACACAGCGTACCAATTCCAGTGCGCGGATACCATCGACCATTCCCAGAGTCTTTTCACCTGTTTCCGGCAGCTCACGATATCGAGCCAATGCGCCGCTCAGATTATGGAACTGCTCCACCACACTCTGCTTTACAGAAGGAGGCTTTCTTCTTCCGGCGTCATCCATGGTGTAATAGGAAATGCTCATCATGCACCTCATTTCATGGTTGGGTGATCAGGAAGCGTAGGCCCTTTGGAATGGCCCTGTTCCCTATCAGTAATCTCTATCGTTTTCTGTAAATCCGGATTTTTCTGCCCAATAAGCTCTTTCAGCTTTTCGGCGGCCCAGTCCGGCAGGAACTCGTCCTTGAGAACGCCAGTGAAATCCGCTCGGTTCCAGCGCGTTTCCTCTCCGTCCCCCAGACAGGTGCTGCGAATAGACCGGCCAATGGCATGGGGCTGGCAGCCAAATCCGTCATGGGCATACCAGAGCTGATTTTCCTGCGACCAATAGGCCTCTTTTAAGGTATCGGCGCTGAGGACCAGCACCTTTCCTGTGTAGTCCAATTCTGCGTAGGAATCAGGGTGGCAGTGCTCCGGTCCGAAAAGGTTCAGTTTCTGGAACTCTGCACGGACTTCATTCAAAAAGCCATCCAGCACTGCCGGATGGCTTCCTACGATGAAATCACAATTATGTTCAGGATCAGGCGGGATCATCTGGCAGCGCGCCCACTCCTTGTTGGTCTGGCTGAACCGGCCGTCCCATAGTTTCTCCCGAACGGTATTAGCCAGCACCCAGCCAACTCGCTTGAAGCCGTATTCCTCCAGAACATCCTGAACACAGCTTTCTTTCAGGTACATTCCATCAAAGCCCTTGCGGATACTTGCCTCTATGGCTGCTTTACAGGCGATATTTGCCTGGTGACTGGCACGCCAGAGGGATACCTGATCAAACTGCCGGGCATCCGCCAGACTCCCTCTGTAGAGATATGTTTTATTCTTCATCCTGCGTTTCCATCTCATTCATCAGCAGGACACGCAGGCGATCTTCATCTGCGCCCATGCAAAGCAAGTCTGCCACAATGTCCTCATCCACCTCGCTCAGCGGATCATTCTTCAAAAGGAACTCCCCGCTGATCTTGTTGCTGGCATCTACCAGCTGCTTGCACAAAGCTGCAATATCTTTATACAGCTGCGTGATGAGATTCACTTTTTCTCTGGGGGTAAGATTAGAATCACTGATCAGAATATGGCCCCCTTCGGCATGAATGCGCAGACATTCCGCTTGTTCCAGACCGGCCATCCCCATTACCGCGCTGGGAATCACCTGCTTATTTTTGCCGGGGTCACGAAAAAGAAAGGTATTTGTCATCGTGGTATTCCTCCTATAAAATAAAATGTAAGGAAACACTGTCGGTAGATTTTTCCATCTTGCCTATGCTGCCTTTTGGTTTACCGGAGTATGGATCACGACCAACTCGCCCTTCGACCTGGTTATTCGCTCAAAGAAGCTCAGTTGGACATTGAGATATGGAGTTGGATCATAATTTGTGATAAATAATTCTTCATAGGTGGCATCGGCCTGATGTTTAAGCGGATTGTTTCGGGTCACAGCCAGAATATAATAATTTTTGTAGAGCTGGCGGATGAACGGACAATCGTTGTAAGAGAGCAGAAATCGTCCATCGCTGCTGCTCAATGCCATCCAGAGCCGAACATGGAAACGCTTGTTCATTTTGACCTCATACAGATTCTCAGCTTCAAAATACGGTGGGTCACAATAGAAGAATGTTCCAGGGCGCTTCTCGTCCTTGATCAGAGTAATGGCATTCTTGTTCTCGATCACGACATCTTCCAGGCGCTTTGCCGCCGGTTTGAGAAGATACAGGAAATTGAAGAGCCGCAGTGCTTTTGATCCAAAAGAGGAGACGGTTGCGCTGTAGCTGCCGCGAATGCATTTATAAAACATCGCTGCACGTTCCACATCGAAGTTTTCCAGCTTCTGATCGTAAATCGGGCGCAGCTCCTCCGCCTGTTCTTCTGTAAAGCATGTCCGGTCTTCCAGTATTTGAATTTCCTCCCGGATGTTCTTTTCATAGACCTTCCAGTGGATTTCTTCATGTGCCAGGAAAAGCTTGTACACTTCGAACAGCCATCTGGACTGGATCGGGAGAAACTTGAGTTCCCGTAGGAGAGCATTGGTTTTATCCCGCAGGCACACAAAAAAGTTCGTCAGGTTACGGTTTAGGTCGTTGTAAACATCTCTCCTCTTTGAGCTGGCACGCATTTCCAGAATGACCGCACCGCTTCCGCCAAACGGTTCAATATAATTTTGTATATCTGAGGGAAGCAGTTGGAAGATGAATTGCAGCAATTTCCTTTTGCTGCCAACCCACGGAAAAGGGGGCTTAGCCATCGCGCCCACCATCCATGACGTAGCATTCCGCGAGACAGGCTTTCAAGCCTTGAATGTCCGCCTGCAGCCCATCTATCATTCTCTGCAGCATTTCGATGGTTCTGATAATATCCTGCGCTGTCTTCGCATAGAAGTAGCCGCTGTTGGCGCTGCAAATCGGCTTTTTCTTTCGCCGCAGACGACTCACAAGTTTTTGTATCGTCTTTCTTCCAACACCAATGGCCCGCCCCAGTTCTGTGCTGCTCGCACAAAAATCCCTCCCTCTGCAGGCCACTTTCAAATAATTCAGCAGCAGTTCTTCCATCATACGTTTCTCCTTTCCGGGGCTTGTCTTCCCGAAAAAGGGTGCAAAAAAAGAGGGGGCCGCTGTCCCACTCGGGAAAACGGCCCCTGATCTTGAATTTACCGTTTTGACGATTCCCTTTCGATTACTTCATCTTCATCCCTCCCATCTGACTCATCGGTTCTTCCGCAGGTTCAGGCCCCCCAAACGGACCCGTATGCATATAGGATTGAAAACAGTTGGCATACTGCTCATAGACTTCGCCGCCAATCTCTCGGAGGAAATCCTCCTTGAAGTGCCACAGTGGATACTGGCAAAATCCACTGCTTTTTGTCAGCCCGGTATTCTCAGCAAAGCCCTGCTCCAGAAGCTGCGGGGCAAAATAGCAGTTATTGGTGTCAATGTATGCGCAGTCTTTGGCGCCGATGAACTCCCCGAAGGAGGTCGTCAGCACGGCATACTGCTCCGTCTCCTCCGGCGTACTGCCCAGCCGGTCCAGGATGATGGCCAGTCCCGGCAATTCCTGTCCCGTAAAATCAGTGACGGAGTACAGTCCCAACCGTGGCTGCAAGGTGACCTGTTCTCCAAAGCAATCCGTAATCTGGAATGTAGGCATTATGGTTCCTCCTCTGTTTTGTGGTTAGAGTTTCATCTCGAAATGCGCTTGCGGTGTCGGCGGCTGGCTGCGCTCATAGCAGAAGTCCAGCTGATTCCGCCGGATGAAGCTGCCGCTGGCCGCATGCTGCTGATATCCCTGCTGGGCCAGCAGATATCTCCCGTAGCTCTCCCGGTCCATACACTCGGAGAGCAGGCTCACATGTCCTGCTTCGATTCCCCTGGACTCCAAAAACTTCTCTGCGAAGGACTCTACATCTTCCCTCGGCACGAAGTCATAGCATCGGAGATTCTGTGCAATGTCCAGCGCCGCACCCAGTCGGGTGCATTTTTCATAGGCCAGGGCAGCATGGAACTTCTCGTTGAAGTGCGGCATCCCCTGGCCCTGCTCATCCAGCAGGAAGCCCAGGTCATTGCCATCATAGATGAGATCCGCAAGTTCATGGTATTCGCTCACCAAGTTCTCCACCTCTGGGAGGATACAGCGGGCATCCAGCAATGTACAGTCCTGAATAGTGTCTACTTTCAGGTCCAGTAGAGCCAGTTCCACCTCATCCGCCTTGTCATCATTCACCATGGAATAATCCGGCAGTCGAACCCAGACCCCCTCCGGCTTTTCAGGTGACACAATCTTCAGCCGGACGCTCCAATCCGAGTCATCCAGCTCCGCGAGATTATGTCCGGTATAGTGCTGCTCTGGCTCCTTAGTGGGATAAACCACATAGCTGCCGCCGATGAAGAGTCCAGGATGGAGGTCCTCATAACGCCTGCCCAGCTGGTCCAAGTCTACGAAGGACAGGGTATCCCTGGGGGCGCCGCTTTCATATTGCAGGAAGAACCGTCCCAGGGCATCATAGCTGCCTGCCGGGTAGCAGACCTCATAATCATGCAGTGTCATCAGGCAGTTGATTGCCTCCACGGCTACGTCCGGCTTCATCCGCAGTACGGTAGCTTGCAGTTCATCTCTGCTTTTTCCCACCAACTCCAGCAGTCTCCCGGACCGCATGATCGCCGCGGACATCTGATAGCTCTCCTTTACAGAAAGTGTCTCCAGTCGGTCTGTCAGCCACTCCCGCTCCGCATTGGTCAATGGAAGCCCCAGGAGGGCCTCTTGCTTTTGATCCATCTTTCATCGCCTCATTTCTTTCATTCCGATTTGTTTGTCCTGGACACGGAGTTCCCGTCCATCCCGGCGCTGGAGCAGGCCATAACCGGTCTGGATACAGTGTTCCGATTCCATCAGGGCTTCACCGCAACGATACAGATTGAGGTTTGTCAGGACCTGACCCGCCATAGTCTCATCCACAATGGACCGGATCTTCTCCTTCGCAAATCCGGAGGGCGAATAGATATCCTCCCTCAGAAGATACGCCCCCAGTGTGTCTGCCTGAGCAGTTGCGGAAGCGAGATTGCGGCACTGCAGCCCCTCCAGCACAGCCTTGTACATTTTCCGCTGCCCCTGGGGCATGGCAGCCACCGTCTGCGCAAAACGGTTGGCATCTTTGATCTCACTGGCCGAGGAGACCGCATCCCGCATCTCCGGGATCACACAGTCGATACATCGCCACCACAGTTCCTGTGAGGAAGCGGCATTCAGGTACTTCACCGCTGCCTCCAGTTCCTCCGGCGCCGCCGGCAGCTTGACCAGGATCGGACCGGCGCTGTCCTGTGCAGGGCCATCGACCTGCCTTCTTGCCACTTCCAGCAGGACCATGTAGTCCGGCTCCTCGATCTCTCCGGCTACCGAAGGTGCCTGCTTGAGATCGCTGTTCTGGAGGACATATCCTTTCCGCGTGAAGACGCCGCTCTCCTCCTTCCGGGCCCGCAAGCCGATGGCCGCAAAGTCCAGCAGCTCAAACACAGTGTCCGAGATTCCTTCCACCTCCGGCACAAAGCCGTTTTCGGCATAAAATCTGCCCAACTGGCTGTCATTAAGGGCCTCCGGCACAACATGGCAGCAGTCCGTGCTCTCGGTCAGATCCCGGAGGCGGCTGACGCTGATCTCTCCTCCATCTTTGGCGGTTTCCATTTGGACCAAGCCCTGCAGGGCCGTGCATTGCACATCATTAAGCCGAGTGAGCCGCTCTGCCAGATCGTTCAGCTCCGCGAGGCTGTCCTCCTGGTCACGCAAGACCGTCGCCAACTCCTCGAAGTCATAGTAGTCGTCGATCTCCAGGTAGAGGCGGTCGCCCTCCTGCAAGTGCAGCCTATCCAGAGCATCCAGCAGCTCCCAGGGCTGGGCAGGGAGATCCAGCTTGGCATATGCGTCGCTCTCCGGGTCCTCCTTTGCGAGATAGACACCAAATACTTTCTCACTCAATTCAACTTCCTCCTTTTTACTGATTGAGGGACTCACGGCCCCTTCATTTCCAGGCTGTTTTTTGCGCCCAGGATCCGCTCCTGGACCACAGGATCAGCCATGGGGATATCCCAACCATGCATGCTGCCGGCCAGCATTGCCTGCTCCTGAGCCGGGGTAATGCCCCGCCGCCGGTTGTTGTAGTCCGCCAAATGACGGTTCTGGGCCCTGTCACCGGAGGACCATTTGCTGGGGAAGTACCCGTGTTCGCCCTTCTTGATACAGATCAGCGTCCCTTCCCCCGGCAGGACAGACCAGCACATATCAGGGAGCCGGGTGAGGGAGTCGGGAGAGAATTTTTCTTCCTCTGTCAGGATGGTCCAATTTCCGTTGTTCCAGAGATGCACATTCAGAACACCGTCGTCCACCTCGATCTCTCTTTGCTCAAAGCCCTCTCCCCAGCCGTCGGATGCCTGTCCGGTGATGAAATCCGCCAGAGTTTCTTTTTCCTCCGGTGTCAGCGTCCCAACCACTTTGCACTCTGCAATACCCCAGAGCTGACCATCCCGATTTTCTACATCGAAGATCGCAGACTGGACCTTATCGTTGACTCTGTCCTGTTTGTCATACCAGTGCATCATCCCGCGGTCTGTCTCCTCCGGCATTCGATTGCCCACTAAGGCTGTTCGAATCTCGGCCTCATAGCCCCGCAGATCTCTGCCGTTCAGGTCAGACCCATATTCCTCGCGGTCGCCCCAGTCGTCATAGCCGAAGAACTCCGCCGTCAGCGGCATATAGAATTTGACTGTCTGGGTCTCCGGAGGCATAACTTGGAATCGGTCTACGCCAATGATCAGGGCCAACCCCCTGCCGTCATCCCAACGGACATGGAACTGGCCGGCATCGTCAATACAGTCCAATGTACCCATACTCCCAGGTTGGATGGGCATCGGATCATCCTTCATTTCACTGAGCCGTACCCGGCATCCGGCAGGATACTGCTCCCGCAGGAATGTAAGCCATTCTCTTTGAATCATTTCATACCTCCTAGTACCATGCCCCGTACCGGGGCGCTCCGCTCCAGCTCACGGTGAAGCATCTGTACCGCCTCAAAGATCTCCGGGTCATTTCGAAAGCTTTCCATTCGCATGTGATCCTCGAAGAATACCTGCTCTCCATTCGCTTCCCGGAGGAAATCGACAGTAGCAACACCGTCTTTTGTAACGCCCAGCCGCTTTTCCGATCGGGTGCTGTCCCGATAGAGGCGGACCGCCTCCTCCAGCGTCAAGTCCCGGTGGATTTGCTCATCCGGCGTATTGCAGTCTGTCATCACGAACCAGGCGTAGGTATGGAGACGTTCGGGATCGGCGGCATCCCGGAGCGCCTGTTTTCCCGCCTCTGTCATGCCGTAATTACAGGCCCGCCGGGGATTATCCTCTCCTGCAAAATCCAGCAGGAGATCATCCACTGCTTTCCGCACCGCGGGATCATCCGTCAGCGTCTCATAGCGGAAACCGGTGGTAGCCTGATACGGAAGTTCCTCCCGAATGGTGCCCAGGTATTTTTGAGCATCTGTGAAGGTCTGTTCCTCACCGCTGGCATAGGTCACCCGGCCTACCAGCGCCTCCTTTTGCGTCATTCGCTGCTGGCGCAGGTCATAGCAGTACAGATAGCCCTGATAATGACCCGGCAGCGGGGTGCAGCGCAGGCAGTAGCGGTAGTGCTCCGTTTCCGCAATGTAGCCGCAGGTGGCGCCCTTATCCTCGATGGCACCGCCATGTCCGTCGCAATAGGACCGCATGGTCTTTAGATCCCTGAGAGGACCGCTGCGGCGCAGTTCGTCCACGACCATCTGGAGTTCCTCCCGAAACTCCGGGGTATTGAAGTGATCCCCATTGTGTTCCCACCAGCTGCTCCAGAACTCCTGGCCCCCGTGGCCGAAGTCCATCCTCAGATGGCCAACGGTACCAAGGGAACGATCTTCACCTTCTTCCATCTGGGAATAGAAAAGGCCCGCTTCCTCAATAGAAGCGGGCCTCAGCTGAATATTCAGTTTGTTCTGCTGGACAGGCTTCTGTTTCACTTCTTTCATCTCCTTTTCTTTTTTAGTAAGTACACAACATACCATCACATTTTGAAAATAGCTACTACTTTTTCTGCTCCATCGATGTCTGGAAAACTTATGTAGAGCGCTTTTCAGCACTCCGAATAGGTAGCGCAAGAACAGGGGGGGCACTCTGTTGTAGCATCAACCAAGCCGTAGACTATAGTATTGGATTAGCTACTGACTCAGGTATTGATCACTAAGAAGTTTTTGTGCTTCATGGTTCTTATAAAGAGTATTTTATAGTTTGTTGTATAATTGCATTAAATTTTGTTGCAGATGGAGTCTTTTTTTGTCTATATAATTGAGAGGGTACTGACAATAAAGGAGGTGAGCAATAGCATTATTGGTTTAGGCGAAAACGGGCGCAATTCTATTTGTTAGACACCCTCTTAATAGTAATAGCGAGTTTGGTCGTATGTAAGAGTGGTTATTTGTAGAGTCATTTGAAAGGAGATTTATGTAATATGAAAAAAAGAATTCTAAGCCTTTTGTTGGCAGCAATTTCTGCTTTTTCATTTTCTTTGCCTGCGCTTGCAGCGGGGGCTGACATAGCAGATCCTTATGATGACCTGGATGAATATGATCAGTATACGATTTCCTTTAAGCATAATGTGATGAGTGCAATGGAGGTAGATAGTTTTCAGGACAATATTGATGCTGCAAAGTCTTATGTTGAGTCGCTGAACCTTGAAGAACAGAATCTTGGATATATTTCTGAATCGTGTCTCGCTCAGTTGGATGAGCTTGCACTTGTGCCCGATTGCATTTTAAATGAATATACGGTTTTGGTGCCTAAGTCAAGAGCTGATACTCCTAAGTATTACGGAACTGAAGGCGGAGTCGATTTTTATTCTACACTAACTAGCCGTGCTGAGTATCAAGTTAAGAAGATGTCGGCTACTGGGAGTAATCTTAGCCGGTGGGTAAAGTCGGCAGTTGATCTGGTTATGCTATTCCTTGATGTGCCTGAATTGACAATTCCCTGGGGTGTAATGAACAGTATTGCATCTTCGAACTATGAGGTATATAAAGATGACATCGTGGAGGCATGGGCTGCACTGTCTCCTGTTACGCGTACAATTTATGTGAAGGAGGGTACATCCTTTAAAGCTATTACAAATAGCGAATTTGGTGAGGTGAATCCATACCTTTCTTATCACCTTTGCAATGTTAATGATCCATCTGGTACCACTTACTTGGGGAAGCGAACTTTTCCGGAAAGTACGAAGAGTTCTCAGCTGGATGTAGCAATTTATGCATATCGTCATGGTGGAACCATGCTGAATGACCAACTTCATTATCATATTGATTTTGTGTGGTCTGAATGAAAGTGTGGATGCCTAGAAAGTATATCAAAATGACAACGGCAGTTGTTGTTTTGGCTATATCTATAGTAATTATAACAGTTGCTACGAAACAGTTTCCACAAAAGGCTATATCGTTGATTCCGGAGGACATGTCGATTATTTCGTGTAGTGTGACACGGAATTCAATCGATGGTGCCGAGGTTTCCTTGTTAACAGACACCCAACAAAAGAATTTGTTGTCAGCACTGGAAAAAAATTTAGTGGTTCCTCGTGGCTTCCCAAATGATATGATTGGTCCATATGATAAATATGTATACACGGTACTTTTAGAGTACATGTCCGCAGAATCGACAGAAACATTACACTTTGAGTGTAAGATAGATGATCGTGGCAAAATATATACGCAATATAGAAGCTATTCAATAATCGGGGATTTTTCTGATACACTTTCTTTCTTGAATAGTTTGTTCTGATCAGCAGAGAGAAACTATTTTAAATAAAACGTAACAAGCGTTTTGATTTGGTTCCGTTGGAGTGTATATAAAGGCGAACAAGCGATGAGGGTTGTTAGTAACCCTTATCGCTTGTTCACTTCTTTTTCTATTAACTTGTATGCTTCTTTTTCGTGCTCGCGACAGTGCCATACGTACACTATCTGGTTTAATATCTAAATCTGCGGCAACTGTTGAGTCCGGCTCAAAACCTCCTCTTTTGAGAGCCCGTTCCAGCCGCTCTGCGCTGGCGGGCAGGAAAAGCCACGTGGTGGCGCTGTTCATATCCAGGTCTGATTCATGGGTCAGGCCAAGCACCAGGACTGCGTCTTGGTGCTGATACAGTGGGAAGTTCTGGCCATCATAGACAGGGCGGAGCTGCATACCGTTGTCGTAGATCACACCATACGGGGTGATGGTGCCGTCACCGTCGCCGATCAACAGCAGAGCGGTTTCATACCCGTCCACATTCTCCAGTTCTTCTTTGGATGCGGCGCCGCCATTCACGTCCAGATAATAACGGCGGCCGACTTTCTCCAGATCTGAGAAGTCAGTGATCACCGTTGTCTCCTGGCAGCAGAATGTCAGGTCGATCAGATGCCTCATATCGAAAAGGCCGAACCTGACAGCGGCCGCCTGGAATTTTGCCTTTTCCTGCGCGTCAAAGCTGTCCAGCCGCTTGGCGAGGTAATCCATCTCATCCAGATTGATTGCCACCTTCTCCAGCCGCTTGAGAATCGGCCAGTTTCCACAGACCTCATCCACCCGGCAGTCTCGCTCCAGCGGATCTCCCAGACCCATGCGCTGGAGCATATTGACCACGCTGGGATAGTCCTCCTCCCTGATTGGGAAGGAAATGGTGGCCTGTCCGTATTCCGGTGCGCTTGCGTTGCTGACTACGGTTTGTATCATGCTTTTCCTCCTGAATTTTCAAATATGATTTCCCATCCTTTCCCCTCTTGAATAGAACGTTTGTTCTGTGCTACAATAGTGGCAGAACAGCAGAGAAGGAAAAGGAGGGGATGATCCGTGGCTGATAAGGTATATCTTGCAATTGACTTGAAGTCTTTCTACGCCTCCGTTGAGTGCGTGGAACGGGGCCTCGATCCCCTCACCACCAACCTCGTTGTGGCAGATCTTTCCCGCACGGAAAAGACCATCTGCCTCGCTGTGACTCCGGCTCTTAAAGCCTACGGCATTTCCGGCCGGGCGCGGCTTTTCGAGGTCGTGGAGAGGGTAAAGCAGGTGAACGCGGAGCGGCTGCGGAAAGCACCCGACCGCACATTTGCTGGCTCATCCACCAATGATCCGGAATTAAAGGCTCACCCGGAGCTGGCGCTGGACTACCTGATTGCTCCGCCGCGCATGAAGCTCTATATGGACTACAGCGCCCGCGTCTTTGAGGTCTATCTCAAATATATCGCGCCGGAGGATATCCATCCTTACTCCATCGACGAAGTGTTTATGGACATCACTAACTATCTGGGCACTTATGGCCTTACGCCAAGGGAACTGGCTCGGAAGATGATCCTGGATGTGCTTCACACGGTGGGGATCACCGCAACTGCCGGCATCGGACCAAATCTCTATCTTTGTAAAGTGGCCATGGACATCATGGCAAAGCACATCAAGCCGGATCAAAACGGCGTCCGCGTTGCACAGCTCAATGAGTTCACCTACCGCCGGCTGCTCTGGGATCACCGCCCGCTTACCGACTTCTGGCGGGTGGGGCACGGATATGCCAAGAAACTTGAGGCCCATGGCCTGTATACCATGGGAGATATTGCCCGCTGTTCGGTCGGGAAACCAACGGATTACTACAACGAGAAAATGCTGTACCAGCTCTTTGGAGTCAATGCAGAACTGCTGATTGACCATGCCTGGGGCTGGGAGCCCTGCACCATTGCGGACATCAAGGCCTACAAACCGGAATTCAACAGCATCGGCTCCGGTCAGGTGCTGCAGGAACCGTATTCCTTTTCCAAGGCCAGGCTGGTCGTATCTGAAATGGCGGACCAGCTTGCTCTGGACCTGGTGGATAAAGGGCTGGTGACCAAGCAGCTGACATTGACCGTGGGATATGACCGGGAAAATCTGCAGGACCCAGAACGTCGGAGGCGGTATCATGGGGCTGTCACCAGAGATCCTTATGGCCGGGAGATCCCCAAGCATGCCCACGGAACCGCCAATCTGGAAATTGAGACCTCCTCTGCTAAAGCTCTCATCCGCGCGGCTTCCGGCCTTTTTGATCGGGTCGTGGACCAGGGTTTGCTGATCAGGCGTCTCAACCTCACCGCAGTCCGGGTTCGGTCCGCTGGAAGCGTGGAGGATGACTGCAGTTGTGAGCAGCTGGACTTGTTTTCGAACTTCGGACCTTCGGCAGAGGCGCACATGCACCGGGAAGCCGCTCTAACTCGTGAGAAAAAGATTCAAGCTGCTATGCTGGACATCAAGAAAAAGTATGGAAAGAACGCGATCCTCAAAGGAATGAACCTGGAGGATGGCGCCACTGCCATAGAACGGAACCGCCAGGTGGGAGGGCACCATGAGTAGCGAATACGATGACCTTTTGAACTTGCCACACCATACTTCCACTGTTCAGCCGGCAATGCCCATACAAAACCGGGCAGCGCAATTTGCTCCCTTTGCAGCCCTGGTCGGCTACGATGCCCTCATTCAGGAGACAACTCGTCTGACTGACCAGAAGGCCGAATTGGACGAATCCGTCAAAGCAGAACTCAATGAAAAACTCCGGCTTCTTCTGGAGCTCATGCCCCAGCAACCGGAGGTGACGATCACATATTTTATTCCGGATAGCCGAAAGGCTGGTGGCATATACAGAACCACAAGCGGTATTGTTCGAAAGTTTCTCCTCAGTGAAAACTTTCTGGTCATGATGGATGGATCGCAAATTCCGATTGATGCAATCGTCACCCTCGACGGCGCTTGCTTCTCTTTCCTTGAAAAGGGAATGGAATTTGACCTATAGGCATTGCCTCCGTTTACGTTTTCTGCGTATTGGATCTTTCCAGAATCGTCCGAAGGCAACGGCCATCTTCTCCCCAGCACAGGAAACCATGGGCAGGATAGGGACAGCCCTCGCATCGAGGAAACTTCCGGCAAATCGGCTTTTGCTCCTTGATTTCTCGCTGCCTGGGTCTTCTGGGGTGTCTAGGTTTAAAGGTGACATGATATCTACAGATTGAACTCTTTTGTGGCGGACTCTTGGAGACGGAAATTGCGGCGCCCTTTTTCCCATGACTGCTACATTTTTTCATTTGTCTTGCTCCTCCTTTTTTGATACATGCTTTGCGAATCCACATTTCTGGCAGGCAACACCTTCCTTTTGGACTATCTGTTCTCTTTGAAATGAAAAAGGGCGCCGGATCGGTGATTCTCTAAAACCACCAATTCGGCGCCGAAATACTTGTATATAAATTTTGAAAAAAATAGCGCCCTTTTTGATTTCAAAAAGGGCGCTACAATCAGAATTGGCCTCGATACCGCCAGAAATGCGGTTCAAGTCCCCTCAGTTGGGTTGAAAACCATGAAGCGATCTATTGGAAAAAAAACTGTTTTTTGAAAGAAAAAAAGCCGCAACACTCTGATACCCTAAGCTTACAGGTTAGGAGATCTAGATTGTTGCGGCTTTATGGCGCAGAAGGAGGGATTTGAACCCTCGCGCCGGTTTTATCCAGCCTACTCCCTTAGCAGGGGAGCCCCTTCGGCCTCTTGGGTACTTCTGCAACTGTATGAAAGATGTGGCGGAGAGAGTGGGATTCGAACCCACGGACGCTTGCGCGTCGCCGGTTTTCAAGACCGGTTCCTTCAACCGCTCGGACATCTCTCCATAATGAAAGCTGTCCGCTGCCCGAACACTTGTAGAATGATACCATACCTGACGGGCGTTGTCAACAGGATTTGAAAATTATCCTAAATTTTTGCAGCGGACGCCGGAATAACCCCGGCGCCCGCTCCGCATTTACTCCCCCATCACCTGGAACACGATGTCCCGCACCCGGTCCCGGGTGTCGCACTCCACCAGGGTCAGGTTCTGCCAGGGGCCCACGGTGATCTTCCCGTTCACAAAGGGCACCGTGATGAAAGGAGACAGCAGCGCCGCCTTGATGTGGGAAGAGCCGTTATCGTCATGCCACGTCTCATGGTGCCAATAAGGCACCACCCGGCCCTTTTCATCCAGGTACGGGGAAAACACGTCCATGGCCGCTTTCAGGTCATGATTCACCACGCCCGGCTCAAACTCCAATGTGGTCAGTCCCGCCACGCCGCCGGTGGTGAAGCCCGTGACGATGCCGGCGGAGATGCCGTGGGTGCGGCAGGCCTCCGTCACTGCCCGCTGGAAGTCCTCCGTCACGTCGATCATCCCCATATGGGCTTTGGTGTGGTAAGTCTTGGTCTGCGTATAAACAGCCATGATCGTTCCCTCCCGGTGTTTTTTCTGCATTGTACCACAGGGAACAGCGTGATACAATAGCCCCAAAGGGGCGAAGCGTATGGAACCAGGCATCATTCGGGCAGACCTGCACGGAAAAAACAAATATCAGGCCAAGGTCACCGTGGACGCCCTGCTGCGTCGGGCAGGGGCCGGGACCTACCGCATCCTGCTGATCCACGGCTGCCACGGCGGAACGGCGCTGCGGGACTTCCTGCTGGAGTCCTATGCCGCCCATCCCCGGGTCAAGCGAGTGTGTCTGCGGCCGGACGGCGGCGCCACGGAGCTGATCCTGCGGAAATATACGAAATAATCACCAGCATTACATATTCAATCTCAGGAGGGACCCATGAGCGGCTGCGTTTTTTCCCGTTTTTACGATATCGTGCGGCAGATCCCGCTGGGTAAGGTGGCTACCTATGGGCAGATCGCCCGCCTTGCGGGGATGCCCCGCTGCGCCCGGACCGTGGGCTACGCCATGGCGGGCTGCGCGGACCCGTCCGTTCCCTGTCACCGGGTGGTGGACCGCTTCGGCGGCACCAAGGCCTGTTTCGACACCTTTGCTCCCGGCACCCAGCGTGCGCTTCTGGAGGCGGAGGGCGTGACCTTCCGGCTGGATGGGACCGTGGATCTTGCCCAGTGTCTGTGGGCGCCCTGACAGCCGCTTCTGCCTATTGGTGATCTGCACTTAAATGAAAAGCCCCGGACGTCCAATGGACGTCCGGGGCTTTTTTCAGATGGTAATCGTCCGGGTGAGATTACATCTCGCAGAGCTTCAGCAGCTCCTCCCAGTTGCGGTCCACTTCCTTCTGGACCTCTTCGATCATCCACTCGTTGCCGGGCTTGAACATGTGGGCGAAACGACCCTGCATCTTCAGGTACTCCTCAACGGGCTTCTTCTCCTTGGGCTTGTAGCTGAGAACATACTTGCCCTCGATGACCTCATACAGAGGCCACACGCAGGTCTCGACGGCAGCCTTGGTGACTTCCAGCATCTTCTCAGAGGGATAGCGCCAGCCGCGGGGGCAGGGAGCCATCACGTTCAGGAAGGCAGCGCCGGGGGTGTAGATGGCCTTGTGGGCCTTCTCGGAGATATCCTTGAAGTTGCCGATGAAGGTGGTCTGGGCAACATAGGGGATACCGTGGGCGATCATGATCTTGGTCAGGTTCTTCTTCTGCTGCATCTTGCCGGGAACCACCTTGCCCTGGGGAGTGGTGGTGGTATCAGCGAAGTGAGGCGTGGAGGAAGAACGCTGGATACCAGTGTTCATGTAAGCCTCGTTATCGTAGCAGACATAGACCATGTCGTGGCCGCGCTCCATAGCGCCGGACAGGGACTGGAAACCGATATCGTAGGTACCGCCGTCACCGCCGAAAGCGATGAACTTCCAGGTCTCGTCGATCTTGCCGCGCTTCTTCATGGCGTTGTAAGCAGTCTCAACACCGGAGATGGTGGCAGCGGCATTCTCGAAGGCGTTGTGGATGAAGCTGTCCTTCCAGGAGGTGTAAGGATACATGAAGGTGGAAACCTCCAGGCAGCTGGTAGCGGAGCACACAACAGCGTGATCCTCAGGGTTCAGGGCGCGCAGCACCGTACGAACAGCGATGGGGGAGCCGCAGCCCGCGCACATTCTGTGACCGCCAGCCAGACGGTCTTCCTTCATAATGTTTTCTTTCAGATTGTAGCTCATGACTTGTCTCCCTCCTTATTCCCGGACATCCAGGTAGCGATAGGTCTCGCCCACCTCGCCGGTAGCAATGACCTTCTCCAGCTCAGCAACCACGCGCTCGATGCTCTCCACGCGCACATCGCGGCCGCCCAGGCCGTAGATGAAGTTGATGCCCTTGGGGGCGCTGATGCCGGCGGAGTACAGAGCAGCAGCCACTTCGGCGTAGATGGGGCCGCAGTGAGCGTTGAAGCTGTCGTCCTTATCCATGGCAGCGAAGGCCTTCACGTTCTTCAGAGCCTCGGCGATCTCCTCGGCGGGGAAGGGACGGAAGGAGCGGATCTTGATCAGACCCACCTTCTTGCCCTGGGCGCGCATCTCCTGGATGGCTTCCTTGGCAGTACCGGCGGAGGAGCCGATCATGATCAGGGCCACGTCGGCGTCGTCCATCATGTACTTCTCGATCAGGCCATAGGTACGGCCGGTCATCTCGCCGAACTCGGCGCCGACCTTCTTGATGACGTCCTTGGCGTCGATCATGGCCTGAGCCTGCTGACGCTTGGCCTCCATGTAGTACACGGGGGTAGCGTAAGCGCCGACGGCCATGGGCTCGTCCTTGTTCAGCAGGAAGTGCTGGGGCTTGTACTCGCCCACGAACTCCTTGACCTTCTCAGTCTCCACCAGCTCGATGTTCTCGATGGCGTGAGAGGTGATGAAGCCGTCCTGGCAGATCATGATGGGCAGGCTGACAGCCTCAGCGATGCGCATGGCCTGCAGGTAGTTATCGTAAGCTTCCTGGTTGGTCTCGGCGAACAGCATCAGCCAGCCGGCATCACGCACGCCCATGGCGTCGGAGTGGTCGTTGTTGATGTTGATGGGGCCGGACAGAGCACGGCAGGAGACCGCCAGGGTGATGGGCAGACGGTCGGAAGCAGCCACATACAGCATCTCGGTCATGTAGCACAGACCGCAGGAAGAAGTGGCGGAAATGGCACGGCAGCCGGCAGCCTCAGCGCCGATGCAGGTGGACATGGCGGAGTGCTCGGACTCCACAGCGATGAACTCGGTGTCCACTTCCCCGTTATCCACGTAAGTGGAGAAATACTGGGGGATTTCGGTGGACGGGGTGATGGGGAATGCACCCATCACGTCCGGGTTGATCTGCTTCATTGCGTAGGCAATGGCCTCATTGCCGGAAAGTCTTTCTCTGATTCCCATAGTTATCCCCTCCTTATTTCTCGTCCTTGACCATGGTGATGGCGCCGAAGGGGCAGGCGTTCGCGCAGATGCCGCAGCCCTTGCAGAAGAAGTAGTCGAAATCGCCGCGCTTGCCATCGGCACCCACGGGGATGGACATGTCAGGGCACACGGGAGCGCACAGCAGGCACTGCTTGCACTTGTCCCAGTCGATGACGGGCTTCATGGTGCGCCAGTCGCCGGTTTCCACGGTGACAGAGGTGCCGCCTTCAAAAATGTTGCAGCCGGGAGTAATATCCTTCCAAGTGACGTCGGGCGTCATATCCTTAGCCAAATGACTCATCCTACCTGTACCTCCTCCATAGAACGCTTCAGGGCACGCATGTTGCCCTCGATGACCTGGGGCTTGGAGGCGAACTTGTGCTTGAAGGAAGCCTCCATATCCTTGACGAACTCGTCAGGCTCCACAACGCCGGAAACCTTGACGATAGCAGCCAGCATGGGGGTGTTGGGGAAGTTCTTGCCCAGCTCCTCCTCAGAGATCTTGCCGGCGTCGATGGTGCAGACCTTGCCCTCGTAGCCCTTCAGCAGGGGACGCAGCTCGGCGGGGGTCTTGCTGGAGTTGATGACGATGGCGCCTTCCTTCTTCAGGCCGGCGGTCACGTCCACGGCGGAGAGCAGAGTCTCATCCACCACGACCACATAGTCGGGGAAATAAATGTTGGAGTGGACAGTGCTGCGCTCAGAGCTGATCCGGTTGTACGCCGTGATGGGCGCGCCCATACGCTCCGGGCCGTACTCAGGGAAACCCTGGACATACTTGCCCGTGTTGAAGGCGGCGTCCGCGAGCAGCAGGGACGCGGTCTTTGCGCCCTGGCCGCCACGGCCGTGCCAGCGGATCTCTACGATGTCTTTCATGTCTGATCCTCCTCGTTCAAATGATTCACAGTGTTCGAAAATCGGCGAATTAACGCCTTTTTAGGGACGCTTGTCAGCATATTCAGTATATCCTTTTCCGACATGCCGTGTCAATTGAACAGCCCCCTATCGCAGTGGAGAAATCCTGCATCCCATTTTGGTGGTTTTGTCGTCATTCTCTCTATGGACGCTGAAATCCGGCGCAAATTGATTGTAATTTTACATAATTTTTTCTTTATTTTGTTGTCTATATTAACCAGAATCCATTGGGTGTTTTTCCTGTGAGGTCATTTGTGTTTTATGCATTTTGCCAACAAGGCGGGCCCGCAAAAGCAGGCCCGCCTCGCTGTACAGAACGGTTTATGATTTTTCCTTTTTCTGCGCCGCGGCGCCCAGACCGAAGTCCTCTTCCACCGTGGCCGTATCCCGCCGGAGCATGGTCTCCATGACCCGGATATCGCTGTCCACATCCAGGGCGTCCGCCTTGTACAGCTCGTCCAGCTGGTGCTCAAAGCCCCGGACGATGGCATCCATGGTGGACTCGATGCGCCCCTTCGCCTGACGCAGGTTCTCCCCCTCCACGCCGGCAGCCTCGAACTCCGCATAGGAGTCCAGCAGCTTCTGGGTGGTGGGCAGATAGTAGTTGAGGAAGGTATCGATGCGCCCGGCCTTCTTGGGGTCCTCCTCCACCGCCCGGAAAATGCGGGCGGTGATCTCCTCCAGCCGGTCGATCTTAGCCGAGAGTTCCGGATCGGCAATGGCGTCGTTGGCCCGGCGGATCTTGCGCAGGATGCCGGAATAGCCCTCCTCCGCCTCCTTGGGCGTCTGGGCGGCCTGGGCCGCCTGCTGGCGGCGCTTCCACTCCGTATCCGCCTTATCGCTGCGGAACAGGTAGCCCAGCTCTACATTGAGATAAGCGGTGGGGCCGAAATACCCCTTTTCCACCATCTTCTCCAGGTCCCGCTCCACCCGGCCGCTGGAAAAGCCCAGAGTCCTTGCAAGTTCATCAACAGGCATGGCCTCCCGCTCTCCCAGGACCGCCAGATACCGGGCATAGCGCTTCAAGCGCCGGTCCATGGTAATACCTGCCCCCAGCATGGCGCCGCCGCCCACCGCCACCGCCAGGAATTGCAGCAGTTCCGGCAGCCACAGGCTGAACCAGTAGTCAGACCAGAACAGGGCTTCGATGGGGCCTGTCATCCCCATGATCCCCACCACCAGCAGCACGATGCCCGCCACTTTGAGCCATGCCGCATTGGACTTTTTCGGCAGTGGAGACTGCGTGACCGTCTGCACCGCACTCCGGGTGCGGCCCGACGCAGCGGCCTGGCTGCCGTGCTGTTGTCCCGACAGGGGCGGCGCCTGCACCCGCTGCTTTTGCCCGTCGTTTTTGAAAAGCTTCATGAAAAGCAGCACCAGGGCGATGGGCCACACGCCGATCACAAACAGCACGATGATGAGTGGCCAGCCCCAGTCTGTTTTCTTCTTTTGGGAAGCCACGCCCTTACTCCCCTTTCTTTTTCAGCTTGTGCTTGTTGCCCTTCTCATCCACGATGTAGGTGTGGTCCAGCTGCCCTTTCAGGCTGCCCAGCACTGCGTCCACATATTCCTTTCGCAGGGCGGCGCGCTCCGCCGTCTCCGCCTCCGTAAGGCCCTCGGGGCTTTTGGCCTTGCGGGCCAGTTCATTGATCCGGTCGATCTTCTTCTGATCCATATACTCCTCCTTATTCTTCGGCCGCAGGCCGTTCAAACACCAGGTCCACCGTTTCGATGAACCCGCCTGCCCGCTGGCTGGCAGGGATGACACCCACGAACCGCCAGCCCCCTGATGCCCGCTGGGCAATGATTTCCCTGTGTCCTTCCGTGGTCAGGCCCACACCGCCGAAAAGGCTGTACCCGGAGGCGCTGTCGCAGTTCACTGTCTCAAATGCATACTCGTACTTGCTCATGTTGTCCGCCCCTCTCTTTACACATACCGCAGCAGCGTCACGGAGATGCGGCCCTTTTTCGTAGTGCCGCCCACCGCCGCCAGCCGGAACTTTCCAAAGCCCCGGGCAGAGACCGTGTCTCCCTCCGCCAGGAGCTTGTCCGCCTTGGTGCACTCCATCCAGTTTACCTGCACCCGGCCGGAGGACACCAGCTCTGCCGCCTTTCCCCGGGACATGCGCAGTCCCGCGGCGATCACCGCGTCCAGCCGCAATGAGGAAACCGTGTCCCGCACCTCCTCCGTGGACGCCTGAGGAATATGGATGCAGCTGCGCTCCACCTCCTGAAGATGCAGCCGGGTCCGACCGGCGCTCTCCCAGCTTTGCAGCAGGAAGTCCGCCACCATGTCCAGCACCAGGATGTCCGCGCTCTCGGCCGTCACCAGGATGTCGCCCACCTTTTCCCGGGCAACGCCCATGCCCATGAGGCTGCCCAGAAAGTCCCGGTGGCTCAGGGGTTTTTCCGCCCGGAAGGAAGCCCGCAGGCAGCGGATGGGGCTGATGGTCTCTGCCATCTCCGCCTCCAGCCAGTCCGGCAGGAACAAGAGCACCTGCCGCTCCGCCTCCGCGTAGCCGCCGGTACACACGTACGTCCCCGCTCCGGCACCCGCCAGGCGCAAAAGCTCCTGGGAGCGCAGCCGCTGCTGGGGCGTGAGGAAATCCGTAGTCTCGCCGCTTCCCCGGCGGCAGCTTCGCTCATAGCGGTCCAGCACCCGGGAAAGGGCCAGCCGCTCCTCACCGGCCGCGCCCAGCCGGTCCAGCAGTGCCCCCTTATCCATGGCGCAGCTCCTGGGTCCGCACCAGGGATGCGTAGGCCCCGTCCTTTGCCATCAGCTCCTCGTGGGTGCCAAGCTCGGCGATACGGCCCTCCTCAATGACGGCAATGCGGTCGGCATTGCGGACGGTGGAGAGGCGATGGGCGATGATGATGGTGGTCCGCCCCTGGGAGAGCTTTTCAAAGGTCTCCTGGAGCTTGGCCTCCGTCACACTGTCCAGGGCGGAGGTGGCCTCATCCAGAATGAGGACCGGGGGGTCTTTCAGGAAAATGCGGGCAATGGAGATGCGCTGCTTCTGTCCGCCGGAGAGCAGAGCGCCCCGCTCACCCACATAGGTGTTGAAGCCGTCGGGCATGGCGATGATGTCATCATAGATCTCCGCCAGCTTGGCTGCCCGGGCCACCTCTTCCTCCGTGGCGCCGGGACGGCCGTAGCGGATGTTCTCCAGAATGCTGGCCGCAAACAGGAACACCTCCTGCTGCACCACGCCCACGTTCTGTCGCAGGGACTCCTGGGTCACGGAGCGCACGTCCTGCCCGTCAATGCGCACGGCCCCCTCCGTTACATCGTAGAACCGGGGGATCAGCTGGCACAGCGTGGACTTGCCGCCGCCGGAGGGACCCACCACCGCCACTGTCTCGCCGGGTCGGATGTGCAGGTCCACATCGTGGAGCACCGCCAGATCATCCTGGTAGGCAAAGCTCACATGGTCCACGTCCACCTGGCCGCGGACGCCGGTGAGCACCTTGGCGTCCGGCGCGTCCTGCATGGCGGGCTCCTCCCGCATCAGCTCGATGAACCGGCCCAGGCCCGCAGTGCCGTTGGCAAAGAGCTCGGCAAAGTTGGAGAGCTTGCGGACGGGGTTGACGAACGTGGTGATATACAGACTGAAGGTGATAAGGTCCACCGTGTCCATGCGGCCCTGCATGATGAGCAGGCCGCCTACGGCGATGACCGCCACGGAAAGGATGGTCAAAAAGAACTCCATGGTGGCGTTGAAACGGCCCATGGCCTTGTGGAAGGCCCGCTTGGAGGTCTTGAAGCTGTCGTTGGAGGAGTCGAACTTCTTTAGCTCCGCCTCCTCGTTGGCAAAGGCCTTGGCCGTGCGGATGCCGGACAGGCCCGACTCGATGTCGGCGTTGATGACGGCGGTGCGCTGCTTGACATGCCGGGACGCCTCGTTCATGGACTTGCGGCACTTCCACACCACGGCGAAAAATACCGGCAGGATCAGCGCGATCACCAGCGCCAGCTGCCACTGGATGGTGAACATGATGGCAAGGGAGCCCACAATGGTCACGCCGGAGATGAAGATGTCCTCCGGGCCGTGGTGAGCCAGCTCCGTGATGTCGAAGAGGTCTGCGGTCAGGCGGCTCATGAGCTGACCGGTGCGGTTGCGGTCGTAGTAGTCAAAGCTCAGCTCCTGCATGTGGCGGAACAGGTCCCGGCGGATATCCGCCTCCACCAGGATGCCGAAGGTGTGGCCCCAGTAGCAGATGATATACTGGAACACCGCCCGCAGGGCAAAGGCCACGAACACCACCGCCATCACCGCGAAAAACGTGCGGTAAGCGCTCTGGGGCAGCAGCTCGTACATGCACCAGCGGGAGACGTAGGGAAACGCCAGATCGATCAGGGAGATCATCAGCGCGCAGGTGAGATCCATAATGAACAGCTTCCGGTGGGGCCGGAAGTAGGAGAGGAAGATCGCCAGCGGCGATTTTTGCTGAAATTCACGAGTGGTCATAGCTACGCTCCTTGCTCTTTACATACTGATACAGTTTGATATGATACCACATTTCCCGGCCATACGCAACGAAAGATCCCCGGATGCATAGCATCCGGGGATCTTTTTCTCTTTACTGATTGGCCAGGAACTCGCCCTTCATATAGCCGGTGGTATCCGCGCCGCCATTGCCGGCAAAGGTGATCTTGTACCAGCTGTTTCCGGCGCTCTCCACGATCTTGACCTCCGCCCCGTTGGGGAGGGTGGCCAGGGCCTCATTCTCCGTGCCGGGGCCGGAGCGCACGAACACGCCGTTTCCGGCATTGGTCACCACGGCAGAGCCCGCCTTCAGGCCGGAGGAGGAAGCGGTCGTGCTGCCGCTGCTGCCGGAGGAAGAGGCAGAGCTGTCCGCGCTCACATTGCACCGGACGATGCAAACGGCCTTCTTGCTGCCGTCCGTCACCAGCACGTTCACCGTACCGCGGGAAACGGCGGTGACCTTGCCGCTGGAGTCCACAGAGGCGATGCCCTCGTCCTCGCTGATCCAAGTATAGCTGCCGCTGCCGCCGGAGACGGTGATGGTATGGCTCTCGCCCACGGTCTTGAGGGTAAAGTCCGTGGTGCTCAGGGTCAGGCCGTCGGGCAGGGCGGATGCCTTCTCATAGCTCAGCTCACCGGAGGTATCCGGCTCTTCCTGAGTATCATCCCCGGTGGTGGGCACGGAGGGATCTTCCGGCATGTCCACCTCGCCGTCCTCGCCGGCAGGCGTCTCGCCCTCCTCCGCGGGGGTCTCGTCCTCACTCGGCGTGACCTCCTCCACCGGCGTGTTGGGCGTCTCCTCTTCTTTCTTCTGGAACTGGTCGCCAAAGAGCAGATACACCAGCAGTGCCAGCATAATGAGGATCAGCACCACCAGCGTGGGGGTCAGCAGATTGGGCTGGCCCTTGGAGGCAGAGCGTCTGCCGCCGCCCCGGCGGATCTTGCCGCCGCTGCGCTCAGCCGCCTCCTCCTCGCAGAAGGGACAGGTTTTATATGTATCGGAATATTTTTCCCCGCAGACGGGGCAACGCTTCATAGCCATAAGGGCACTCCTTCCGAATGGTTCAATGCTTTACATAACATAATATCGGCTTTCCGGCCTGCCGTCAAGGGTGCCGGGGCGGAATTTTCACTTTTTCAACATTTTCCGCCCAGGGCAGAATTTTGCGCGCGGCCGCTCCGCTCCCTTGCGGTTTGACGGCGCAGGCTGTATAATAAGGACGAATTATGCGGTGATTTTGTTTCCAGGTACCGCGGAAGGGAGATATTTGCATGGATACGATCCTCATCGGCATTGCCGGCGGCACCGGCTCCGGGAAAACCACCCTGCCCCGGCACCTGAAAGAGCACTTTGGTGACGCCGTCACCGTCATCGGACACGACAGCTACTATAAGCGCCAGGAGGGCAAGACCTACGAAGAGCGGGCCCAAGTCAACTATGACCACCCCGCCGCCTTTGAAACGGAGCTGCTGGTGGAGCACCTTCATCAGCTCAAGGCAGGCCACAGTGTCCAGTGCCCCGTCTACTCCTATGTGGAGCACAACCGCACGGACGAGACAGTCACCGTGATGCCCAACAAGGTCATCATCGTGGAGGGCATCCTCATTTTCCAGAATCCCGCCCTGCGGGACATGCTGGACATCAAAATCTTCGTGGAGACGGACGCGGACGTGCGCATCCTGCGCCGGTGCCTGCGGGACGTGGAGGAGCGGGGCCGCACGCTCCAGTCGGTGGTCACCCAGTATCTGACCACCGTCAAGCCCATGCATGAGCGGTACGTGGAGCCCTCCCGGAAGTACGCGGACATCGTGGTGCTGGAGGGCGGGCACAATCTGGTGGCCCTGGAGATGATCATGCAGCGCATCCAAAACCACATCGACGGAAACTGAATCAAAAAAAGCGGACGGCGCTTGAAGCACCGTCCGCTTTTTTCAATCCACATAGCCGTCCATGCCCCGGACGGAGACCTCGCCGGAGCGGACCACCCGTTCGGTTCCGTCCTCCAAACGCACCACCAGGCCGAACTGCTCGTCCACATCCAGGGCCAGAGCCTGTGTGCGCCCCTGGGGACCGATCAGCTGCACCTGTTTGCCCAAGTTCACGCAGCAGCGGCGGTAATGGTCCAGATACGCCGCCGTATCCCCCGTCTCCAGAGCCCGGTACAGCCGGTCCAGCGCCCGGATCTCCGCCGCCGCCAGGGCGCAGCGGGAAACCGGACGGCCAAGGGCCTGGACCAAAGACGTAGCGATGGGCCGCACCTGGGGAGAAAAGTCCTCCGGCGCGTGGCTCACATTCACGCCGATGCCCACCACCAGATACTGAAGCCGCCCGCTCTCTGCCTCCAGGGAAAGCTCCGTCAAAATGCCGCTGAGCTTTTTGCCGTTCAGGATGGGATCGTTGGGCCACTTGAGCCCCGGCTGCACGCCGCACACCTCTTCCACCGCCTGGCACACCGCCACGCCCGCCATGGCCGTGACGGACATCAGCCGCTCCGGCGGCAGGTCGGGCCGCAGCAGGGCCGTCAGATAGATGCCCTTTCCCTTAGGGGAGAGAAAGACCCGGTCCATACGGCCCCGGCCCGCCGTCTGCCCGTCTGCCACTACCACGGTGCCGTCCTCCGCGCCGGCGGCCGCCAGGCTCTTGGCGTAGGTATTGGTGGAGTCCACCTCATCCAGGCACACCAGAGTCTTTCCCACCCGGTCCACATGACCCAGCAGGCTGCGGATCTCCGGCTCCGTCAGCAGGTCCGGCACCGCGGCCAGCCGGTAGCCAAGGCCCGTCCGGGCCTCGATGTCATATCCCGCCCGGCGCAGGGTATCCACCGCTTTCCACACAGCCGTACGGCTCAGTCCCAGCTGCCGGCTCAGCTCCTCCCCGGATAAAAATGCGCCGCCGCTGCGGCGCAGAGCCTCCAAAACCGTCTCCCGGCTCATCTGTTTCCTCCTTTTCCTCGCTTTGAAGCAAGGGCACCCCCAGGCAGGGGCTGTCTCTTATACACATCTCCGAGCCCACGAGACCGGAGCCTA
>URKI01000007.1 GCA_900548505.1 uncultured Oscillibacter sp. | reverse complement strand
GATAGGCTCCGGTCTCGTGGGCTCGGAGATGTGTATAAGAGACAGCATCAGGACGCCCAGGAACGTGCCCATGATCTTGCCGCGGCCGCCGCTCATGGAAGTGCCGCCGATGGCCACGCCGGCGATGGCGTCCATTTCCCAGCCCACTGCCGCGCTGGCCGCCGCCACGGCGGTCATACGGGAGGCGTACATCAGCGCCGCGATGCCGCACATGGCGCCGGTGATCATGTAAGCGGCGATCTTCACGCCGTCCACGTTGATGCCGGACAGGCGGGCGGACTTTTCGTTGCTGCCCACGGCAAAGATGTGCTTGCCCAGCTTGGTCTTTTTCATGACCAGGTCAAAGATGATGACCGCCACGATGAAGATGATCATCAGATAGGGGAGCTTGGCGTCTCCGCCCAGAGGGATTCCGCCCACAGCCAGCTGACGGAAGCGGTCGTAGATCTCCTTATCCACAGTGAAGGGGCCGCCGGCGCCGTAGTAGTTGACGATGGCGCGGCAGGCACTCATGGTGGCCAGGGTCGCCACCATGGCGGGCATACCGCCCTTGGTGACCAGCAGGCCGTTCACCGCACCGATGGCCATGCCGAAGACGATGCAGAAAAGCAGCATGACCAGGATGCTTCCCGACCAGTTCATCACCCAGATGCCGAAGCCGCCGATCAGGGCGACCTGGGAGCCGACGGAGATATCGATCAGTCCGGCACCGATGACCATGGTCATACCCATGGCGATCAGGCCGATCATGCTGCCCTGGACAAACAGGTTGGAGATGTTGCTCCAGGTGAAGAAGTTTTGGTTCACTGCGGCGCCGATGATCACCAGCAGAATGAAGGACAGCACGAAGCTGTACTCCCTGGTCAGCGCCCGGCCAATGGATCTTGCGGTATCAGCGGTCAGTCTTTTTTCCATCTTTCAGACCCTCCAAATTTGCTCCGGTGGAATAATACATTACGTTCTTTTCGGTCAGCTCATCACGGTTGAGCCAGGCGTTGCAGCTGCCCTTGTACAGGACGATGCACGAGTCGGCCACCTTGCGGATCTCCGGGAACTCGGCACTGAACATGATGATGGCCTTTCCCGCCTCCGCCAGCCGCAGAATCAGATGATAGATCTCGAATTTCGTACCCACATCGATGCCCTGCGTGGGGTTATCCAGCAGCAGCACGTCCGCGTCCGTCTCCAGCCACTTGCCCAAAATGACCTTCTGCTGGTTTCCTCCCGAAAGAGAGGTGATGGGGTTGCGGGTGTTGCCCACCTTGATGGACATGGCCTTTTGCTGGCGCTCAAACCGGGCCCGCTCTTCCTTTGCGCTGATAAAGAGCTTTTTGAACTTGGCGTTCAAGAATCCCATGGACAGGTTATCCTGCACAGAAAGGTCGTTGTGGATGCCGCGCTCGGCGCGCATCCGGGGCACCATGCCCACCCGGTGCTTCATAAAGTAGCGGACGGAGCGGTCGTTGGCGTTGCTGGGCATCCGAACGCCCTCCACCTCGATCTCACCGGTGTACGGCTGGACGCCGAACAGCACGTCGGCCAGCGTATCCCGGCCGGAGCCCTGCAGGCCGGTGACAGCCAGGATCTCGCCCCGGTGCAGGTCAAAGGAGATATCCTTCAGCACACCGCTGGAAACGCCCCGCACGGAAAGGCAGATCTCCTCGGTGGCTCTGCAGACATGGTTTTCAAATTCGCCGGACTGCAGGTTGTGACCGATCATCAGCTCCGTGACCTGGTCCTCGTCGATGTCCTTGAAATTTCCGTGGGCGATCAGCTTGCCGTCGCAGAGGATATAGTAGATATCACAGATCTCAAACAGCTCCGGCATCTTGTGGGAGATGTAGATGAAGCTGACGCCTTCTTTTTTCAGCTGGCGCATAATGTCAAACAGGTTCTCGATCTCCGCGGTGGCCAGTGCCGTGGAGGGCTCATCCATGATAATGAGTTCCGACTGGAACAGCAGTGCCTTGCCGATCTCCACCAGCTGCTTTTCCGCAGCGGACAGCGTCTCCACCACCGCCTCCGGGTCAATGGAGACCTTCATGCGCTGGAATACATCCGCGCACTTTTTCACCATGGTTTCCTTGTCCAGGAAAATGGGGCCTTTGGGGATCTCTTCTCCCAGGAACATGTTTTCGTAGACCCGCAGGTCCTTGCACAGGTTCAGCTCCTGGTGGATAAAGCGGATGCCGCACTGATTCGCCGTGCGCACGCCCCGCATGGTCGTCTCATTTCCGTTGATCAGTATCTTGCCGGAAACGGGTGTATACACTCCGGCCAGCACGTTCATCAGTGTGGATTTTCCGGCGCCGTTTTCTCCCAGCAGGCCCACGATCTGACCGGGTTCGATCGTAAGGTCCACATTGTCCACTGCGCGGACCGGCCCGAATTCCATCACGATGCTTTTCATCTCTAAACGCATGGCAGTGATTCCTTTCCTAAACATCTTGTACCCTGCGCCGCTCCGCTGCCGGGACAGACGGTACGCCGTGTCACCTGCCGGAGCGGCATGTGGTGGGAGCGGCCGGATGCAAATGGGGCCGGCTGACTTTCAGCCGGCCCCACAAAAGACCTATTCAAAATCGGCCATCAAGCTTAGAAATCGCTGATGGAATAGCGGACGGAATACTCGTCGCTGGCGCGGTACTGCTCAAAGTCATAGTGGGCATTGCCGGCGTTGCTGATGGAGAAGGAGGGGATCAGATAGATGCCGTCGCTCTCCACTGCGGTGCCCTCGAAGGGAACGCCCATGGCCACGTCAGCGGTGAAGTCCACGCACTCACGGATGAAGGAAGGAGCAAAGAACCAGGTGACGAACTTGACGTCCAGCTTGGTGTTCTCAAACTTCTGCATGGTGTCCTCGCGGCCGCCCACAGAGGTGATGAGCTTCACGTTCAGCTTGGCGCTGCCGGAATAGGCGTCCAGCGCGTTCATCAGGCCGTCAACGATCTCGTCATCGTGGGTAACGATCAGATCCAGGGACTCGATCTCTTCGTTGGTGTGGGCGTTGAGCCAGTTCTCCATCTGCTCCTGGGCCTTCTCGGTGGACCAGTCGGTCACGAAGGTCTCGTTGATCTGGTTGAACTTGGTGGCGTCGATGACCTCGTCCATACCGCCGGAGCGCTGGGAGGTAACGGTGGAGCTGTCGCCCACGAAGCGCAGGTAGTTGACCTGGTCGTCATCAGCATAGTACTCGTTGAGGTAGTTGCCCATCTCTTCGCCGATGCTGAAGTTATCGCCCATCATCTGGCCTTCCAGGCCCTCGAAGTCCTCGATCAGGCGGTCATAAACCACCAGCTTGATGCCGGCGTCCACAACCGTCTGGGCGGCGGAACGGAGCGCCTCGCCCTCGGTGGGCCACAGCATGATGGCGTCGATGTCGCCCTCGGCGATCAGGTTTTCGATCTCGGTGATCTGGTCGGCGGCCTCACCGCAGGACTTGACCACGATCTCCAGGTTCTCGTTGGCCTCCATCAGGGCCTCTGCTTCCATCTCGGCGTGCTTGACCGACTCACCGGTGAAGCCGTGGTCGCCGGACAGAATGACCATGCCGATCTTGTAGGAGTCGCCGGAGCCGCCCTCGCCGCCTTCCTCAGCGGGGGGAGTCTCTTCTTTGCCGCCGCAGGCGGTCAGGGTTGCAAGGACCATCGCCATACTCAGGAACAGTGCAAAAAACTTCTTCATGGTAATCCTCCTCTGAATTTTGTGCAGGGACCCTTTTATTTTTCGGCCGCTGACCGGCCGGAAAACACCATTCAGCCGCCCTGATCCACAGGGCAAGTGGACTCTCGCGCAATAAAACCGTGGGGCAGGATCACATTTCTGTTTTCCAGGCCGCCGTTTGTGATAATCTGATCCAGCATGTCGATGGCCCGCCCGCCCAGATCGGCGCAGGGCTGGATCACCGTGGTCAGATAGGGGTGGATCATCTTGGTGTAGATCACGTCATCGAATCCCACCACAGACACGTCCTCCGGGACGGACAGTCCCATCTCCCGGGCCACCACCACCGCTGCCAGAGCGATGGAGTCGCCGATGCAGAAAAGCGCATCCGGCGGGTCCGGCTGGGAGAGGATCTCCCTGGCTGCCTCCAGGCTGCTCATATAGCTGTAGCTCTCATCCGAGCGCACCACGTACCGCTCGCACAGAGGGAGCCCCGCATCCTGGAGGGCATCCTGATAGCCCCGCATACGCTGGAGCGTGGACATGACCCGGTTCGTGGAACTGATGGTTCCGATCTTCTTGCGGCCCAGCCCCACCAGATACGCCGTAGCCTCATAGCCGGCGCGGTAGTTGTCCACGGAGACGTGGGCTGTG
Source organism: uncultured Oscillibacter sp. (assembly GCA_900548505.1). Classification (GTDB taxonomy): domain Bacteria; phylum Bacillota; class Clostridia; order Oscillospirales; family Oscillospiraceae; genus Oscillibacter. The sequence continues at coordinate 51,549 of URKI01000007.1, read as the reverse complement.
TCACACGGTGCCGCATACTCGCAGCACTGCACCACCGGAAAGCGGTCGGAGTACTTCTGCAGCCATTTTTCATCCCGCTCAATGTGGAGCAGGATAGCTCCATCGGCCCGCTTGTGTTCGATGGCCTCGCTCAAAAGCGTCTCCGGGTCGCGGCCCTCCGTGCTGGTAAGAAACAGATTGTATCCCAGCACCTGTGCCCGCTCATTGATCCCGCCGAATACGTTGGCGTAATATGGGTTTGTAATATTGGGCAAAAGCACCAGCACCGTTCTGCTCTCGTTCCGCCGCAGGTTGCGTGCCTGCTGATTGGGAACGTAAGAAAGCCGCTCGATGGTCTCCCGAACAACCTTCGCTGTAGGCTCCGCCACCAGTGTGCTGTTGTTCATGACGCGGGATACCGTGGCGACCGAAACGCCTGCCGCCTTTGCCACATCAGCAATTGTGACCATACCTATGTAATCCTTTTCATTCGTCTTTATTGATATATATAACAGATTTTGTAATCCATTTCAATGTACAAAGTGTACATACTTTTTTAACTTTTTCATAAAACCATACAAATTTTCTTTTTGTTTACGTAAAGGAAGAAACAGGCATGACATTGCGTTTTCTCCGTGTTATGATAGCTTTATAAAATTTTACGGCGCATTTAATCGGTTACATAAAAATTGGAGGAACTTCGTATGGAACATGCAGTCATACCAGCGGCCACAGACACCCCCCTCTACCTTTCCATCGAGATCGGCGGCACCAAACAACAGGCCGCCGTGGGAACGGCTGATGGAACGATCCTGGTCCGCCGTCAGGTCCGGCTGGGCGAAAACACCAACGCGTCCGCCATCCTCCGCTGGATCCGGGAAACCGGCTCAGCGCTCTGTCAGGCGTACAATATCCAGGGCATCGGAGTTGGCTTCGGCGGCCCCATCGATCCCCTCACCGGAACGATCGTCTGTTCGCTTCAGGTAGAGGGCTGGGAACACTTCCAACTGCTGGAATGGTTCCGCCAGACCTTCCGTCTGCCCGCCGTGGTCCGCAACGATACGGTCACCGGCGGTCTGGGCGAGCTGTACTGCGGCGCAGGCCGCGGCAGCAGCCGCTTCTTCTATACCAATATCGGTACCGGCATCGGCGGCGGTCTGTACTGGCCCGGCGGATACGGCGCCAGTTCCCTGGGCTATGCCTGGGTCCCTGACTGGCAGTCTCCCCACAGCGGCGAGGCCACCCGGCTGGAATATCTGTGTGCCGGCCCTTTCATTGAAAAACGGCTCAATACGCCCGGCTATGTGCCTGCAGATTCTTCTTTGGCCGCACTTCCCGGCCGGCGGACCTGCGCGGATCTGGCAGAAGGCGCCCGAGCCAACGATCTGTTCTGCTGTGCGGAGCTGGACCGGGTAGCCCGGACCTTTTCGCTGGGACTCGCCGACGTGCTGGCGCTGGCGTTCCCCGACCGGATCGTAGTCGGCGGAGGCGTTGCAAAAATGGGAGAAGTCCTGTTCTCCCGCCTGCGGCACTTCACGGAGGCCTCCGCTTTCGTTGCCGATGCAGGCCGCTTCCAGATCCTCCCCAGCGCGCTGATGGACGACGCCGTTTTGGTAGGAGGCCTCTTGCTGGCATCCAATCCCGCGCTGTCCGGTACAGCGCCTGCTTCCCGGTAACTGTTCCGCAAGGGCCCAGAACCGCACCAAACTCCACCACAAAAAAGCCACACCTGCGGGTGTGGCTTTTTTATGATGCCGTTGCAGCCAGGGCCAACTTCCGTGCAGGCGGAATCCCGCTACTTGACAGCAGCGTGCTTATCCAAATGGACAAGGCGGCATGAATATGTGCCATCCCCTTGTCGAAGCTGCCGCGCCCCTGATTACAATGATAATCTTCTTCGCGTCCTACTTTGTTTCTGTAAAAATCCATAAAAGCAAAGAATTTTGACAGAGCGAGCCATTTCAGCAGAGGAAAAAGCCCGGAGCCTTGCAACTACAAGGCTCCGGGCTTTGGATAATCGAAACAGTACAGATGCAGGTAGAACATGGGGCCCCGCACGGTGGGGCGGCGCTTTTGCACCGGGCAAGCGTTTTCGCCTAGGGCGAAAACCTTGGCACAGGGGCAATTCACTTGCCCCGAGCATTGTAATTTCCCACCTCCACCATAAAAATAACCACACCTTTCGGTGTGGTTATTTTTATGTGATGGTGATACAATCTAGATCTCTATACGATTTCTGAGGAAGCCTTTCCAGAACATCTGCTGATCAACTTTCTAGTTGGCAACCTATTTGCGTCTTACAAACATTTGGTACAGGGGCAATTCATTTGCATCAAGTGTTCCTATGCCCCGTAGTGTCCATAAAAACGCCATACCGTTTGGTGTGGTATTTTTCATGGTAAGCTTTGATTTCGTATAAAGTTTGCTTTATTCTCTAAGGATGAGATTTTTAAATTTTATTTAAATGAGCTGTTCCGTTTCGTAACGCACATCATGACACTCTTGTGATTGGTATCTTTACTGCCAAGATTTCAAATTAGTACCATAGTCGTGACACAAATATTAAGTGTAAGCACTAATATCCAGTTGCAAAATGTCACAGATCCAAGAAAGAACTTCATTTTGTTGATCACATTCTTTTAACAACTCTAATGTCATATACTGCGTGGCTTCTCCATTGAGTCTTCTCTTCACGTTTTTTTGATTGCAGCCCGGTAAATTCTGAGACTTCAAATAATCAGATATTACACGAGGTACATCCGTATTATCATCAATTTCAAAATTTACACCATATACTGCTTGAATGGCGTCAGGATGAATATAGTTTTCCATTTCGCGTTTCGAAGTCATTCTCGCACTTGAACCATCAGCCCGCTGATTGACCGAGTCACATTCTTGCTGATGTGCATTGGTACAATCACTATCATAAATATGATATTCAGGAATTCCTAATTTTCTAAGATAGTTATGATTAACCCATTCCTGTAATGAACTGCCGCCCATTGGCAAAACCATTATGTCTGGACAGGATGATATTGGTGTTATTTCGGAGTGAGTCTTATGTAGGGCAGCTGTTAATGTCTGTAAAAAGAGAATATCATTGACCCCTTCAACGCATACAATTAGGCGGATGTTTCTATACGGCGCAAGTGGAGGTGTTATATCCGGAAGTACACCTAAAGAATCAGCAATTCTCGCTATGACTCCATCTGTACCAGTTTCAATTTCCGGGTATCCTTCACCATTTGTTATATAACGCAATGATTCAATAGGTACTAATTTAGCGAGGCCAGGAACATGCGTTGTAAACAAAATCTGACAGTGCGGATTTTCCGTCATTTGAAGGAAAGTATTAATTATGGTTTGTTGAAAATCAGGATGTTGAGAAGTCTCCGGTTCTTCCACCGCATATATAACATCTGTGTTACCATCAAGGTTTTCCTCACAACTCGCCCGAAAAAAACTGAATAGTATTAAACGCCTGACGCCACTTCCACGTTTATTAATAGGAATATCCTCATCACCAGTCAGCGAAAAAGAAAATGCTTTGTCCCAAGCAGGTTCTTTTTTGAACTTCGGAGTGAGTGTCGACGCCAATGTTGCGTCGAAGTCCTTGAGCTTTTCTATTGTCTGATTTGCTACAACTGACACACGCTGTTTGATGTTTTCGGCAATCCGTATGAGTTCAGCTTGGTTCTCCTCAATAGCTGCTTTCATGGCAACCTGCATTGGGTCCTGGGCAATCGCATCATCGTCTGTGCTGGGGCGATCTGCTCGAAAGATTCTGTACCTCGGTAACATAGGTAAGAGTTTTAACCAAATATTTTTAGCTTCCTCTTTATCGGCAGCTATGTATCTTTTTTCTAACCTAATCTGATCACCGAGAGATTTCCATAAAGCATGGCGCATCTCTGAATTAATCGTCTGGTTAACTGTATCCTGCAGTCCTGCACTTTGAATCAACCGCTTCAACTCGGCATTCTTTTTCTGTAGAAGATTATCATACGGCTCATTCACCGGATGTACTGCAACAATGAATACGCTTTCCTTACCACTTGCGGAATATTCTTTCCATATTTCTAATTGACGATCTTTATTTAGCAAATACTCCGCTTCAAGAGTAGTCGAGACAGAGTCATCGAGCACTATTTCATCTGGAAGGTCCGAAAAAGCACACCCAATAATTACCGGATTATCCGCCGAGTGAATATTCCTATCAGCTATATCCAGTTTGCTCTGATTAAAAAAAGTATCGAGTGCATCTAATATTGACGATTTACCAATATCGTTTTTCCCGATAATTGCTGTAATTTGTTCAATTGAAAACTCAACTCTATGTGAATAGGGTCTGAAGTTTTCTATAATGACTTTTGATAGTTTCAAGTCCCCACCTCCAGTATTCAATTGTTCAAATGATATCTACAGCCCGTTACAGTATCAGTACAACTCCAATTATGTATAGTTTTAGTATACCAAACCAGATAAAGGAGTACAACTCTATGCCAAAGCACTATTCCGAAGAGTTCAAAGCAAATATTATTCACCAATATAAGTTAGGAACATCCTCCACACAATTGTGCGAACAATTTGGCATTGCTCGCAGCACATTATTTTATTGGTTAAAGCAGGAGACCGCTGATTCTGCTGAAACAGTGCCGCGAAAGCAATATCTTCTTCAAAAAGAATTTGAACGTTTACAAACTGAGAACGCAATTTTTCATTCTTGCGGCTGCTCACCATCCTCGCCATTAGATGTCCGCATAGATGCCATTCTTACGCATCAGGGTAAGTTCAGTATCCATACTCTTTGTCGTGTACTACAAGTCAATCGCTCTACATACTATTACCACGCACTCCATGCCCCAGTGCAAACTCAACTGCAAATCGGAGACAATCAGTTAAAGCCGCTGATCCAAGAAGTTTTTGAGAAGAGTTGTCAGCGCTTTGGCGCCCGAAGAATCCGCGCCAAATTGATGCAACGCGGATACGCAATCAGCGAGCGTCGAGTACATCGGCTGATGAAAGAACTTGGCCTCTCTGTAAAAAGAAATCATCCGCGCATAAACTCGGCCAATGACCGGCAATATCGTTATTATCCCAATAAATTAAAGCGGCACTTTCTCACAGATGCACCCAACAAAGTTTGGGTCAGCGACATCACATATGCGAAGGTGGGGTTGGAATTTTTTTACCTTTGTGTAATCATTGATCTTTACAGCCGAAAAGTGATTGGATATGGAATTTCCGAATATATAGACGCTGACTTAGTGATACAAACATTTCAAACAACGTTTGATCGACGCGACCAGCCCTGGGGCCTTCTTTTCCATAGTGATCAGGGTACGCAATATACCTCTGCAGCATTTCGACAACTACTGAAGCAATGTGGTGTCCAGCAATCCTTTTCCGCACCGGGAACTCCCTATGACAATGCTGTGGCAGAATCCTTTTTTGCATCTATCAAAAAAGAGGACTTCCGCCAAAACTATTACAAAACTGTGGAAGAGTTCCGGATCGCAGTGGACAATTATATTCAGTTCTATAACGACTATCGCCCTCATCAGCGGCTGGGATTTCTGACACCGAATCAAGCAGAAAAAGAATTTTATGACTCGACAGAGGGACAATAAAATGCCCACAGTAATTGGCGGTCCGAAAAGGACTGTCCAATTTACTGTAGGCATTCCATATGGTGGAGGTGGGGGGAGTTGAACCCCCGTCCGAAAGCACTTTAACGGGATTTTCTCCGGGCGCAGACGATTATTGCGGGAGTCTTCCTCCCTGTTCCCCTTCCAGATGGCAAACCGTCACGCCATCAGGTCAGGTGAGCTTCATGATGTGTGGCGCAGGCAAAGCTTACTGCACGCACATTTACCGCTAAACGACGCCCTCCCCGGCTCGCGGTCCTTCCGGGTCGGACGGCTGCCTTTAATTAGGCAGCAACAGCAACAGTGTTGTTGTTATTTAATTTATAAATTGCCCGTTTTATGGCGGTCAGGCGCCGCCGCCCGCTGATCCCGCCTCCATACCCCCGTCGAAACCGGTACACCCCCATATGGGCGTCTCCCGCTGCGCGGCTGGATGGCGCGGAATACTCTTTTGGAATTGTAACATACTTCCCGGGGGAAGTATGTTACAATTCCATGAAATTTATGTCTTGGTCAGCTTCATCATCAGCTTGGCCGGCGTCACCTTGGCCAGCAGACGATACGTTTTATAAAGGAGGCGGGGCGTATAGATGGTCCTGCCGGCCTTGGCGGCCCGCAGCGTACCGCCTGCCACCCGGACCTGATCGCAGTAGGGCAGAATGTCGAACGTCCTGGAGTTGCCGCTGATGCGGCCCACATCCAAAAACTCCGTCTCCATAGGGCCGGGGCACACCGCCGTGACCGTGACGCCTTTTTTCTTCAGCTCCTCGGAAAGGCCCAGCGTGAACGCACTGACATAGGCCTTGGTAGCCGAATACACCGTCATGCGGGGCGTGGGGCAGAAGGAGGCGATGGAGGAGACATTGATGATCTTGCTTCCGGCCTCCATATAGGGGATGCACATGCTGGTGATGGCCGTCAGGGCCCGCAGGTTCAGATCCACCATGCGGGTCTGGAGGGAGGTCTCCGTCCGGCCAACCTCGCCCAGGTAACCGCAGCCGGCATTGTTGATGAGCACCTCCACATCCGGGTGGTCCGACGCCAGCTTTTCCTGCAATGCCACAAAGCTCATGGGATCGCACAGATCCAGCGCCAGGCACTCCACGTTTTTATGGGAGAGCTGTCCGGCCATTTCCGCCAGCCGTTCCCGCCGGCGGGCAATGAGCCAGTAGCACTCCACATCCGGGAACACATCCTCCAGCTGGCGGACAAACTCCCGCCCCAGGCCGGAGGAGGCGCCGGTGATAATGGCAGTCCGCATACGGCTCCTCCTTTGCGCGTCAGTCTGTCAGTGGGTCTCGGGAGCGGGATAGTCCACGCCCTTGGTATCCACCCGGATGGACTGGATCACCACGTCCTTTTTGGGCTTGTCGTTCATCATGTTGCGCTGGACCCGGGAGATATCCACGGCCACGTCCGTGCCCTCGGTCACCTGACCGAACGCGGCGTACTGTCCGTCCAGATGGGGCGCAGGGGCCACCATGATGAAGAACTGGCTGCCGGCGGAGTTGGGCGCCATGGTACGGGCCATGGACAAAACGCCCAGGGTGTGCTTGAGGTCGTTCTGCTTGAAGCCGTTGGCGGAGAACTCGCCGTTGATCTCATAGCCGGGGCCGCCCATGCCGTTGCCGTTGGGGCAGCCGCCCTGGATCATGAAACCGGGGATGACACGGTGGAAGATCAGGCCGTCATAAAAGCCCTTATTGGCCAGGAAGATGAAGTTATTGACGGTGTTGGGGGCCTTTTCGGGGTACAGCTCCGCCGTCATGACGCGGCCATCCTCCATAGTGATGGTAGCAATGGGATAGTTGTTTGCAGACATAATTACCGATTCCTCTCTTTCATGGTGCGGTCAATCTCCCGCTTGGCGTCCCGCGCCGCGGTGGCCGCCCGCTTGTCGTAATTTTTCTTACCCTTGCAAAGGCCGATCTCCAGCTTCACCCGGGCGTCCTTGAAGTAGGCAGACAGAGGCACCAGGGCATAGCCGTCCTGCTTGACCAGGGCGTGGAGCTTGCGGATCTCCCGCTTGTGCATGAGCAGGCGGCGGGAGCGCATGGGGTCCTTATTGAAGATGTTGCCTTTTTCATAGGGAGAAATGTGCATACCGTGGACGAACATCTCCCCGTCCTTGACGGTGCAGTAGGCATCCTTGAGGTTCAGCGTACCGGCGCGGATGGACTTGACCTCCGTTCCCGCCAGCTCGATGCCGGCCTCATAGCGGTCCTCCACGAAGTAGTCGTGGAAAGCCTTGCGGTTCTGCGCCGCGATCTTGATCCCCTTTTTCTCCGTGGGGCTCACCTCTTTCCGGGAATTTTTCCGTTGGATTTTTACGTGCTGACAGTATAGCACACATCTGCCGCTTCTTCAAGAGAAAGAAGCGGTTGGCAAGTTTGGGCCGCCGTGATATAATTATAATGATTGAATCGACTGGGGCACAGTGCTTTTGCAGCGAAAGCGGCGCTTTCGTCCATCCTGCCCTGTGGAAGAGCAAAGTATACGAGGTGTAACAATATGAATGAATTTACCGATCTGACGGAGCATACGCTCAGCCGGAAAGAACAGTACAGCGGCCCCCTCTTCTCCGTCCATACGGACACCGTCCGCCTGCCGGACGGTACCACCTCCTCCAGAGAAGTGGTGGAGCATGTGGACGGCGTGGCCGTGCTGCCGCTGGATGAGCGCAACAACGTTCTGACGGTGACCCAATACCGCTATGTATTCGGGCGGACCATGCTGGAGATCCCGGCAGGCAAGCTGGACCCGGGCGAGGACCCCGTCACCGGCGCACTGCGGGAGCTGAAGGAGGAGACCGGCGCCGTGCCGGACACGTTTTTGCCCCTGGGGCACATCGTGCCCGCCCCCGGTTGCTACAGCGAGGTGCTGCACCTGTTTTTGGCCCGGGGCCTGCACATGGAGCAGCAGTCTCTGGACGAGGGCGAGTTTCTGAACGTGGAGCGCATCCCCTTTGACGAGATGGTGCACCGCTGCATGAGCGGCGAGATCGAAGACGCCAAGACCATCGCCGCCGTCCTCAAGGCCAAGCTGCTTTTGAACCTTTGATCTGAATTTTTCAACAAAAAACTTGGAGGTCCCTATGAACACGCAAAAGACTGTCCTCATCGTGGAGGATGAGAAAAACATCGTGGACATCCTCCGCTTCAACCTCCAGCGGGAGGGCTACCGCACCCTGGAGGCCTACGACGGCAAGGACGGGCTGGACAAGGCTGTGTCCGAAAATCCCGATCTCATTTTGCTGGACGTGATGCTGCCCCAGATGAACGGCTTTGATGTATGCCGCGCCCTGCGCGCCCAGGGCAGCAACGTGCCCGTCATCATCCTCACCGCCCGGGAAGAAGAGGCGGACAAGGTGCTGGGCCTGGAGATCGGTGCCGACGACTATATCACCAAGCCCTTTTCCATGCGGGAGCTCATTGCCCGGGTGGGCGCCAACATCCGGCGCACCGCCATGGCCGCTCCCGCCTCCGCCGCCGCCAGCGCCATGCCGGTATCCGGCGACCTTGCCATCAACACCGACAGCCACCAGGTGTTCCGCGCCGGCAAGGCCATCGATCTGACCCAGCGGGAGTATGAGCTTCTGACCTTCCTGGCAAGCCATCCCAACAAGGTCTACTCCCGCATCGCCCTGATGGAGCAGGTATGGAACTACGGCTACGTGGGCGACGATGCGCGCACGGTGGACGTGACTGTCCGGCGCCTGCGGGAAAAAATCGAGGCCGACCCCGCCAACCCTGTCTATATCCTCACCCGCCGCGGCGCGGGCTACTATTTCTCCGTATGATCCCACGCCAATGAGAGGAGGTGCCGCCGGTGTTCCGCAGCCTGCACATGAAGCTGATGCTGATACTGCTGTTGCTGATCACATCGCTGATGGCGGTGGTGGGCGCATTTCTGACCACCAGCGTCTCCAGCTTTTATATCAATACGTTCTACGAGCAGATCACCGATGTATTCGGTCAGGACCAGCAGGAATTCGTATCCACGCTGCGCAGCGAGGCTGCACAGGAAGACGGGGCCCAGCGGCTCCAGGAGATCCTGAAGATCAGCGCCGGCGAGCTGGGCATCGACTACCGCAGCCGCAACTACTTCATTCTGGACGGCCGCACCGGCGCATTTTTGGGCGGCTCCGCCGGGGAGGACAGCCTGCCCCGGGAGCAGACCGCCAATCTCCTCACCGCCCGCAACGCCGTGGCCCGGGGCGATGCCACCCTGGTGGGTGACGAGAGCGACATCACCGCCGACTACATGGACGTGGCCATTCCCATCCTGGCCGGTGACAATGCCTTTATCATTTACATTCTGGACAACAAGGACACCGTCTCCGAGCTCAACGCACAGCTGTTCACCATCATCTTCCAGGCGCTGGTCATCGGACTGCTCATCTCCGTGCTTTTGAGCTTCCTGCTCTCCAAGACCATGGTAGGCCCCATCGAAAAGCTCACCGCCGGCGCCGAGCAGGTGGCCGCCGGACACTTCGACACGGAGCTGCCGGTGGAGTCCTCCGACGAGATCGGCATCCTCACGGGCACGTTCAACGAAATGTCCTGCATCCTGCAGGAGACCCTGGCCGCCGTGGAAAACGAGCGCGACAAGCTGGACACCCTCTTCCTCCACATGACCGACGGTGTGGTGGCTTTCAACCACGAGGGCGGGCTCATTCACTGCAACCCGGCCGCCAACGCCATGCTCCACCGGAGCCTGGATGACCGCTGCACCTACGACGAGCTGTTCGGCGCGGTCTATCCTTTTGAGGAAATGCTGGCGCTGCAGCGGCCCAACTACGCCGAGGGCGAGATGCTGGTGGAGGATCGGACGCTGGAGCTGTATCTGGCGCCCTTTTCCGACCAGGCCCGGGGCGGTGTTTTGATCGTGCTCCACGACGTGACGGAGCAGCACCGCAACGAGGAGCGCCGCAAGGAGTTCGTGGCCAACGTCTCCCACGAGCTGCGTACCCCGCTGACCAATGTCCGCAGCTACGCCGAGACCCTCCGGGACGCGGAGGAGGGAGACATCCCCCACGAGACCGCCCGGAGCTTTCTGGACATCATCATCACGGAGACGGACCGCATGACCAACATCGTGCAGGATCTTCTGACCCTCTCCCGGCTGGATTCCGGCCACACAGAGCTGATCCTCTCCCGCTTCTCCTTTGCCGAGGCCATCCAGAGCGTGACCCGGGCCAATGCTCTGGCCGCCAAAAACCACGGCCACGAGCTCACCTGCGGCTCTTTGGAGGATCTGCCCCTCATCGTGGGCGACCGCAGCCGGCTGGAGCAGGTGATGATGAACGTGATCGGCAACGCCATCAAGTATACCCCCGACGGCGGCCACATCCGCATCAGCGCCGGGTCCACGGAAAACGACGTGTGGATGGAGGTCTGGGACGACGGCATCGGCATCCCGGAAAAGGACCGGGACCGGATCTTCGACCGGTTTTACCGGGTGGACAAGGCCCGCTCCCGGGAGTCCGGCGGCACGGGCCTGGGACTGTCCATCGCCCGGGAGCTGGTGCTGCGCCACAACGGCACCATCGCCCTGGCGCCCCACGAGGGCCCCGGCACCACCATCCGACTCACCCTGCCCATCGCCGGCCCCGCCTCCACCTGAGGCAATGCCGAGATCTTTGAAAGGAGGTGCCGCCCGTGCGCCGAGGCCAGACCAGCCGGCGGGACATGCTGCAAAAAATCGCCATCACGCTTCTTGCCGTCTCCGCGGTACTGCTGTTCATCCAGACACAGAGCTATATGCTCTCGCCGGATGACAGCATCGTCGGAAACCTCTTCCAAACCGGAGCTCCGGGCACCGACACTTCCTCCCAGCCCGCCGCAGAGACTCTCTCCGCCCCGGTGCGGGTGGCCGTCTCCGGCACTTACGGCCGTTACGGCGACATCACCCTCTCCACCGGCGACACCGACCAATTCGGCCGCCTGCTCTCTCCCCTGCTCAGCGAGGCACTGGGTTCTGGACAGTCTTTTTCTCCCTGCACCCAAACGGATTTTCTCTCCGCGCTCTCCCGCGCCAGTGTCTGCTATGACTTTTTGCAGCCGCTCCCCCTGTCCGTTTTATCCATGCTGGTAGGACTGGACAATGCCGGCGAGTCCGACATTCAGGCCCGGTATGTGGCCGTCTCAGAGCTGGACGGCACCGTATCCCTGCTGGTCTGGGACGGGGCGGACACGTTTTTGCAGTGCGAGACGGCCGTCAAGGCCTCCCGGCTCCAGGACGTGATCAGCAGCTACGAGCTGGGCAACGCCGCTTTCGCGTTCGACCTGAGCCACTCTGACCCCGTCTATGAGAACATCAGCCCTTGCTCCCTGTTCGTCTCCCCCATGCCCCAGTTCCAGACGCTGGACGTATCGTCCTCTGCTGAGGATACCTCCGCCCTGCTCGCGGCCCTGGGCTTCAATCCCTATGCCAACACCCGCTATACGGAGTCCAACGGCACCGAGGTGGTCATGGAGGGCGACCAGACGCTCCGCCTGTCCCCGGACGGCTACCTGCGCTATCAAAGCGGCACCGATCCCACCCTCTCCGTCGCAAAGGGCGACGAGCCCTCCCTGGAGGAAGCCGTGCAGGGCGCCTGGGAGCTGCTGCACACCCTGCTGGCCGGCCATCTGGGCAGCGCCGCGCCGTATCTGTCCCAGGTGACCCAGTCCGGCGACACCACGGTGCTTCAGTTCGGTCTCCACGTGGACGGCATGCCCATCCGCTTCGCGGATGACGCCCCTGCCGCTGAGATCCGGCTGCAGGGCTCCGCCGTTCTCTCCCTTTCCGCCGCGCTGCGCAGCTATACCCTCTCCGGTGAAAACGCCGCTCCCCTTCCGCTCAGGCAGGCATCCGCCATCGCCGCCCTGGACCCGGGCAAGGGGCTCTCTCTGGCCTATGTGGATGATGGCGGCAGCGTCTGTGAACTTTCCTGGCTTTCGGAATGACCCGGCGGCAGCCGCCGCAGAAAGGAATCCCTCATGCAAAGTGCCCGGCTGAAAAACATCATCATACTGATCCTCGCACTGCTGAACCTGTTCCTGCTGGGCTCCCTTTTCAGCCGCCAGACCGCCCGGCTGGACAGCCGGCGCCAGACGGTGACCCAGCTTGCCGCGCTCTTTGAGGCCAACAACATCTCCCTCCCGGAAAATGCCGTTCCCTTTGACCCTCCGCCTGCCGGCATCACACTGGATCGGGATGTGGAGCAGGAGCGCCAGATGGCCGCCTTTTTGCTGGGAAAGGGCATGAGCCACTCCAGCCAGAGCGGCGTGATCTACTCCTATGAAAGCAGTGCCGGTGCTGCGGTATTCAGCTCCGGCGGCGCGTTCGACGCGGCCATTCTGCTGCAGGAGGACACCAATGTAGAGCGCCTTTGCCGCAAATTCTGCAGCCAGTTCCAGTATGACGACCTCACCATCTCCGAGGGCGACACATTCTCCGCCACTGCCGTCCGCAGCTTCGACGGCTGCCCCGTTTCCAACTGCACCGTCTCCTTTTCTGTCCAGGGCAGCGTGCTGACCGTCAGCGGCATGTTCCTGCCCTCCGTGTCCGGCAGCACTGCCTCCAACGGCGAGCTGCTCTCCGCCGTCTCCGCACTCACCATGTTTTTGAACACTCACCTGGAAAGCGGCGCCGTCGTCTCCCAGATCACCTCCGTCACCGCCTGCTACCAGGCCCAGAGCACCTCCGCTTCTACCACCACGCTCATCCCCACCTGGCGCGTGGACACCGATTTCGGAACATATTATGTCAACTGTGAAACCGGCGCTGTGACCCGCAAATGACCAGCTGGGGCGGTTTATGCTATTTTTGAACTAATTATGGAAACAGCGCAGGAATGGTTTGCATTTCCACAGAAGATATGATATAGTGTCGCTGTGTGAGTTTCCCCGGATGAAATTTTCCCGGCCCGCGGTCTTTTCGCGGGTATGAAGCGGCACTGGCCGGGCAAACTGTCCGCAGAGGCGGACGGCATTGCCGCCACAAAAGAATGTGCCTTGAAGAGAGGGTAAATATTTTGACAAAATATATTGTACAGGGCGGAAAGCCCCTGTTTGGTGAAGTTGAGATCAGCGGCGCGAAAAACGCCGCCGTTGCCATTATCCCCGCCGCCCTGCTGGTGGACGGCACCTGCCGCATCGAAAACATCCCCCAGATCTCCGATGTGACGCTGTGCCTGAAGATCCTGGAGCAGCTGGGCGCTTCCATCCGTTCCATCAACCGCCACACGGTGGAGATCAATTGCAGCCACATCCGCTCCACCCGCACCAGCTATGACCTGGCCCGCAAGATCCGCGCCTCCTACTACCTCATCGGCGCGCTGCTGGGCCGCTTCGGCCAGGCGGAAGTGGCCATGCCCGGCGGCTGCAACTTCGGCGTCCGCCCCATCGACCAACACGTCAAGGGCTTTACCACCCTGGGTGCCAAGGTGGTGGTGGAGGGCGGCTTTATCCACGCCTCCACGGAATCCGGCCACCTCAAGGGTGCCCATGTCTATCTGGACGTGGTGTCCGTTGGCGCCACCATGAACATCATGATGGCAGCCGTCATGGCCCAGGGCGACACGGTCATTGAAAACGCCGCCAAGGAGCCCCACATCGTGGACCTGGCCAACTTCCTCAACTCCATGGGCGCCAACATCCGCGGCGCCGGCACCGACACCATCAAGATCCGCGGCGTGGAGCGCCTCACCGGCGGCAGCTACGCCATCATTCCCGACCAGATCGAGGCCGGTACCTACATGGCCGCCGTGGCCGCCACGGGCGGTCAGGTGCTGGTGAAGAACATCATTCCCAAGCACATGGACTGCATCACCGCCAAGCTGGTGGAGATGGGCGTGGAAGTGGAGGAGCACGAGGACACCCTCCTGGTCCGCCGCACGGGAAAGCTGCAGAAGACCAACGTCAAGACCATGCCCTATCCCGGCTTCCCCACGGATATGCAGCCTCAGGTCACCGCCGTGCTCTCCCTGGCGGAGGGAACGTCCCTTGTGACCGAGAGCGTATGGAACAACCGCTATCGCTATGTGGATGAGCTCAAGCGCATGGGCGCCAACATCCAGGTGGACGAAAAGACCGCCGTGGTGGAGGGCGTGGACCATCTGACCGGCGCTCCCATCCAGGCCTGCGACCTGCGGGCCGGCGCCGCGCTGGTCATTGCGGCTCTGGCTGCCCACGGCGAAAGTGAGATCAGCTGCGTGCAATATATCGAGCGGGGCTATGAGGACATCGTGGCCAAGCTGCGCCGCCTGGGTGCGGACATCCGCTCTGTGGAAGAGCCCGGAGAATCCGAGGAGCTGGAAGCCCATATCGGCTGATGAACCTGCACGTCCGCGACGGAGGATGTCGACCGTAGGTCGACCGCCTCCCTTGCGGACGTTTTCTCATTCTTTGGAAGCGAGGTACTTTCCTTGACCACCGTACATACCCTCTCCAGCGGTTCCTCCGGCAACGCGCTGGTTCTAAGCTGCGGCCAGACCCACCTGCTGCTGGACGCCGGCATCTCCTGCCGCCGCATCACCCTGGCGCTGCGGGAGGTGGGCCTCACCCTGGAGGACCTGACCGCCATCCTCATCACCCATACCCACACCGACCACATTGCGGGTCTGGCCACGCTTTTGAAAAAGCGCCGGCTGCCGGTGGTGGCCAGCCGCGCCGCGGCGGCGGATCTTGCAAGCAGGCTCCCCGCTTTTGCCGACTGCATCCGCGTGTTCCCCGCCAGCGGGCAATTCACCCTGGGTGATTGCTGCATCACCGCTTTCCCCACCGCCCATGACGCCCCCGGCGCCTGCGGCTACCGCATCGATACCCCGGATACCTCTGTGGGCCTTATGACCGACACAGGCTACGTGACGCCCGCCGCCCAGGAGATTCTCCCCGGTGTGGAGCTGGCCGTCCTGGAGGCCAATCACGATGTGGAGACCCTCTGCTCCGGCCCCTATCCTTATTATTTAAAGGAGCGCATCTTAGGAAACGGCGGCCACCTGAGCAATGAAGACGCCGCCCGCTTTGCCGTGACGCTGGCCCAAGCCGGTGCCGCGGAGATCGTTCTGGCCCATCTGAGCCGGGAGAATAACACCCCCGCCATGGCCCTATCCGCCGCCTGCCGGGCCTTTTCCGCTGCCGGACTGGACGAGGACATTTTGTCCGTGGCACCCCGGGATCAGCTGAGCCGGGCCTATGTGCCCAGTGGGAGGTCCGCATGCAGAAAGTAACGCTTTTGTGCGTGGGCAAGCTGAAAGAGCGGTTCTACACGGAGGCCACCGCGGAGTACGCCAAGCGCCTGAGCCGATTTTGCTCTCTGGACATCATCGAGCTGCCGGAGAGCCGCCTGCCCGACGATCCCTCCCCCGCCCAGATCCGCCAGGCCCTGGAGGCGGAGGCCGCGCTGATCCGCGCCAAGCTCCCCAAGGGTGCCGCCGTCATCGCCATGTGCATTGAGGGAAAGACCCTCTCCTCTCCCCAGCTAGCCGACCGCATGGCCCGCTTTGCCGTGGGCGGGGACTCCAGCCTGGTGTTTCTCATCGGCGGCAGCGTGGGCCTGGACGAGTCCATCAAGGCCCAGGCGGACCTGCGCCTTTCCATGTCCCCCATGACATTCCCCCATCACCTGGCCCGGGTCATGCTGCTGGAGCAGATCTACCGGGCTTATCAGATCAACGCAGGAACCAAATACCATAAGTAAAGGTGGTCGTTTCTATGGAGAAAGATTTCTGGGCACGGGCCCGGAACATTCCCGATACCTGGCCTGTGGATAAACAGGGCAACCGGGAAGCCGCCGCCCGCCTTTCCGTCCAGTGGGAGCTGGACAGCATGGCGGACATCACCCTCTCCCTGCTGGAAAGCTGCGGCATCCCCGCTTTCAAGGCAGGCACCCAGGGCAAGGTGCTTATGGGCTTCGCCGGTCTGGGCGTGGACATTTATGTGCCCCAGTCCCGGCTGGAAGAGGCCCAGGCCCTGCTGGCCGCAGACGCATCGGAAGAGGCGTCCGATGAGCCCTGAACACGAAACCGCGCATTCTCTGCATCACGCAGCGTATCATCAATCAACAGGAGGAACAGCGTATGGATTTCATGAAAGAATATGAAAAGTGGCTGGCAAGCACCGCTCTGTCCCCGGAAGAGCACGCGGAGCTGGAAGCCATCCGTTCCGACCCCAAGGAGATCGAGTCCCGGTTCTACGGTCCTCTGGAGTTCGGCACCGCCGGACTGCGGGGCACCATGTACACCGGACTGCACAATATGAACATTCACGTCATCCGCTGGGCTACCCAGGGCTTTGCCGACGTGATCTGCGCCGAGGGCCAGGCAGGTAAGGACCGGGGCGTGGCCATCTGTATGGACTGCCGAAACCACTCCATGGAGTTTGCCCGTGCCGCCGCAGAGGTCTGCGCCGCCAACGGCATCCACGTGCGCATTTTCGAGGCCCTGCGCCCCACCCCGGAGCTGAGCTTCGCCGTGCGGGAGTACCACTGCCAGGCGGGCATCAACGTCACCGCCAGCCACAATCCCAAGGAGTACAACGGCTACAAGGTCTACTGGGAGGACGGCGCTCAGCTGCCCCCTCGCCACGCTGACGCCATCGCCAAGCGTCTGGAAGAGCTGGACATCTTCAACGACATCAAGACCATGCCCTATGACGAGGCCGTCTCCCAGGGCATCATCGAGGTGCTGGGCGCGGAGACCGACGAGAAGTTCCTCTCCAACGTCATGGCCCAGGTGAACGATCCCGAGACCGTGGCCAAGGTGGCCGACAGCTTCAAGCTGGTCTACACCCCCTTCCACGGCACCGGCTATCAGCTCATCCCCGAGGCACTGCATCGTCTGGGCATCAAGCACCTCATTTGCGTGCCCGAGCAGATGGTGGTGGACGGCAACTTCCCCACCGTAGTCTCTCCCAACCCGGAAAACCCCGAGGGCTTCGCCCTGGCCGTGGAGCTGGCCAAGAAGGAGGGCGCCGACTTTATCCTGGGCTCTGACCCCGACGCCGACCGTGTAGGCATCATGGTCCGCACCAAGGACGGCTCCTTCCAGGTCATCTCCGGCAACCAGACCGGCGTGCTGCTGCTGGACTATCTCATCGGCGCCATGAAGCGTGCCGGCAAGCTGCCGGAAAAGGCCGTGGCCCTCAAGACTATTGTCACCACGGAAATGGCCCGGAAGGTGGCTGAGGTCAACGGCCTTGCCTGCTACGACACCTTCACCGGCTTCAAGTTCCTGGCTGAGAAGAAGGACAAGCTGGAAAACGCCGGCGAGGGCAAGGTGGTCTTCGCCTACGAGGAGTCCTACGGCTACATGCTGGGCGACTACGTCCGGGACAAGGACGCCGTCACCGCTTCCCTGCTGCTCACCGAGATGGCCGCCTGGTACGCCGCCCAGGGTCTGACGTTGGCCGACGCCCTGGAAAACCTCTACAAGAAGTACGGCTACTACGCCGAAAAGACCCACAACCTGGTCATGCCCGGCCTGGACGGCCTCAAGGACATGGCAAACCTGATGGCCTCTTTGCGCCAGCAGCCCCCCGCCCAGATCTCCGGCGTGGACGTGGTGGTCCGCAAGGACTACACCGACGGCTCCGTGGTGGACTGCCGCACCGGCGCCAAGAGCTCCATGGAGCTCTCCGGCTCCAACGTGTTGCGCTTTGAGCTTGCCGACGGCACCACCATCCTGGTGCGCCCCTCCGGCACCGAGCCCAAGATCAAGGTCTACATCCTGACCCAGGGCGCCGACGCCGATGCCTGCGCCGCCAACGTGGAAAAATACAGCCAGTGGGTCAAGAGCCTGCACTGAGATCCCGCTTTCCCGCTCCGGCACATCAGATGATGTGCCGGAGCTTTTTTATTCTTGACATATGTCCAAAACGAGCTATAATGGGCATATGTTCAAAAAGGAGGATGCGCAATGCCCCGCAACGCAAAATGCCGCCGGGTATGCCGGATGCCCGACCACTGCCGCTTCTCCCCGGACAGCCCCGCCGAAGCTGAGGCCGTGGCGCTGACGGTGGAGGAATACGAAGCGGTCCGGCTGATGGATTATCTGGGGCTCAACCAGGAGGAGGCCGCCGAACAGATGGGCGTGGCCCGGACCACCGTGCAGCGGATCTATGCCCAGGCCCGGCGGAAGCTCTCCGTTTTTCTGGTGGAGGGCCGGCCGCTGACCATCGGCGGCGGCAGCTATTCCCTCTGCCCCCGGCAGTCCCGGTCCGGCTGCGGCAAGCTGTGCGGCTCGTGCGCACACGGAAAGGAAGCACAATCATGAAAATCGCAGTTACTTACGAAAACGGAATGGTGTTCGGCCACTTCGGCCACACGGAGCAGTTCAAGGTCTATGAGGTGGAGGACGGCAAGGTGGTCTCCGCCCAGGTCTGCCCCACCAACGGAAGCGGCCACGGCGCCCTGGCGGGCTTCCTGGCGCAGCACGGCGTGGACTGCCTCATCTGCGGCGGCATCGGGCCCGGCGCCCAGATGGCCCTGGCCCAGGCGGGCATCAAGCTCTACGCCGGCTGCACCGGTGATGCCGACGAGCGGGTGGCCGAGCTGCTGAATGGTACCCTGACCTACGCCGAGGCCGCCACCTGCGACCACCATCACGACGGCGAGGCCCACACCTGCGGTGACCACGGCTGCGGAGAGCATCACTGCGGCAGCCACGGCTGCCACAACTGAGGGCAAACAGCGTCCTGCCTCCTCCGGGAGGCAGGGCGCTTTTCCGTATGCCAAAAAGCAGGCGCTCCGCTCCGCTCTTTTTATGTCCTTTGCCGGAGAAAAGCGGTTGACAAGGCCTCCTCTTTCCGATAATATAATATGTCGAATGAATCAAAGAGGAAGGAGAACTGACATGAGTCTGCTGCTGACCGGCGGGGCCGTTTTCCGGGACGGAAAGTTCCAGAATATGGATATTTCCATTGACCAGGGCCGTATTGTTTCCGTTTCCCCCTCCCTTCCCCGTGAAGGCGCTTCCGTCATTGAATTGCATGATCGTTTGGTAGTTCCAGGTTTCGTTGATGTCCATGTTCATCTTCGGGAGCCTGGTTTTTCTTATAAGGAGACCGTGTTCTCCGGCACGGCGGCTGCTGCCGCCGGCGGCTACACTGTCGTGTGCGCCATGCCCAACCTCAAGCCCGTGCCTGACTGCCGGGAAAACCTGGCCCAGGAGCTTGCCGCCATCCGGAGAGACGCCAAGGTGCATGTCTATCCCTACGGTGCCATCACCCGGGGCGAATCCGGCGCGGAGCTTGCGGACATGGAGGCCATGGCGCCGGACGTGGCGGGCTTTTCCGACGACGGAAAGGGCGTCCAGTCCCCGGACATGATGCGCCGTGCCATGGAGCTCGCCAAGTCTCTGGACAAGCCCATCGTGGCCCACTGCGAGGATGAGTCCTTGCTGGCGAAAGGCTGGTGCGTCCACGACGGCGTCTATGCCGCCGCCCACGGCCTCACCGGCAACGCCTCCGAAAGCGAGTGGCGTCAGGTGGAGCGGGACATTGCCCTGGTGCGGGAAACCGGCTGCCGCTACCACGTGTGCCACATCTCCACCAAGGAATCCGTGGCCCTCATCCGCGCCGCCAAGGCCGAGGGCCTGCCCGTCACCTGCGAGACCGGCCCCCACTATCTGGTGCTGTGTGACGAGGACCTGCAGGACGACGGCCGCTTCCGCATGAATCCTCCCATCCGCTCCGCAGCCGACCGGCAGGCACTGCTGGAGGGACTCTTGGACGGCACCATCGACTGCATCGCCACCGACCACGCCCCCCACTCTCCCCAGGAGAAGTCCGGCGGGCTGCGGGACAGCCTCAACGGCATCGTGGGCCTGGAGTGTGCGTTCCCCATTCTCTACACCCAGCTGGTGGCCCCCGGCCTGGTGCCTCTGGACGTGATCCTGAAAGCCCTGTGCATCCGGCCCCGGGAGATCTTCGGCCTTGAGGGCGGCACCATCGAGCCGGGCGCACCGGCGGATCTCGCCGTGCTGGACCTGAACCGGCCCCACACCATCGACGCCGCCGCATTCCGCTCTCTGGGACACGCCACGCCTTTCGACGGCTGGGGCGTGGGCGCTGCCGTGGCGCTGACCCTCTGCGGCGGCCAAATCGTCCACCACGACCTTGGAAATGAGGAGGAGCTATGAAAAAATCTCTCTTTACGTTGGAGCATACCCGCCAGCTGACGGAGGATACCTATGAGGTCCTCCTCTCCGGCGACACCTCCGCCATCACTGCCCCGGGCCAGTTCGTGAACATCTCCCTGCCCGGCAATTACCTGCGCCGCCCCATTTCCATCTGCAACTGGGATGACCAGGGACTGCTGCTGTTGGTAAAGGTGGTGGGCAAGGGCACCCACGACCTGGTGCGCTGCGTGCCCGGCACGGAGCTGGACGTGCTCAGCGGCCTCGGAAACGGCTTTGATCCCTCTCTTGCCGGGGAGCACCCGGTTCTGGCAGGCGGCGGCATCGGCATCGCCCCCCTGTACGGCCTTGCCCAGCGGATGATCGCCGCCGGGCAGAATCCCACTGTGACCCTGGGCTACCGCAGCAGCAAGGACGCGTTCTACCTGGAGGAGTTCGCCGCTCTGGGCTGCCGGCTGCTCATCGCCACCGAGGACGGCTCCCTGGGCACCCGGGGCTTTGTCACCGACTGCATCCGGAGCGTCCCCGAGTGTGACTACGTGCTCACCTGCGGCCCCCTGCCCATGCTCAAGGCGGTCCACAGCCTCCCCCAGCTCAAGGACGGCCAGTTCAGCTTTGAGGCCCGCATGGGCTGCGGCTTCGGCGCCTGCATGGGCTGCACCGTGCCTACCAAGGACGGCTACAAGCGGGTGTGCAAGGACGGCCCCATCCTGTTTAAGGAGGAGATCGTATGGTAAACTTAGGCGTGAATCTGGCAGGCGTTGCCCTGAAAAACCCCATCATCCCCGCCTCCGGCACCTTCGGCTACGGCCGGGAGTACGCGGAGCTCTATGATTTAAATGTACTGGGCAGCTTTTCCTGGAAAGGCACCACCGGTGAGGCCCGGCTGGGCAATCCCCAGCCCCGCATCGCGGAGATGGCCTCCGGCATGCTCAACGCCGTGGGTCTCCAGAACCCCGGCATCGACGCGGTCATCGCCCACGAGGTGCCCAACATCGCCAAGATCTTCCAGGGCCCCGTCATCGCCAACATCGGCGGCTTTACCCTGGACGAGTACGCGGAAAACTGCCGCAAGCTGGAATCTGTGGACCAGGTGGCCATCCTGGAGGTGAACATCTCCTGCCCCAACGTCCACGCCGGCGGCAAGAACTTCGGCTGCGACCCCAAGGCCGCCGCGGAAGTGACGAAAGCCGTGAAGGCCGCCACCTCGAAGCCGGTCTTTATGAAGCTGACCCCCAACGTCACCGACATCGCTGAGATCGCCCGGGCCTGCGAGGACGCCGGCGCCGACGGCGTGTGCCTCATCAACACCCTGCTGGGTATGCGCATCGACCTGCGCACCCGCCGCCCCATCATCGCCAACCGCACCGGCGGCGTCTCCGGCCCCGCCGTGTTCCCTGTGGCGCTGCGGATGGTGTGGGACGTGTACGAGGCGGTGAAGATCCCCATCATCGGCTGCGGCGGCGTCTCCTCTGCTGAGGACGCTGCGGAGATGATGCTGGCAGGCGCTACCGCCGTGGAGGTGGGCGCCGCCAACCTGGTAGACCCCTATGCCTGCAAGACCATCATCGAACAGCTGCCGGACGTGTGCCGGAAGCTGGGCGTGGACAATATTTCTGAACTGACTGGAGGAGCACATCATGGCTAAAGACGTAATCATCGCGCTGGACTTCCCCACCAAGGAGGAGACGCTGCATTTTCTCGACCAGTTCCCCGCCGGGGAAAAGCCCTTTGTGAAGATCGGTATGGAGCTTTTCTATGCCGAGGGTCCCGATGTGGTGCGTGAGATCAAAGCCCGTGGCCACAAGATCTTCCTGGACTTGAAGCTCCACGACATCCCCAACACCGTCAAGCGCGCCATGAGCGTGCTCTCCCGCCTGGATGTAGACATGGTGAACCTCCATGCCGCCGGTGCCGGTGAGATGATGCGCGGCGCCCTGGAGGGCCTGACCCGGCCCGACGGCACCCGTCCCATGCTCATCGCCGTCACCCAGCTGACCTCCACCGACGCCGAGGCTCTGAAAAACGAGCTGCTCATCGACGTGCCCATGGCCGAGACCGTCATGTCCTACGCCAAGAACGCCGCCAAGTGCGGCCTGGACGGCGTGGTGTGCTCTCCCCTGGAGGCCGCTCTGGTGAAGGAAAACTGCGGCGAGAGCTTCGTCACCGTCACCCCCGGCATCCGCTTTGCCGACTCCGCCGCCGGTGACCAGAAGCGCATCATGACCCCCGAGAAGGCTGGCAAGTCCGGCTGCGACTACATCGTGGTGGGCCGCCCCATCACCCAGGCCGAGGACCCCGTGGCTGCCTATCGCCGGGCCGTCAAGGACTTCCTGGGCTGATTCGACCTGTATTTTACCAAGGAGGATTTTAGATATGAACCTGGAACAAACCATCGCCCATGACCTGCTCTCCATCGGCGCTGTCTTTCTGCGTCCCGACGAGCCCTTCACCTGGGCCAGCGGCATCAAGAGCCCCATCTACTGCGACAACCGCCTGACCCTCACCGCCCCCGCCGTCCGCACCCATGTGGAAGAGGGCCTGGTGGACCTGATCTGCAAGCACTATCCGAACGTGGAAGTCCTCATGGGCACCTCCACCGCCGGTATCGCCCACGCCGCTATCGTGGGCCATCTCATGGGCCTGCCTATGGGCTACGTCCGCTCCGGCAACAAGGACCACGGCCGCGGCAACCGCATCGAGGGCAAGCTGGAGAAGGGTCAGAAGGTCGTCGTGGTGGAGGACCTGATCTCTACCGGCGGCAGCTGCATCGAAGTGGTGGAGGCTCTGCGGGAGGCCGGCGCTGAGGTGCTGGGCATCGTGTCCATCTTCACCTATGGCCTCCAGAAGGGCCTGGACCGTCTGGCCGCTGCCAATGTGACCAACTACTCCCTGTCCAACTTCGACGCCGTGTGCCAGGTGGCCGCCGACGAGGGTAAGATCCGTCCCGAGGACATCGAGCGGCTCAAGAAGTTCCGCTCCAATCCCAGCGACGAAAGCTGGATCACGTCGAAATAAACGTCACACATTTTGCTTTCCCCACCGCGCAGGGCGCGGCGGGGAACTCACTGAACCGAAACCATCTTCCGAAAGGAGCAGTCCCATGCCTAGAAATCTCATTGACATTGTCGACCTGAGCGTAGAGGAGATCGACCAGCTGATCGCCACCGCTGAGGATATCATCGCCAATCCCGCCAAGTACCAGGACGCCTGCGCCCACAAGCAGCTGGCCACCCTCTTCTTCGAGCCTTCCACCCGTACCCGCCTGAGCTTCGAGTCCGCCATGCTGGGCCTGGGCGGCAGCGTGCTGGGCTTCTCCGAGGCCATGTCCAGCTCCACCGCCAAGGGCGAGACCGTGGGTGACACCATCCACACCGTCAGCTGCTATGCCGACATCATTGCCATGCGCCACCCCAAGGAGGGCGCTCCCTACGCGGCGGCCCAGTTCTCCGAGGTGCCCATCATCAACGCCGGCGACGGCGGCCACAATCACCCCACCCAGACCCTGACGGACCTGCTGACCATCCACCGGGAAAAGGGCCGGCTCAACGACTTCACCATTGGCTTCTGCGGTGACCTGAAGTTCGGCCGTACCGTTCACTCCCTGGTCAACGCCCTGAGCCGCCAGAGCGGCATCAAGTTCGTCTTTATCTCCCCCGAGGAGCTGAAGATGCCCGCCTACATCAAGGAAAACGTGCTGGACAAGAACGGCCTGCCCTATGAGGAGACCGGCAGCCTGGAAGAGGCCATGCCCAAGCTGGACATCCTGTACATGACCCGCGTGCAGAAGGAGCGCTTCTTCAACGAGGCCGATTACATCCGTCTGAAGGATACCTACGTGCTGGACCCCGAGAAGCTGGTGCCCGCCAAGCCCGACCTGTGCATCCTGCACCCCCTGCCCCGCGTCAATGAGATCACCGTTTCCGTGGACCGCGATCCCCGCGCCTGCTACTGGAAGCAGGTGAAAAACGGCAAGTTCATCCGCATGGCGCTGATCCTCAAGCTGCTGGACATCCAGGTTTAATCGGGAAGGAGATCTCACTTATGAATATCGATAGCATCCAAAACGGCGTGGTCCTGGACCACATCCAGTCCGGCAAGAGCATGGACATCTACAAGTACCTGCACCTGGACGAGCTGGACTGCTCCGTGGCCATCATCA
This sequence comes from uncultured Oscillibacter sp., assembly GCA_900548505.1. Lineage (GTDB taxonomy): Bacteria > Bacillota > Clostridia > Oscillospirales > Oscillospiraceae > Oscillibacter. Next base: position 26,639 of record URKI01000007.1, on the reverse strand, counting down.
AGAACGTCCGCAGCGACCGCATGGGCCGCAAGGACATCATCAAGATCGACTCCCCCATGGACGTGGATCTGGACGTGCTGGGCTACATCGATCCCAACATCACCGTCAACATCATCCGCAACGGCGTCCGGGTGGAGAAGAAGCACCTGGAGCTGCCCCAGAAGCTGGTGAACATCATCCACTGCAAGAACCCCCGCTGCATCACCGTGGCGGAGCCTCAGCTGGACGCCATCTTCCTGCTCAGCGATCCCGAAAAGCACACCTACCGCTGCGCTTACTGCGACACCGAGAAGGCCCGCAAGCTGTAATCGCCGCCCAAGGTTCAAAAAACCTATGCCGCTGCCGTTTTTTACGGCAGCGGCATTTTTTCGGTTCCTCCTTTGCAGGATGCATCGCTGTACCTGCATCCTGCACCGCTCCTGCCTTTTTCTCGTTAAAACGCCGCTTTTTCTCCCATTCTGCACAGTGAGAAACTTTTCCTGCATTTTTAGAAAAACCGTGAATTTTTACTTGCATTTTCAGTGAAACAGGCGTATACTGCGGCCCGGAAGATTCAAGAGAAAGGAAGTTTTCTCCATGCAGCACACTTCGGGCCAGACCGGCCGCTATCTGGCAGTGGCGGGGCTGGCCGTCGTTATGGGTCTTAGCTACGAGCTGTTCGTATTCCCCAACGCTTTCGCCCCGGCGGGCATCAACGGCTTCGCCACCATCATCCAGTATCTGTTCCACGTAAACATCGGCTATCTCTCCCTCATCATCAACCTGCCGCTGATTTTCCTGGCCTGGCGGAAGCTGGACGCGGACTTTGCCCGCAAGAGCCTCCTTTTCGTGCTGGTCTTTTCCGCCGTGACGCTGGGCCTTGGCCAGCTGGACCTGAGCGGCATCGCCTATGACTCCGGCTCCTCGGACATTCTAGGGCCTGTGACTGCCGGCGTGGTCAGCGGCGCCGTGTACGGTCTGGTGATCCGGCTGGGCGGCTCCACCGGCGGCACGGACATCGTGGCCGCCTGGGTCCACAAGCTCCATCCCCAGGCCAGTCTGGTGTGGGTGATCTTCGGACTCAACGCCTCCGTGGCGGTGCTTTCTTTTTTCGTCTACGGCTATCAGTTCGAGCCGGTCATCCTGTGCCTCATCTACTGCTACCTCAGCTCCCGCATCAGCGACGGCATCCTCAAGGGCTTCAAGACGGCCCTGAAATTTGAGGTGGTCACCCAGCACGCCGACGCCCTCTCCGAACGACTCCTGCGGGAACTGCACCACGGCGTCACCGTCCTGCCTGCCCAGGGCATGTACTCCGACACCCCCAAGTCATTGCTCATCTGCGTGGTCAACCGCAGCCAGGTGATGCAGTTCCACCGGGTGCTCCAGGAGTTCCCCGATACGTTTGCCTACGTCTCCAACGTCAACGAGACCCTGGGCAACTTCAAGCACGTCTCCGCCGGCATCTAAAAAAACGCCCCGGAAAGCAGTTTGCTTTCCGGGGCGTTCTTCTCTTTTAAAGCCCGCGCCAGGACTCCGGGCGCAGACGGCTCAGGTCGTGCTCGGCCGCGTCGATGGTGCGCAGCATCGCTTCCTTGTCTTCGTTGAGCGTGCCCTTGAGCACCAGATAGTTGCTGGCGTGGTTCATGCGGAACACGCTGCCGGGGCTGTCCAGATGCTCCACCAGGAGGCGGGTCTCCTCCAGCACCTGGGGCTGGGTCAGCAGCTGGAACTTGCCCTGGTGCACCCAGTCGTAGAGGGGCGTCTCCGGCTCCACCATCAGCGTCAGCATACCGATATACTCCGGGTTCATGGCGTTGAAGGCCTTGGCCGTCTCCACGGCGTGGCGCTCCAGCAGCTCCGGTCCGCCCAGGCCCGTGATGGCCGTAACGGAGAGGGCGATGCCGCTCTGCCGCACCTTCTGACCCATGGCCACGATCTCATCGGACATGTGTCCCTTGTGCATAAGCCGCAGCACATCGTCGCAGCCGGACTCCAGTCCCATGTAGACCATGGTCAGGCCCTTTTCACGCAGGGTGCGCAGCTCCTCATCCGTGCGGATGCGGATGGAGGCGGGAGAGGCGTAGCTGGTGACCCGCTGGCACTCGGGGAACAGCTCCCGGATGGTGTCCAGGATCACATACAGCTCCTCCGCCCGGCGCACCAGGGCGTCGCCGTCCGCCAAAAACACCTTGTCCACCGCCCGGTAGGTCTGCCGGGCTATGCGGAAGTCCTCCAGCACCTCCTCCAGAGGCCGCAGGGCAAACCGCTTTTCCTTGTACATGCTGCAAAAGGCGCAGGTGTTGTGGCTGCACCCGTAGGTCACCTGGACGATGAGGCTGTACGCCTCAGAGGGGGGGCGGTATACGCTTCCGAAGTATCTCATACGCCCAGCTTCTCCAGTGCCGCCAGCTTCAGGCACACGCACAGCACATCGATGGCCTGCTCCAGCTCCTCAACGGGGGGATAGGACGGGGCAATGCGCAGGTTGCTGTCGGCGGGGTCCTTGCCGTAGGGGAAGGTAGCGCCGGCGCCGGTGAGGGTCACGCCTGCATCCCGGCACAGCTCCCACACCCGCCGTGCCGTGCCGGGCAGTGCGTTGAGGGAGACGAAGTAGCCGCCCTTGGGACGCTGCCAGGAGGCGATCTCCAGCGGTGCAATCTCCCGGTCCAGGGTGTCCAGCACGCAGCGGAACTTGGGTCCCAGCACGGTGGCATGGCGGCGCATGAGCTCCAGGGTGTGGGCCTTGTCCTTGAGATAGAGCACATGGCGCTGCTGGTTGACCTTGTCGAAGCTGATGACCTGGGCGGTCAGCAGCTTTTCCATGTAGGCCATGTTGGCCTCAGAGCAGGCAAAGCAGGAGATGCCGGCGCCGGGCAGCGTCACCTTGGAGGTGGAGGCAAACTCAAAGACCATGTCGGCGTTGCCGTACTTGGCGCACTCGCTGAGAATGTCCGGGAAGGGCACATACTCTCCCTCAAACTCGTGGACGCAGTAGGCATTGTCCCACATGAGCAGGAAGTCCGGCGCGGCGGGCTTCATGGAGGCGATGCGGCGGATGGTCTCGGCGGAGTAGATCACGCCGTCGGGGTTGGAGTACTTGGGCACGTTCCACATGCCCTTGACGGCCGGATCAGCAATGGCAGCCTCCACGGCGTCCATATCGGGGCCCTCGGCGGTCATGGGAATGGCGATCAGCTCGAAGCCGAAGGACTCGGTGACCTTAAAGTGGCGGTCATAACCGGGAGCCGGGCACAGCCACTTGATCTTCTCCTCCTTGCACCAGGGGCGCTCACTGTGGAGCAGGCCGTGGGTATAGGCCTTGGAGACCGTATCGTACATGAGCTGCAGGCTGGAGTTGCCGCCCACGAACACCTGCTCCGGCTTGCAGTCCAGGATCTCGGCAAACAGCTGCCGGGCGGAGGCAAGGCCGCTCATCTCGCCGTAATTGCGCACGTCCACGCCGCCGGAGACGAAGTCCTCGGGCGTTTTCATCACATCGAACAGGCCGTTCACCAGGTCCAGCTGCTCCTTGCCGGGCTTTCCGCGGGCCATGTTCAGCTTCAGGCCCAGTGCCTTTTTCTGCGCATACTCCGCGGACACGCGGGCGTATTCCTCTGCCCGCTCCGCCGGGGTCATCTTTCCGTAGGGAGTCATTGTCGTTCATCCTCTCGATCTATGGATTTTGAATCAGTATACCATTTTTTTCGCGTCTTTCAATGGCACCGCCATCATTTTTCGCGATTTTCATACGTTTGCCAGGATCTGCATGACGATCACCATATTGATGAGGGCAATGGGATAGGTGGTGGCATAGGTGGATGCCACATCCGTGGTGCCCGCCACCTGGATCAGCGCCGCCAGGGACGGCGAGCAGGTCATGCCGCCGCTCATGGCCGCAAGGCCGTTGAGCATAGGCAGCCGGAACACCCGGCGGCTGAGGGCAAAGCCCAGCGTCAGCGGCACAAACACCAGAATGATGCCGTACACCAGCAAAAACGCCCCGTACTGGCTCACGATCTCCACCAGCTGGGCGCCGCCCTCCGTACCGGCTCCGGTAAAGAACAGGATGAGTCCCAGCTCCTTCACCGGCTCCACGATCCGCGGGTCCACCCGCACATCCACCGGCCCGATGTGGCCCAGGTGGCCCAGCAGCAGTCCCACCAGCAGCGGGCCGCCGGAGTTACCCAGAGAAAAGCTGCCGATCCCCGGCAGGGGAATGGTGATGCCACCCAGCAAAATACCGCAGGCGATGGCCACGGCCAGTGTGAAAAAGCCCAGGGAGTCCAGCCGGAAGCGGTGGTGACCGCCGTCCTCCGCCGGTTCCGCCGCCTCCGCTCCGCGGCGCACAAGGGCACGCTCATGCTCCATGTCCGCGCCCAGCAGCCGGGGCACCATCTGCACGAACAAAACCTTGCACAGCGTCCCCACCGGATACATGATGCCGTACCCGGCGGCCACCATGGCCACGGCCTCCGCGCTGCCGTGGAACGCCTCCTTGGCGGAGGCGAAGCCCGGCGAAGTGGTATACGCGCCCGTCATCAGTCCCATGGCAAGAGGCGTTTCCACCCCCGCCAGACGGATCACCGCCACGCATACCAGCGAGCCGCTGACCGCGGTGAAAAGGCACAGCAGGATGTAGGCCGCCCCATGGCGGCGCAGGTTCCCCACAAAGCTGGGGCCGGCACTGATGCCCACGGAGCTGATGAACAGCACCATGCCGGTGGTCTGCAGCGCCGCGGGAAACGAGACGCCAAAGTGGCCGAACACCAGCGCCACCAGGAAGATGGCGGAACTGCCCAGACTGATCCCCCGCACCTTGACGGCGCCCACACAGTAGCCCAGAGCTGCAATCAAAAAAAGCTCCAGCACCGTCAGGGCACTTTCCTGAATGGAGAGCATCAATTTCTCTCCCTCCTCTTTCGTGTTTTTTCGACAGTTTAATAGTATATCGCTTCCGGACGCCGTTTTCAATGCGGAGGGCCGGCGAAATCTTCCGCCGGCCCATTTTCTATGTCCGCCATTTACCGGCAGCCACAGCCGCGGCTGTCCGCGCATCCGATGGTGGTATCTCCCGACGCAACGCACACGCCATAGCGCACAGGGACGCTGATGCACACCTGCTGGGTCATGGTGATGGTGCAGCTGCTGCCGGAGGCGTCCGCCGTGCAGACTACCCGGGGCGTGCCCTGGCAGGTGACGGACACGGTCCCCAGCGTGGTGGCCGGCGTCACCGTCAGCGGCGCGGTCATGTCCAGGCACTGGGTCACCACTTTGCTGCACCCGTCCAGCGGACAGGAGGTCTCCGCCTGCCCTGCAGGCGTCATATCCTCATTGATTCGCAAGGCAAATCCCTCACTTCCTGAAGTCAACTTCCGGGGATCCGCCCCGGAGTCACCCCATCCTATTCCGCAGGGCAAGCTGCCGTGCAAGGTTTGGAGGAAATGCTTCTTTTCCCCATGTAAAAGCTGTGTTATAATTTCGTTAAGAATAGATAGAGTTGAGAGAGGTGTGTTTCATGGACGAAAAGCAGGCGCAAAAATTCCACGAGATGACGGAAGCGCCGGTGGGCCGTCTGGTCTGCCGTCTGGCGGCTCCATGCATCATCAGTATGCTGGTCACCGCCTTTTACAATATGGCGGACACGTTTTTTGTGGGTATGCTGAAAAACCCCAGCGCCACCGGCGCCGTGGGTGTGGTCTTTTCCCTGATGGCCATCATTCAGGCCGTGGGCTTCTTCTTTGGCCACGGCAGCGGCAACTTCATTTCCCGTGAGCTGGGCAAGCAGCACATGGAAGAGGCGGAGAACATGGCCGCCACGGGCTTTTTCTCCGCCCTGGCCGCCGGCATTCTCATCTGCCTGCTAGGTCAGCTGTTCCTGACACCCCTTGCAACGCTTCTGGGCTCTACCCCCACCATTCTGCCCTACTCCCGGGCCTACCTGCGCATCATCCTCTTCGGCGCCCCCTGGATGACTGCCTCTTTGGTATTGAATAACCAGCTCCGCTTCCAGGGCAGCGCCGCCTACGCCATGGTGGGCATCACCTCCGGCGCCGTACTGAACATCGCCCTGGACCCCATCATGATCTTCTGGATGGATCTGGGGGTTGCGGGCGCTGCCTGGGCCACCATCATCAGCCAGTTCATCAGCTTCTGCCTGCTGCTGGCCGGCTGCGCCCGGGGCGGCAACCTGCGCATCCGCATCTCCAAGGTCCAGCTCAAGCCGGCCTACTATGTGATGATCGTCAAGGGCGGTCTGCCCTCCCTGAGCCGGCAGGGACTGGCCTCCGTGGCCACCATCTGCCTCAACCAGGCAGCCGGCCCCTACGGCGACACCGCCATTGCCGCCATGGGCATCGTCCAGCGGATCACCATGTTCGGCGGCAGCGCCATGATCGGCTTCGGCCAGGGCTTCCAGCCGGTGTGCGGCTTCAACTACGGCGCGGGACTGTACAGCCGGGTGAAACAGGGCTTCTGGTTCTGCGTCAAGACTTCCACCTGCTTTTTGTTCGCCGTGGGCGTCCTCGGCATCGTCTTTGCGCCCCAGCTGGTGGCTCTGTTCCAGGATGACCCGGACGTGATCGCCTACGGCACGTCCGCCCTGCGCTTCCAGTGCGCCACCTTCTTCTTCCAGGGCTGGATCGTCATGAGCAACATGATGCTCCAGACCATCGGCAAGACCGCGCCTGCCACATTCGTGGCCATGGCCCGGCAGGGCATCTTCTTCATCCCCTTGGTCTTTATCCTCTCCAACACTCTGGGCTTTTTGGGCGTGCAGATCACCCAATCCGTCTCCGATCTTCTGACACTGATCTGCGCCATCCCCATCCAGCTTTACATCCTGCGGCGGATGGGCAGCGACACCAAACCCGTCTCCCCCGCAAACTGATCCGACGATAAAAGGAGCGCCGCCCGGCCGGGCGGCGCTCCTTTTTATATTGCTCAATAGAACTGCCGGATGTACTCCTCCACATCCGCCCGGGTGCCCATATAGGGTCCCGGCGTCTCCATTTTCAGGGAAACCAGAGCTGTGGCGGTACGCAGGGCTGTGGGGATGTCCGCCGTCAGACGCTCCGTGATGTAACAGGCAAAGGTGGTGTCGCCCCGGCCAGTACGGCCGGAGAGATTGCGGGCCTTGATGGGGCAGGTGTAGATCTCCTTGCCGTCATAGGCCAGCACCTCAGAGTTATGGGTGATGAGCACTTCCTTGGCACCCCAGTCATAGAGCATCCGGGCCGCCTTGGCGCGGTCGTCCGTGCCGGTGAGAATCTCCGCCTCTGCCGCATCGGTCTTTAAAAAGCGGATATAGGGCAGCATCTCCCGCTTTTTCGCCCAGTCATGGTACACCATGCCGCCGTTTTCCACATACCGCAGCATGGTCTGCACATCGATGGCCACCATGGCGTGCTGGGCGGCAAAGGGGATCATTTCATCGGGGATGTCGCCTGCTGCCAGACCTGCCAGATGCCAGATGGCCGCATCGATGGCGGGCACCTCCTCCGGGCGGTAGGGAGAGATCATGCTGTCCACTGTGGAGGTCCGCCGCTCCCGGTCCGCCGTATGGTAGACGTTTTTCGTCACAAAGGACGTGTCGCTGTGGAGAGGATAGACGGTGATATTGGGAACCGCCGCAAAGGCCGCCTTCAAGTCTACCTCGCGGGTGTCCGCCTTGGGCAGCACCGCAATTTTGTGGCCCATGTTGGCGGCGGCAAAGCCGGAGTAATACACCGCACCGCCGATGGCCTGCACTACGGTGCCGTCATAGTCCACGTTGGTGTCCCGGGCGATCTCGCCGATGATGAGGGAATCATACTGACTCATGGTCATTCCCCTCTCCGCATGGCCTCGTCGGCCTCCACAAAGGACTGGAACTCCGGGCTCCACAGGTGGAAGCGGCCGGACTCGATCATGGCCTTGTAGGCATAGGAATCGTGCACCCGCTCATCCAGCAGCACGCCCGCACGGGCCTCGTCGCCGTCCCTGTGGGTATCAGATCCGGCCAGGCGGTAATACGCGGGATGCCGGCGGCACAGGGCCAGGGCCATATCGTTATGGTTATCGTGGCGGGGATTGCCGTTGATGATCTCCGCGCCGTGGACCGCCGTCTCCTGCACGGGGGCGCTGCCCTCCCGGAAGGGATGGGCATGGATGATGAGCACCTGGTCGTGGAACTTGTCGTAAAACTCCTGGGCACTCATGCAGCACATATAGGGGTTGGACCGCAACCACTGCTCATCGATGCCGTAGACCAGATAGTCATTGTCGTTTTCCGGAAAGCGCAGCTCCGCGCCCAGGATCACGTCCAGCCCCACCTGGTCGCCCCGGGCCTTGGAGGCATGGTAGCCGGAGAGATAGTGGTCCATCACATGGTCCCAGTTGTGATCCACGTCGATCCGGGACAGGTACTCCGGGTGCAGGTGGTCTGTCACCACCAGGCCGGAAAAACCGTTGCGCACATACCGATCCACCACATCCGCAGCGTTCAGGTGTCCGCACTTGCTGGTCTCTGCCGTATGGGTATGGGGATCATAGAGATAACCGTTCATTGTTCGTTCCGCTCCCTTCAAAAATCGTTGGCGTCCGATCTTCACCGGGCGTTCCGCTTTGTATTCTCTCCCGCCTGCTCAGAGCTTCTGGCAGGAACTGCGTTTAACCAGGCTGGGCATCAGGATCTGATGCACATAGCCCTGGGTGCCGTTTTCGATCTTGTCCCGCAGCATATCCACCGCCTGCACCGCCATCTCCCGCTTGGGCTGCTCGATGGTGGTCAGCTCGATGCGGGGCAGGGCCGTGGAGGGGATGTTATCAAAGCCGATGAGGCTCAGCTGCCGGGGGATGTTGATATGCATCTCGTCCGCGGCCTTCAAAATGCCAAGGGCGTTGGAGTCCGTGGAGGCGAAGATGGCCGTGTAGGTGATGGGCTTGGAGAAAAGCTCCCGGGCCAGCTGGTATCCGTTGGCAATGGAGGAGCGGGGGAATTCGCTGTTGAAGTACTGCTCATGCAGCCCCAGCTCCCGGCAGGCCTTCATATATCCCTCCGCCCGCAGCTGGTGGGTGGTGGAGTGACGGCGGCCGAAGTAGAGGATCTCCCGGTGGCCCAGCTCATAGAGGTACCGCGTTCCGATATAGGTGCCGTGGCTGTTGTCTGCGGCCACATAGCTCTGGGGCTGGTCCCGCAAGTTCTCCGAGAGGAACACCGTGGGGACCTGGTCCGTGAACGCGCGGATATTTTCATAGGTATCCGGGCTCTGGGGGACGATGAGGATGCCGTCCACCTGGCGGCCCAGCAGCAGCTTCACCACGGTCTTTTCCTGCTTGAGGTCCGGGCCGGAGTTGCACAGCATGATGTTATAGCCGTGGGACCGGGCGCTCATCTCCGCGTAATAGGCCAGCTCCGCCATAAACTGATTATCAATGGAGGGCACCACCAGGCCGATCAGGTCCGTCTTTTTCATGACCATGGACCGGGCCACATAGTTGGTGGTGTAGCCCATCTCATCGCACAGCTTGATGATCCGCTCCCGGGTGTCGCTGCCGATCTGCGGGCTGCCGGAAAGCGCCCGGGACACCGTGGCATAGGACACGCCCGCGGCCTTCGCCACATCCTTCAATGTTACATTTTTCATAGTAGACCATCCTTTTGGCCAACAAAAATCGCAAACGTTTCCGTTTATTTTTCCCCGAAAGGCCAATGGTCTTCCGAAAGATACTGTCTAAAAAAAGAATATCTGATTTTTACTGCAATGTCAATACATATCTCCCTTTCCCGCCCCATTAGTCAGAAAAGCAAAAAAGCGCCTTTGTCTTTGGCGTTTGGTATATTGACAATTCTCCCGGCAGTATTTTAGAATAAAACTGCCAAAAAGTTGCAAACGTTTGCACGCGTTTGTCCTGCCGCCGGATGCCGCTTTTCCGCGCTTTTTCCGGCCTATGGCGGCCGTCCCACCACAAGTATGGATAAGGAGGCACGTCCTATGGAAACTGCAACCAAGTTCAAGGCCGTCTTTTTTGATCTGGGCGGCACGCTGCGCATCGCGCTTCTGGAAGAGCCCTACATGCGCCACGCCCGCCGCAAACTGGCGGAGATCGCCGGCACGGAACTGCCCTATGAGGAGTTCTATCAGCTGGTGGAGGACCGTTACGCCCCCTACCGGGACTGGGCCCTGGGCGAGAACAAGGAATCCGGAGACGAGGAGCTTTGGTGCAAGTGGCTGCTGCCGGATCATGATCCCGTCCGCATCTGCCAGGTATGCCACGAGCTGAGCTTCCAGTACCGCCAGAGCAAGGGCCGCCGTGTGGTGGTGGACGGCGGTGCGGAGGTCATCCGCACGCTGCACCAGCGTGGCTACAAGCTGGGCATCATCTCCAACCTGATCGGTGAAAACGAGGTGCCCGACTGGCTGGAGGAGGATGACCTGGCTCAGTATTTCGACTGCGTGGTCCTCTCCTCTGTGTGCCACCTGCGCAAGCCCTGCGGCGAGATCTACGACCTGGCCTGCCGGGAGCTGGGTGTCACGGCGGCGGAGTGCGTGTCCGTGGCGGACAACATCAAGCGGGATATCCCCGGCGCCAAGGCTGCTGGCATCGGCTGCAACATCATCTTCGACTCCCCGGAGAAAAAGCATCCCGTCCGCTTCACGGAGGAGACCCGGCCCGACGCCGTCATCGAGGACTTCCGCCAGCTCCTGGACCTGCTGCCGCCGCTGGTATGAACGTCCGGCGCGGGCCGATGCAGCAAAGCGCAGTCACATTCGATTTAAGGAGGCGTAATTCCATGTCACAAATCGACCGGGGTGGCGCCCGCCTGGCGGACGCCGTCCGCAGAGCGTATGCCCAGGGGCAGGACGACTACCACCTGGAACCCATGGTCCTGACGCAGGACGGCCGGGGTGCCGGCACCGTGCAGGACGGGGACGCCGTGGTGTTCTGCTGCCGTCGGGGCGAGCGGGAGGTGGAGCTGACGGAGCTGTTCACCCAGCCGGACTTTGAGCCCGTACCCCGCCGCAAGCTCCACGACCTCTATTTTTCCATTCTTACCCTCTATCACGACAAGTTCAAGGATCTGCCGGTGGCCTTTGCCCCGGCCCATGTGGTCATGCCCCTTGCCCAGGTGCTTTCTCAGGCAGGAAAAACTCAATTTCACTGTGCCGAGTCGGAGAAGTTCGCCCATGTGACCTTCTTCTTCAACGGCGGCGAAAATGTTCCCTTCCCGGGTGAGGACGATGTGTGCGTCCCCTCCCCCAAGGGCATCGACTTTGACCAGCAGCCGGAGCTGTCGCTGCCCCAGGTGGCAGACACGGTGATCGATGCTATAGGCAAATACGACTTTGTGGTCACCAACTTCGCAAACGGCGACGTCATCGGCCACACCCAGAACACTGCCGCCAAGATCGCCGCCTGCGGCCATGTGAGCCGGGCCCTGGAACGGGTGGTAACCGACGCCCTGGCCAAGGGCTACGTGGTGGCCGTCACTGCCGACCACGGCAACATCGAGCAGCTCTATACCGCCGCTGGCAAGCCCCACGGCGCCCACACGGCCAATCTGGTGCCCTTTGTTCTGATCGATCCCGCCTCTTCCCACCGCCTGACGCTGCGGGACGGGTCATTGGGCGATGTGGCGCCCACGGTGCTGCAGGTCATGGGCATCCCACAGCCGCCGGAGATGACCGGCGCCTCTTTGGTCCAGGACCACGATTTCGGACCGGACCGGAAAATGCTGCTCATCATCTGCGACGGCTGGGGCCTTGGCTCCGGCGACGAGGGCGACGCCATCCACCTGGCTGATACCCCCTACTGGGACAGCCTGCTCTCTCATGAGGCCTGGTGCCGCCTCCACGCCTCCGGGTCCCACGTGGGCCTGGGCGAGGGCAAGGCCGGCAACTCCGAGGCGGGCCACTCCAATCTGGGCGCCGGGCGCACAGTGCTGCAGGATGACGTACGGCTGGACACCGCCGTCAAGGACGGCAGCTTCCAGCAAAACCCGGTGCTGCTGGGCGCCATCCGCCACGCCCTGGATCACGGCACCGCCCTGCACCTTCTGACCCTTCTGACCCACAAATCCTCCCACGGGTCCATGGACTACGCCGTGTCCGTGTGCCGCATGGCCCACGCGGCCGGTCTGGACCTTGTCTTTCTCCACGTGATCTTTGACGGCCGCTCCACCGATCCCGGCTCCGCCCCGGCACTGCTGCAGGAGCTGGACGAGGCCCTGGAGGAAGCCGGCGCCGGATACATCGTGGACGGCGTGGGCCGGGGCGTTGCCCTGGACCGGGACAAAAACTACGACAAGGTCAAACGTGCCTACGACGCCATGGTGGACGGCGCGGGCACCGCGTACACCTAATCCGCCGCGTCCTCCAGACGCATGGAAAAGGAGGCTTGCATGCTGCAGCTTGGCATCATCGGCGCGGGCCGTATGGGCCGCGTCCACATCCAGGGCATCGTGACCGGCGTTCCCGGCGCCCGTATCCGCTCCATCGCCGCGCCGCACCTGCGGCCGGAAATTCAGGAGTTGGCCCGTCAGGCCGGAGCCGAGATATTGACGGAGGACTACCAGGAGGTCCTCCACGACCCCAAGATCGACGCCGTTTTGGTCTGCTCCCCTACGGACACCCACGCCGCCATCTCCCTGGAGGCCCTGGCGGCCGGCAAGCACGTTTTCTGCGAAAAGCCCGTGGACCTTTCGCTTGTTAAAATCCAAACGGTCATTGACGCGGCCAGTCGCTCGGGGGTAAAATATCAAGTGGGATTCAACCGCCGTTTTGACCACAATTTCCAGGCCCTCCACCGGGCCGTGCAGGACGGGAAGATCGGGTCGGTGCAGATGGTCAAGATCTGCTCCCGGGACTCGGAGCCGCCCACCGCAAAATTCGTGCGCTCTTCCGGCGGGTTGTTTCTGGATATGACGGTCCACGATCTGGACATGGTCCGCTTCCTCTCGGGCTGCGAGGTGGAGGAGGTCTATGCCGCCGGATCGGTACTGGTGGATCCGGCCATCGGCCGGGAGGGCGACGTGGACACCGCCGCCGTGGTGCTGCGCCTCCAGGGCGGCGCCCTTGCCGTGATCGACAACTCCCGTCAGGCAGTCTACGGATACGACCAGCGGGCGGAGGTATTTGGCTCTTTGGGCTGTGTGTCCATGGAAAACGACGCTCCCTCCACTGCCGTCCTGGCCACAGCGGACGGCATCTGCCGCCAGGGTCCCCCCTGGTTTTTCCTGGAGCGGTATCTGCCCGCCTTTCAGGAGGAGATCCGTCAGTTCGTCTACGCTGTGGAGCATGATTCCCCCGTGCCCGTCGGCGGGGAGGATGCCCTGAAGGCCACCGTGCTGGCCATTGCCTGCACCCGGTCGGCTCAGGAGCGCCGTCCCGTCCGTCTGGAGGAAGTTTCCCTTTGATCCGTGCATCCGGGCGCCGCGCAGCCAAAGGCCGCGCCGCCCAATCAAAAAAGGAAAGGAAGAAACACCCGATGAATGAGAAAAACTGCAAGGTCCTGGCAGCTCAGATTCGTCTGGAGACCCTGAAGGTCATCCACTCCCGTGGGTTCGGCCATGTGGGCGGCTCCATGGATCTGGCCGACCTGATGGCCGTCCTTTATGGCGAGGTCATGAAATTTGACCCCAAGAACCCCCGCTGGGAAGACCGCGACTGGCTGGTCCTGTCCAAGGGTCACGCCGGCCCCGTTGCCTATGCCACTTTCGGCATCATGGGCTACTATCCGATGGAGGAGGCCTATACCCTCAACCATCCCCACACCAAGTTCCCCAGCCATACCGACCGCAAGCTGACCCCCGGCGTGGATCTGACCACCGGCTCTCTGGGCCAGGGCGTGTCCACCGCTGTGGGCGCGGCTCTTGGCAACAAGATCGACGGCCGCACCAACCACGTCTTCTGCGTGGTGGGCGACGGCGAGGCCGACGAAGGCCAGGTGTGGGAGGGCTTCCACTTTGCCTATGCCCATAAGCTGGACAACATCATCTTCTTCATCGATAAGAACGGCTATCAGCTGGACGGCCCCACCGATGACATCCTGGCCCACAGCGACCTGGCCAAGAAGGCCGAGGCTTTCGGCCTGTACACCCAGGAGATCGACGGCCACGACGTGACCGCCATCTACAACGCCATCCAGAATGCCTACGCCAAGAAGGGCGTGCCCAGCTGCATCGTGCTGGACACCTGCAAGGGCAAGGGCGCCACGTTCGCCGAGCCCAAGCACGACCACTCCTCTCAGCCCAACGAGGAACAGTGGGCCGAGGCGCTGGCCGCTGCCGAGAAGGCTTACGAAGACGCCAAGAACGCTTAAAGGAGGTCCAGAGCAATGAATGTGAAACTGATCGGAAAGCATGAAAAGGATTCCCGGGCCTGCCGGGACGGCGTTGCGCTGACTCTCAATGAGATGATGGCCCAGGACAAGTCCATCTGCTATGTGGACTGCGACCTGATGGGCTGCATCAACACCAAGATGCTCATGAAGAACTACCCCGACCGCGCCTTTGAGGCCGGTATTGCCGAGGCCAACGGCGCCGGCGTTGCCGCCGGTCTTGCCGCCACCGGCAAGAAGGTGTTCTTCCACTCCTTCGGCACTTTCTCCTCCCGCCGCTGCTATGACCAGATCTACATGTCCGCCGCTTACGCTGGTCTCAGTGTCCGCGTGCTGGGCTCCGACGCCGGCGTCACCGCCGCGTTCAACGGCGGCACCCACATGCCTTTGGAAGATGCTGCCATGTATCTGTCCATCCCCGGCACCACCGTGCTGGACCCCGCTGACTACGATCAGCTCTCCAGCATCACCCGTCAGCTGGTAAACGTGGAGGGCGTCAGCTACACCCGCTTTGTCCGCAAGGGCATCATCCAGGTCTACGGCGAGGGCAGCGAATTCGAGATCGGCAAGGGCGTGGTGCTCCACGAGTCCGACAAGGACGTGGCCACCATCATCACCTCCGGCATCATGGTGGATGAGAGCCTGAAGGCCTATGAGGCTCTGGCCGCGGAGGGCATCTCCGTCCGCGTCATCGACATGTTCACCTGGAAGCCTCTGGACGAGGAGCTGGTCATCAAGGCCGCCAAGGAGACCGGCGCCATCGTGACTGCCGAAAACCACAACGTCACCTGCGGCCTGGGCAGCGTGGTTGCCAACTGCCTGGCCAAGAACCTGCCCACCATCCAGGAGTTCGTGGGCGTGCAGGATCAGTTCGGCCAGGTGGGTCCCCAGGACTTCCTGATGGACGAGTACGGCCTGCGCGCGGCCAACATTGTGGCCGCCGTGAAGAAGGCTGTTGCCCGCAAGTAATCCGGATATCCGGCAGGGCTCTCACGGGGCCCTGCCTGTATCGCCAAAAAAATGTAAAGGAGAACAAAACATGGATGCATTTTCCGCTGCTCTGATGGCTGACAAGAGAGAGATTATTTTTGCCCCTACCGTGTACAAGTTCCAGACCTTTGCCGATATGGCCAAGGAGTTCAACCTGAACGAGCGGGACGTGGTGCTCACCAACGAGTTCATCTACACCCCGTTCATGAAGGACCTGGGTCTCAAGTGCAACTTCGTGTTCCAGGAGAAGTTCGGCGCCGGTGAGCCCAGCGAGGAAATGATCCAGATCATGTACGACGCCATCCCCTACGACAGCTATGACCGCGTCATCGCTGTGGGCGGCGGCGCCATTATGGACCTTTGCAAGCTGCTGGGCTGCAAGCGTCCCGACACCGTGCACAACCTGTTCTTCAAGCGTTTCCCCGTGGTCAACGAGAAGGACGTCATCGCCATCCCCACCACCTGCGGCACCGGCTCTGAGTGCACCAACATCTCCGTGGCCATCGTTAAGGACGAGAAGGACGGCGTGCTCACCGGCGGCGAGACCAAGCTGGGCCTGGTGTCCGATGACATCATCCCCAACAAGGTGTGCCTGATCCCCGACCTCCTCAAGACCCTGCCCTACAAGCCCTTCGCCTGCTCCGCCATCGACGCGCTGGTCCACGCCACCGAGTCCTTCCTGAGCCCCCACCGCAAGACCATCACCTCTGAGCTCTTCAGCGAGAAGGCCATGGACATGATCCTCAAGGGCTTCAAGCTGCTGGACGAGAAGGGCCAGGACGCCCGCTTCGAGTATATGGACGAGTTCGTCACCGCCTCCTTCTACGCCGGCATCGCCTTCCTGAAGGCCGGCTGCGGCCCCGTCCACGGCATGAGCTTCCCCTTGGGCGGCACCTATCATGTGCCTCACGGCGAGAGCAACTACATGCTCTTCGGCGCCATCATGGACTACTATGATGAGAAGAACCCCACCGGCGAGATCATGAAGTTCAAGAAGCTGGTTGCCAGCATCCTGGGCTGCAAGGTGGAGGACGCCATTCCCGAGATGAACGCCCTGCTCCAGCGCATCCTGCCTCTGCGTCCCCTGCGTGACTGCGGCTTCACCGAGGCCGACTTCAAGGCCTTCCCCCTGTCCGTCGAGGCCAACCAGCAGCGCCTGATGACCAACGCTTACTATCCCTTCGATCTGGAGAGCGAAGAGGCCATCTACCGCAAGTGCTATTGATTCTTTCCGTCCCATACAAACAAGACGGTAAAAGAGCCGGAGAGGCAATTGCCTCTCCGGCTCTTTTTTCTTTTTCTCCGTGCCCTGTGTCTCAAAGATCTTCCCGGGCCCACTGGGCAGCATACAGGGCAGCATAGATACCGTTGCGTGCCAGCAGCGTCTCATGGGTACCGGACTCGGCCACGGCGCCGTTTTCCAGCACCAAAATCCGGTCGGCACCCCGGATGGTGGCCAGCCGGTGGGCGATCACAAAGCAGGTGCGCCCTCGCCGCAGCTCCGCCATGGCCTGGCTGACGGCCCCCTCCGTCTCTGTGTCCACATTGGAGGTAGCCTCATCCAGAATCACGATGTCCGCATCCGTCAGAAAACACCGGGCAATGGCCATCAGCTGCCGCTGTCCCTTGGAAACGCCGGCCCCCTCGTCGGCAAGGACTGTGTCGTACCCCTCCGGCAAGGACACGATGTAGCGATGGATTCGTGCGGCCTTGGCCGCCTGGACGATCTCCTCCCGTGTAGCATTCGGCGCGCCGTAGGCAATGTTTTCGGCGATGGTGCCGCCGAAGAGCCAGGTATCCTGCATGACCAGCGCCAGGCGGCGGCGCAGGCTGTCCCGGCGATACTGCCCAATGGGCACATCATCGATGGTGATAGTGCCCTGCTGGGGCGTATAGAACCGCAGCAGCAGACTCACCAACGTGGTCTTGCCAGCGCCGGTAGAGCCAACTACCGCCACCAGCGACCCTGCGGGGATATGGGCGGTAAAGTCCCGCAGCACCGGCTTTTGGGGGTCATACCCAAACCACACACGTGTAAATCGGATGTCTCCCCGCAGATGCGTGCACTCCACCGCCTCCGGTTTGTCCTCCGTCTCCGTGGGCTGGGCGATCAGCTCCAGCGCCCGCTCCGCCGCAGCCACGCTGGCCTGCAGCTCCCCCAGCAGATCTGCCGCCTCCCGGATGGGGCCGGAGAACTTGCGGGAATAGAGCACAAAGGAGGCCAGGGCGCTCAGGGGCAGCCCTCCCTGCAGATAGAGCAGGGCGCCGAATACGCTGATGGCCGCCAGGGACAGATTGTTGATGAAATTCACCGACGGCCCCAGCGCCACGCTGGCCCGGTCCGCCTCGTAATAGGCCCGGGACGCAGATTCATTGAATACCGTAAACTGCTTCAGGTCCGCCTCCTCCACTCCGTAGACCCGCATGGCCTGACGGCAGCCCATGCGCTCTTCCGCGAAGCCGTTCAGCGCCCCCAGTGCTTTGGAGCGCCGGCGGTACAGCGGCTGGATACGCCGCATCTGAAAGCGGGTCAGCACCACGGACAGCGGCACCGTCACGAAAAACACCAGCGACAGCCTGGGCGAAAGGAGCAGCAGCATGATAAAGGAGCCCCCCACCGTCAAAAAGCTGGTGGCGATCTGCAAAAGATCTGTGGAAAGCGTGGCGTTCACTGTGTCCACATCGTAGCAGATACGGCTGATGAGATCTCCGGCGGGATGGGTATCGAAATACTCCACCGGCAGCTCACTGAGGCGGTCAAAGGCCGCCCGGCGCAGATCGTAGGACACGGACTGGGCCAGGCGAATGAGCCGGGAGGAGATCAGGTAGTTCAGCCCGGACGCCCCCGCGCAGCACACCAGCATCCCGGCGCAGTTGCGCCCCACCGCGGCGAAGTCCACCGCACCTGGTTCCGTACCCACCGCGCCCACCGCCCAGCCGGAGAGCATGGGGATGCACAGCGTCAGCAGATTGTTGACCACCAGCAGCGCCGTCAGCAGTCCCAAGCGGGTTCCATAGGGCCGCAGGAACGGCCAGAGGCGGCGCCATACCGTTCGTTTCTTTCGGATCATACGGCCTCCTCCCCCATTTGCAGCTGGGCCATGCGACCGTAGCGCGGACAGTGCTTCATCAATTCCTCATGGCTGCCCTGGTGGGTGATGCGCCCCTCCTCCAGCACCAGGATGTGATCCGCCCGGCGCAACGAGGCGATCCGCTCGGAGATGACCACCAGTGTGATATCCGGAAATTCCCGGCGGATGGCAGCGTGGAGGGCGGAGGCGGTGCGGTAGTCCAGAGCGCTGTCCGCGCTGTCCAGCACCAGCACCGGCGGACGCCCCGCCAAAGCCCGGGCCACCAGCAGCCGCTGGCGCTGACCGCCGGAGAGGTTGGCGCCCCGCAGCTCCACCGCCGCGTCCAGTCCCCCGGGCATGCCGGCGATAAACTCCCAGGCCTGAGCCGTTCTGGCCGCCCGCTCCACCTCCTCCCGGGGCAGATCCCGCAAAAAGGAGATGTTTTCATAAACGGTGCCCGCCAGGAGCGTGTCGTTCTGGAACACCACGCCGAAGCGGTCAGACAGCTCCCGGCGCCGCCGGGTGCGCACATCCGCGCCGCCGACCCACACGGTGCCCTCATCCGCGTCGTACAGCCGCAGCAGCAGGCTCACCAGGGTGGTCTTGCCGCTGCCGGTAGGGCCCAGGATACCCAGCGTCTGCCCCCGCCGGATGGCAAAGGAGGCGCCGCTGAGATCCTGCTCCACCCCCAGATAGGAAAAGGAGACGTCCTGCATACCAAGCTCCGCGCTGCTCTCCGCTTCCGACGCAATCACCGGCTGATCCATGGGAGCACGCAGCACTTGCTCGATGCGGCGAGCAGAGGCCGCACCCTTGCTGATGCGCAAAAACGTCTTGGAAACCCCCAGAGTGGCCGTCTGGATCAGGGTGAAATAGGACAAAAATGCCACGATCTGCCCGGAGGCCATCCGCCCCTCCTGGACCCGCAGCGCACCGACCAGCACCACCAGAATGAGTCCCACATTTAAAAGGAAATCTGTGGTGGGGTTGGCTGCCGCCATGACCCCGCCGGCGCCGGACTCCCGGTCCCGGGCCGCGGCATTGGCTTCGTCGAACCGCCGCCGCTCCCGTCCCTGGCAGCCCAGCGCCTTGATCACACGGACGCCGGAGGCATTTTCCCGGATGATGCGCACCACCGTGTCCACCGCCGCCTGGGAGGCGGCATAGCGGGGGATGCCCCGGCGGGTCACCCGGTAAATGGTGAAAAACGTGGCGGTACAGACGCACAGCTGCACCAGCGCCAGCACCGGCTCCAGCAAAAACGTCAGCGTCAGCCCGCCCAGCACCAGCATGGGCGCCCGGATGCCGCCCCGCTGCACCTTATCCACCATCTGATGGACATTGTAGGTATCGTTGGTCAGCCGGGAGACCAGGGAGGACACGGAAAAACGGTCCATCTGCGCGCAGGAAAGGCGGACCGTCTGCTCGTAGAGGTCCCGCCGCAGAGTGCGGGTCATCTCCATGGAAACCCACGCGGCCATGCGGTTGGCCGTGATGTTGCAGCCAATGGCGCCGAACGCCACCGCCGCCATGACTGCGCCCGTCCGCCAGATGGGCCCCATGTCCCCCAGCGGCACCAGATCGTCGATCACATGGGCCAGCAGCAGCGGCAGAATAAGCTCCAGCACCGCCGCCGCAAACTTGATGAGTACCCCGCACGCCACCCGCAGCCGGTAGGGCTTCAGATATCCCAGCACAGTCCGCACGACCATCCCCCCTCTGCTCAAACGTTTACGGAAACAATTTTTTTCCTGTTCCCATCATAGCACATCCCTCCTGCAAGTCAATTAATTTTTGTTGATATGCGCAACTAATTTTTGTTTGTCCCTCTCCTTTTTTGAATTTTTTGTAAATAATCCCGATTCTGCTCCGCTGTTTTCTGTGTGTTTTGACGGCAAACAGCGCATTGACTTTAGTCCTTTGAATGAGTACAATAAAAAGTAATTTCCAGGCAATCTTGCAGAAAGGAGCCGGCACCATGATGTACGCTATGTATTCTTCTCATGCGATGTCTCAGGGTGCGTCTGCCCATCAGGCAGAGGCCGCTTCTTTCTGCGCTCATTGTGCCTCTCATACTGCCATCCGTGTGATTCTGGACGCCATTATTATGGCGTCCATTATTATTATTGCCCTGGTATGCCTGGTAAACATTCTGGTTGCAGGCATTTCCCTGCTGAACCTGGTTCTGCTGGTAGTATTGTTGGTTGGGATTTTACCCCCCATGCCGCGAAAGCGCACATTGCTGTTTTGATACAGTAAAGCGGTTCCGCCCATGGGCGGAGCCGCTTTTTTGTATAATATCGACTGGTAAAGGAGAAAAGAAGATGAACAAGAAGTTTGCATGTTTTGCCATGGCTCTGGCTATGGTCGCCGGGCTCACCGCCTGCGGCGAAAAGGAATCCACCACCACCGGCGCCTTCAAGATCGGCACCATCGGCCCTCTGACCGGTGAAAATGCCATCTACGGCCAGGCCGTGGCCAACGGCGCCAAGATCGCCGTGGACGAGATCAACGCTGCCGGCGGCGACATCCAGTTCGAGATCAAGAGCGAGGACGACGTGGCAGACGGCGAGACCTCCGTCAACGCCTACAACAACCTGATGGACTGGGGCATGCAGGTCCTGGTGGGTCCCACCACCTCCGGCGCCTCCATCTCCGTGGCGGACGTGGCCTATTCTGATCGCACCTTTATGCTGACTCCCTCCGGCTCCTCCACCGACATCATCGCCGGCAAGGACAACGTGTTCCAGGTCTGCTTCACCGACCCCAACCAGGGCACCGGCTCCGCTGACTACATGGCCGAGAACATGGCTGACGCCAAGATCGCCATCATCTACCGCAACGACGATCCCTACTCCCAGGGCATCCGGGATACCTTCGTGACCGAGGCCGGCGCCAAGGGCCTGAGCGTTGTCTACGAGGGCACCTTCACCGCCGACACCGCCACCGACTTCTCCGTGCAGCTGACCGGTGCCCAGGCCGCCGGCGCTGACCTGCTGTTCCTGCCCATCTACTATCAGCAGGCTTCCGTTATCCTCAACCAGGCCAACGCCATGGGCTACGCTCCCACCTTCTTCGGCGTGGACGGCATGGACGGCATCCTGACTCTGGAGGGCTTCGACGCCTCCCTGGCCGAGGGCGTCATGCTGCTGACTCCCTTCTCTGCCGACGCTGAGGACGAGAAGACCCAGAACTTCGTCAAGACCTATCAGGAGCAGTTCGGTGACATCCCCAACCAGTTCGCCGCCGACGCCTATGACGCCGTGTACATCGTCAAGGCCGCTCTGGAAGCTGCCGGCTGCACCTCTGACATGTCCTCCACCGACATCTGCGAGGCCATGGTCGGTGCCATGACCACCATCTCCTATGACGGTCTGACCGGCCAGAGCATGACCTGGTCCGCTGACGGCACCGTTTCCAAGGCTCCCATGGCCGTGGTCATCGAGAACGGCGTGTACGTCCTGCCCCAGTAATTTCCCCCTACGCATTGTTTTCCCCTGACAGCAACCGCAGGGAAGCGGCTGCCGGATCACCGGCAGCCCTTCCCGGGTTCTATGGTGGAAACAGGGGCGGCAGCGCCGCTGCTGCCCGTATTTCTGCCATAGAATAGAAAAGAGAAGAAAAAGAGGTGTTTCCTGATGGAATTTCTCTCCTATTTGATCAGCGGCATCAGCCTGGGAAGCGTCTATGCCATCATCGCCCTGGGCTACACCATGGTCTACGGCATTGCGAAAATGCTGAACTTCGCCCACGGTGACGTGATCATGGTAGGCGGCTACATTTCCTACTGCGCCATGAATTACCTGGGGATCCCCAGCATCCCTGCCATTTTGCTGGCCATGGTGGTGTGCACCGTGCTGGGCGTGGTCATCGAGGGTCTTGCCTACAAGCCCCTGCGCAGCGCCCCCTCCCTGGCTGTGCTCATCACCGCCATCGGCGTGAGCTATTTCCTGCAAAACGCCGCCATGCTCATCTGGTCCGCGGCTCCCAAGGTCTACTCCCCCGTGGTCACCGGCTCTTTGAGCCTGTTTAACGGTCAGCTCTCCATCTCCTACGTGTCCATCCTGACGGTGGTGACGTGCCTGGTCATCATGGTGGGCTTGACCATGTTCACCAGCATGACCCGGATGGGCAAGGCCATGCGGGCCTGCTCCGAGGACAAGGGCGCCGCCCAGCTCATGGGCATCAACGTCAACTTCACCATTTCCACCACCTTTGCCATCGGCTCCGCCCTGGCGGCCATCGCCGGCGTGCTGCTGTGCTCCTCTTACGGCACCCTGATGCCCACCACCGGCTCCATGCCCGGCATCAAGGCCTTCACCGCAGCCGTGTTCGGCGGCATCGGCTCCATCCCCGGCGCGTTCCTGGGCGGATTGCTGCTGGGCATCATCGAGTCCATGGCCAAGGCCTATATCTCCACCAACCTGGCCAACACCATCGTGTTCGCCGTGCTGATCGTGGTGCTGCTGGTGAAGCCCGCAGGTCTTCTGGGCAAGTATGTGCCCGAGAAAGTGTGAGGTGGTCCAATGAAAAAGCTTGGTAAACTGAAGCGGTCCACCCGGACGGATTTCGCCACCTATCTGGGCGTCATCATCGCTTTTATCGTCATCAGCCTGCTGCAGAGCGGCGGCTTCCTCTCCCGCTCCCTGACCGGCCAGCTGGTGCCCATCTGCTGCTATATGTCCATGGCCGTCTCCCTGAACCTGACTGTGGGCATCCTGGGCGAGCTGAGCCTGGGCCACGCGGGCTTCATGAGCGTGGGTGCCTTCTCCGGCATCGTCACCGCCATGAGCCTGCAGAACGTGATCCCCTTCGCTCCCGTGCGCCTGGCCGTGGCCATGGTGGTGGGCGCGATCTTCGCCGCCGCCGCTGGCTTCATCGTGGGCATGCCCGTGCTCCGTCTGCGGGGCGACTATCTGGCCATCGTGACGCTGGCGTTCGGCGAGATCATCAAGGATCTGGTCAACTGCCTGCTGGTGGGCTACGATGAAAACGGCCTGCACGTGGCGTTCAACCTCACCGGCAACATGTCCATCGCCGACCTGGGCCTTGCCGAGGGCGGTCTGGAGATCATCAAGGGTGCCCAGGGCGCTGCCGGCACCAAGACCATCGCCACCTTCACCGCCGGATTCATTCTGGTGATGCTGACGCTGGTGGTGGTTTTGAACCTGGTGCGCAGCCGGGCCGGCCGGGCCATCATGGCCCTGCGGGACAACCGCATCGCCGCCGAGAGCGTGGGCATCAACGTCACCAAGTACAAGCTCATGGCCTTCGTCACCTCTGCCGCCCTGGCGGGCGCCTCCGGTGCCCTGTACGGCCTGAACTTCTCCTCTCTCCAGGCAACCAAGTTCAACTTCAACACCTCCATTCTGATCCTGGTGTTCGTGGTGCTGGGCGGCCTGGGCAACATCTGGGGCTCTCTCATCGCCGCTGCGGCGCTGACCGTGCTGCCCGAGCTGCTGCGTGCGTTCTCCGACTACCGGATGCTGGTGTACGCCATCGTGCTGATCCTGGTGATGCTGGCCACCAACAACGAGCGCTGCCGCGTACTGCTGGGCCGCGCCATCCCCGGCAGCAGAAAGGAGGCCGCCAACAATGGCTAAACAGTTTGAAAAAGGCAAGATGGTGCCGGTGCCCAGCCGGGCCATCGTTCCCGAGCGTGACGTGGACAAATCCCCCATTCTGGAGTGCAGCCACCTGGGCATCGACTTCGGCGGCCTGAAGGCGGTCAATGACTTCAACCTGACCATCGGCCGCACGGAGATCGCCGGTCTCATCGGCCCCAACGGTGCCGGCAAGACCACCATCTTCAACCTGCTGACCAAGGTCTATCAGCCTACCCGCGGCACCATTTTGCTGGACGGCCTGGATACCGCCGGCAAGACCACCGCGCAGATCAACCGCATGGGCATCGCCCGTACGTTCCAGAACATCCGGCTTTTCAACAACCTGAGCGTGGAGGACAACGTGAAGATCGGCCTCCACAACCAGACCCGCTACTCCGCCCTGGCCGGCGTGCTCCGTCTGCCCAGCTACTGGAAGCAGGAGCGGGCCGCCCACGACCGGGCTATGGAGCTTTTGTCCATCTTCGACATGGAGCAGATGGCCTCCTTCAAGGCCGGCTCCCTGCCCTACGGCGCCCAGCGCCGTCTGGAGATTGTCCGTGCCCTGGCCACCAATCCCAGCCTGCTGCTGCTGGATGAGCCCGCCGCAGGCATGAACCCCTCTGAGACGGCGGAGCTGATGGAAAACATCGTCAAGATCCGGGACACCTTCCAGATCGCCATCATGCTCATTGAGCACGACATGAACCTGGTCATGAGCATCTGCGAAGGCATCTGCGTTCTGAACTTCGGCCAGGTCATCGCCAAGGGCACCGCCGAAGAGATCCAATCCAATCCCACCGTCATTGAGGCGTATCTGGGCAAGCAGAAGGAGGCGTGAGCATGGAAACGATTTTGAAAGTAGACGACATCAACGTCTATTACGGCAGCATCCATGCCGTCAAGGGCATCTCCTTCGAGGTCAATCAGGGCGAGATCGTGACGCTGATCGGCGCCAACGGTGCCGGCAAGTCCACCACGCTGAACACTGTGGCGGGCCTGCTCCACAACCGCAGCGGCTCTGTCACCTTTATGGGCGAGTCCCTGAGCAAAGTCCCCAGCCACAAGATCGTCTCCCGGGGCCTTGCGCTGGTGCCCGAGGGACGCCGAGTCTTTTTGCAGATGACCGTGCAGGAGAACCTTGAAATGGGCGCCTATACCCAGTCCGGCGCCACGCTGAACACCGATCTGGATCGGATCTTCCAGCTCTTCCCCCGTCTGATGGAGCGGCGCCGCCAGATCGCCGGCACCCTCTCCGGCGGCGAGCAGCAGATGCTGGCCATGGGCCGGGCGCTTATGAGCCACCCCAAACTGCTGATGCTGGATGAGCCCTCCATGGGCCTGGCTCCCATTCTGGTGGAGCAGATCTTTGAGATCATCCAGAACCTCCACGCAGCAGGCACCACCATTTTGCTGGTGGAACAGAACGCCCAGGCCGCCCTGTCCGTGGCCGATCGCGGCTACGTGCTGGAGACCGGCCGGATCGTCACCTCCGGCACCGGCAAGGAGCTGCTGGAGAGCTCCGCCATCAAAAAAGCCTATCTGGGCGGTTGACCCCTCCTCAGGGAGCGCACAATCTGTGCGCTCCCTGTTTTCTTTTTCTTTGCATTTTTCCGTGGGTGTGGTATACTGCTGTCATGACAGTGAAAGGAGCATCCCTATGCACGCGGAACAACGCCGTCAGGCCATTCGTGAAATCTTACAGCATGCCGACCAGCCCGTCAGCGCCACGGTACTGGCGAATCGCTTTTCCGTCAGCCGCCAGATCATCGTGGGCGACATCGCCTTGCTGCGCGCCGCCGGAGACGCCATCTCCGCCACGCCGCGAGGCTATGTGATCTTGCCGGAGGCTGCTGGTCTCATCTGCCGTTTCGCCTGCCAGCACAGCGCCGCAGGCATGGAAGAAGAGCTCAACGCCATGGTGGACGAGGGCTGTACTGTGCTGGACGTGATCGTGGAGCACCCGGTCTACGGCCAGCTCACCGGCTCGCTGCAGCTTTCCAGCC
The DNA here is from genome assembly GCA_900548505.1 of uncultured Oscillibacter sp. Taxonomy (GTDB): domain Bacteria; phylum Bacillota; class Clostridia; order Oscillospirales; family Oscillospiraceae; genus Oscillibacter. The sequence continues at coordinate 671 of URKI01000007.1, read as the reverse complement.
GCCACGATGTGCGCCAGTTCCTGGACCGCTGCGCCCGCTCTGACGCCCGCCCCCTGTCCGACCTGACCGGTGGTATCCACCTGCACACTCTCTCCTGCCCCGACGAGGCCGCCGCAGAGCGGGTCCGTGCCGCCCTGCGGGAGCTGGGTGTCCTGCTGGAGGGGTAAATCCGGGGTTGACAGGCTGTGCTTTTGCGAGTATGATGTGGTATACAGGTGTCAAGACACCTGTATACCACATTTTATTTTATAGAGAAACAGGTGCTTCCCATGGAACAGTTCAAAGCCTTCTTAAAGCGCAAAAACATCGTCATCTCCGGCAAGCGATACGGCATCGACGCTCTGGGCGCCATGGCCCAGGGCCTTTTCTGCTCGCTGCTCATCGGCACCATCCTCAATACCCTGGGCACCCAGCTGGGCATTGAATTTTTCGTCACTGCCGGCAGCTATGCCTCCGCCATGAGCGGCGCGGCCATGGCTGTGGCCATCGGCTATGCCCTCCAGGCGCCGCCCATGGTGCTGTTCTCCCTGGTGACCGTGGGCTACGCCGCCAACGCTCTGGGCTCCACCACTCTGGATGGCGGCAGCGGCGCCGGCGGTCCGCTGGCGGTATTGTTCATCGCCTGTCTCTTATACACATCTCCGAGCCCACGAGACCGGAGCCTATCTCGT
>URKI01000006.1 GCA_900548505.1 uncultured Oscillibacter sp. | reverse complement strand
TGCCCAGGCCCATCAGCTGGCGTTTTTGACCCTGGAGGTGCGCGCGTCCAACGCCCCCGCCATGGCCCTTTACGAGGGCCTTGGGTTCCGGGACGTGGGCCGGCGGAAAAATTACTACGAGCATCCCCGGGAGGATGCGGTGATCATGACAAAGGAGTTTGATACCAATGGAACTGCGGATGCCCACCTGGGAGCAGGTGGAGACGGTTTATCACAGTGATCTGACCCCCTCGTTCCCGGCATCGGAGCTCAAGCCCCTGCGGGCCATCGGTGAGATGTGGCGGGACGGCTGGTATCGTCCCTGGTGCCTCTTTGACGGGGACGAGATCGTGGGTGAGTGCTTTTTGTGGCTGGGACGCCCGGGCTGGCTGCTGCTGGATTACCTGTGCGTCAGCCCCCGGCGGCGCAACAGCGGCACCGGTGCGCTGATCCTGGAGAAGATGCTGGAGCGGGAAGCGGGTAATGTGATCCTGGGGGAGAGCGAGGCTCCCATCCATGCCCCGGACCCGGAGATGGCCCGGCGGCGGCTGGGCTTCTACGCCCGGAACCATGCCCGCACGGCAGGCTACGATACGGACATGTTCGGCGCCCACTATAAAACACTCTACTGGGCGGACCGGGAGATCCCGGATGAGGAACTCATGGACCAGCACCGGTTCATTTACCAGAACCGTTTCTCCCCGGAAAAATACGCCCGCTATGTACAGATCCCCCGGGACCCGGAGGCGCCGCCCATTCTGGCAGTGCCCTGGGACGAGTGAGAGGAGAGTGGCAGCATGAAAATTTTGGCATTTGAGTCCTCCTGCGACGAGACCGCCGTGGCGGTGGTGGAGGACGGGCGAAAGATCCTTTCGGACGCCATCGCCTCCCAGGCGGACCTTCACGCCCTCTACGGCGGTGTGGTGCCGGAGATCGCCTCCCGCAAGCACGTGGAGGCCATCGCCGCCCTGACGGAGCAGGCCTTGGCTCAGGCGGGCTGTACCCGTGCCGACATCGACGCGGTGGCGGTGACCTATGCGCCGGGGCTCATCGGTGCGGTGCTGGTGGGCGTGAGCTTTGCCAAGTCTGTGGCCTACGCTCTGGGGGTGCCCCTGATCCCGGTGCACCATATCCGGGGCCATATCGCGGCCAACTACCTGGCGTTCCCGGAGCTGGAACCGCCGTTTCTGGCGCTGGCCATCTCCGGCGGCAATACGCTGATCGTGGATGTGCGGGACTATACGGATCTGAAGATCCTGGGCTCCACCCGGGACGATGCCGCCGGTGAGTGCTTCGATAAGGCGGCCCGGGTGCTGGGACTGCCCTATCCCGGCGGCGCCCCCATGGATAAGCTGGCTCAGGGGTCGAAGGGCGGCGTTTACCAGCTGCCCCACGCCCATGTGGACGGTGCGGAGCTGGATATGAGCTTTTCCGGACTGAAGACCGCGGTGGTGAATCTGGCGCACCATGCCCAGCAGGTGGGCGAGGAGCTGGACCGGGCGGCCCTGGCCCGGGACTTTGCTCAGGCGGTCAGCGACGAGCTGGTGCCCAGAGTCATGCTGGCGGCGGAGCGCACCGGGCACAAGATCATCGCCGCAGCGGGCGGCGTGGCGGCAAACTCCGTGATCCGCGCAGATCTGGAGCGTGAGTGCGCCCGGCGGGGCCTGAAGCTATACCTGCCGCCTCTGCGTCTTTGCGGCGATAACGGCGCTATGATCGGCGCCCAGGGCTATTATGAGTTTTTGGCAGGGCATACAGCTGGCATGGAGCTCAATGCCTATGCCACGCGGGACATCAGCGAATAAACGGGAAAAAGGCGGCTGGAAACAGCCGCCTTTTTGCATATTTTGGAGCTGTAAAAAATGAATGTAAAGGAGACGAACTTGCTTTTTTTGAAAGAAAGCTCAAAATGCTTTGCAAAAAATAGCGTGTCCAGAGGGAAAAATAAAGACAAGCGGAGAAAGTGCGGAATCTAAAAATATTATGTAAAATATTTTGACGCTGTACAGTGGTGGGAAACTTACGATAGAGCAGATTCCAAAAAAATACAATATTCCTTAAAAACGTTGTATACCAGCGATTAAACAGATGTGGAAAACCATGTGGAGAATGTGAATAACTTTTGGTAAAGAAATGTAGAGTGTAAAATTACGTAAACTAAACTGAGGGAGGAGGACAAGAAAAACCAGTTGGAATTTTAGGAAAAAATATAATTTTTGTAAAATCAAAGCGGAGAAGTTTTTGCTTTTTTTCGTCGTTGACTGGAAAAAACAGTCGAAAATGATCGGAAAAGCGAAAAATGCCGGAGATCAAAACGCAGGATAACTTGCAAAAATACAAAACGTAATATACGGCTATGCTGCATGGAGCGGGGACAAGGCAGCAAATTCCTGTTGACGCTGAGAAGAAAATGTGGTATCATACCCGTTGTTCAGGTTTGCAGACTGAACCTTTCAATAGAATATGCTAGTGTAGCTCAGTCGGTAGAGCAGCTGATTCGTAATCAGCAGGTCAGGTGTTCGAGTCACCCCACTAGCTCCACAAAACGCCCCGAAAACGATGGTTTTCGGGGCGTTTTGCTATGCACAGGAGCGATAAAGCGCACCGGATGGGAATTTCCCATCCGGTGCGCTGTCCTGTGTTGCTTTCTTGCCTGAGTCATGAGATGCCCCATGGCCTGTGCTGCCTCGTCCTGCCTCTGGCGGGTGGTGCAGTTACAGCCTTGCCTTGTTTGCCGGGCTGCAAAAACACGTTTCCTCATGGGAATTGATCACGCCCACTGCCTGCAGGTAGGAGTAAATGATGACTGTCCCCACGAACTTCATGCCTCGGCACTTTAAATCCTTGGAAACTGCGTCCGACAGTTCTGAGCTGACTTTGCCGGTTTCATAGATGGTTTTCCCCTGGGTCCAGTGCCAGAGGTAGCGGTCAAAACTTCCCCACTCCTGCTGGACAGCCCGGAAGATCCTGGCGTTGTTGACGGCGGCGCGGAGCTTCAGCTTGTTCCGGATGATGCCCGGATTCTGCTCCAATGTCTCCAGCTTTTCTTCCCTGTATCCGCAGACCTTTTCCGGATCAAAACCGTCGAAGGCACTTCGGAATGCCTCCCGCTTGTTAAGGATGCACTCCCAGGAGAGCCCCGCCTGGAAGCTCTCCAAAATCAGCATTTCGAATAGCTTCTGGTCGTCATGAACGGGCACGCCCCACTCTTCGTCGTGATAGCGGACATAGAGAGGGTTCTTTGGATTGGCCCATCTGCATCGGATCTGTTCTTTCATTTCGCACCTGCCTGATTGGATTCCATCATCGCCGCTTTTCCGCGCACTCATTCGGTACATTGCGGATTGGTGAGCTCGAACCGCTCATCCATATTTTTCTCGCCCCATTCACACATCAGATCCAGGATCGGCCCCAAAGAACGCCCTTTTGGGGTGATGGAATACTCCACCCGCGGAGGTACCTCCGCATACACCGTGCGTGCGATCAGACCGTCATGCTCCAGTTCCCGGAGCTGATTGGTCAGTGTCCGCTGTGAGACCTGGGTGATGGCCCGCATCAGCTCACTGAAACGCTGGGTCCCATTTTCAATCAGCCTTTCCAGGATCAGGGGCTTGCATTTTCCTCCGATCATTTTCAGGGTAACTTCCATTTCGCAGGTCACTTGTATCTTTTCCATAGGTAATCTCCTATAGTGAAATTTAGTTCACTTTATAAGAAAATTGTGCGTACTTGCTGCAATAAATGCAAGTCGATATAATGCCAGTATAGCTGATTTCTATGATTTTGCAACAACACTGTGAAAGCAAGGAGTTAATGATGAAAAAGTTAGTTGTGGTCACCGGAGCAAGCTCCGGGATCGGTATGGAATTTGCCAAGCGTTTTTCCCGGGAAGGGCATCCGGTTTTGATGCTGGCCCGGAGACAGGAGGTCATGGAGGCGCTTCAGCTTCCCAATTGCCTGTGTCGGAGCGTGGATGTTACAGACCTCGCTGCCATGGAGGCTGCGGTCCGTGAGGCCGAGGCCCTCTACGGCAAGACCGATCTGCTCATCAACTGTGCAGGTCTGATGCTACTGGGGCATCCTGACGGGCAGGACTTTGAGGAATGGAGCCGCATGATCGATGTGAATGTCAAAGGCGTTCTCACCGGGACAAAGGCCGTGCTCTCTGATATGATGGCACGCAATGAGGGAACCATCATCAACATCATCTCCATTGCCGGCAGAAAGACCTTTGATAACCACTCTGTCTACTGCGGCACCAAGTATGCCGTCCACGCCATCACGGAGAGTATGCGCAAGGAGGTTTCCGGAAGCAATGTGCGCATGATCGTCATTGCCCCCGGCGTGGTGGAGACTCCCTTGCTCTCCCATACCTCCGACCAGACCATCAAAGATAATTACAATCTCTGGAAGCAGAGCATCGAAGGCGGACTGGAGCCTTCCCAGATCGCAGACTGCGCCTGGTTTGCCTATCAGATGCCCCAGAGCGTCTGTGTGCGGGAAATCGTCATTGCCAAAACGAAGCAGGAAGACTGACAGGAGGACACCATGGAATACAGGACATTGGGCCGCACAGGACTGCGTGTCAGCGAGGTCGGCCTGGGCGGCGAGTGGTTCAATGGTCTGACTGCCCAGGAAAGCCGCGCCATCATAGACGCGGCACAGGAAAAGGGCATCAATTACATCGATATTTTCATGCCCCAAGCTCCCACCCGCAGCAATCTGGGATTTGCGCTGGAGGGACGCCGGGAGCAGTTTATCATTCAGGGGCATCTGTGTACCGTGTTTGAGGATGGGCAATATACCCGCACCCGGGATATCGAGAAAACCAAGCGCTCCTTTGCGGATCTGCTGGAGCGCCTGCACACCGACTATATTGACGTAGGCATGATCCACTATGTGGACAGCGAAGAGGACTTTCGCACCATCTTTGAGGGGCCGGTGCTGGCCTACGCCAGGGAACTGAAAGAAAAGGGCGTGATCCGCCACATCGGCATGAGCTCCCACAACCCCTACATTGCCCTGAAAGCCGTGGAGAGCGGAGTCGTGGACGTGCTGATGTTCAGCATCAATCCTGCCTATGATATGGAGCGCGCTGAGACGGATATCTATGACCTGATGGAGTTCAAGGGCATGGAAAAAAGCGGCCTGGTGGTGGATGAGGCGCGGCAAAAGCTGTACTCCGCCTGTGAGGCGGCTGGGGTGGCCATTACCGTCATGAAGCCTCTGGGTGCGGGGACGCTGCTGAAAGCGGAGAGTTCCCCCTTCGGCGTTGCCATGACGGTTCCCCAGTGCATCCAGTACTGCCTGGACCGCAACGGCGTCAAGGTGGTCATTGTGGGCTGCCATACGGTAGATGAGGTGCTGGAGGCTGCCAAATACTACGATACGCCCGTGCAGGAACGGAGCTATGCCCATATTTTCAGTGCCGGAAATGCCATCCATATGACCGGCCGGTGCATGTACTGCAACCACTGCCAGCCCTGTCCGGCCCATATCGATATTGCCGCCGTGACCAAGTTTCTGGACCTGGCCGCCCAGCAGGACACGGTGCCTGAGACTGTGGCGCAGCACTATTGGTCTCTTTCCGCCACGGCAGATGATTGCCTGATGTGCGGCAGATGTGAGCCGAACTGCCCCTTTGGGGTAAACATCCGGGAGAATATGGCCCGGGCCAGAGCGCTGTTTGCCCATACCCGGAAGGCATAATATTCAAAAGATTGCAAAACTGCATCCCCATAAGACAAAAGCCGGAGACCATCGAGATGGTCTCCGGCTTTTTCTGTTCGTCCTAGTAGTATGCATTCAATTTTTCTGATTCCTGTTAATGCATGTCAAATGAGGTATCTCATAGTTTCAGTATGGCTCTGATTTGAGTCGATGCTGTTTCATCGATGCGGTGTACTCTGCGAAATTGGTGGAATATCTTTTTGCACATATCTTCATGAATCATAGGCTCATTGAATGAAATATCGGATATTTGCACATCAACAGACAATTTTTCATTGCAATAATCCTTTGGACTATTATGGAGAATATACGGAGCCCTTATTATCTTTCCATAAGCGTATATTCCGCTTTCGTATTTCCTATCATGCTTGCCAACGTGCAGTAAAACGATGTCACCAATATTCATGCTTTTTGTTGCTAAAAAACACTCTACATGTCCAATATCTTTGACTTTTTGAAATAGATTCCATTGAAGTAAGTTAACTGGCTCAAAATAAAGGTGCATTTGCTTTCCTCCCATAGTACGCTTTCATATTAGCATGTGTAAGGTTTATAACAAGAGACGCTTTATTTGTTTTTTGGACGAAAGGTCAGTCAGGATGACTGATTTGGAAAGTATTTAAAAGATTACTGCTTGCTGCGACTCACGTACTAGATTGGAATGTGAGAAAACCTATGAAAAAGTTCTCTGACTCTGATGCAGGAGCAGCTGCGCCGGGAGGGGGCAGACCCGGAGAAAGGGGGAGAGGCCGTTCGGGGCTCCGCCCTGTAAAAAAGGAAGAGCCTATGGAAAAGACTGAGCTCAGCGGCCCCTGGCGGATCTGGGTCAGCCTGGAGCGAAAGATCGGCTCCTTTCACCAGGAGGCGGGATTTCAAAAGCTGGAATTTCGCACTCGGGAGCTGTTTTTGCGGTGTGTGGACCGCTATGCAGGAGAGCGGTATCGGTATCAATAACCGTGGAAGCACAAATTGCCCGCCGGGAGAACCCCGGCGGACAATTTACTGTGTTTAAAGACGCTGGCAGAAAAGGCCGTGCTCCGTGCAGTACCAGTAGAGGGTGCTGTGGGGGAGCGCAGGCATGCGCAGCTGGAGCCCCCACTCAGGATACTGCTTGCGCAGCAGGATGCTGTCATCGTTCAGCAACGCTACAAAGGCGATGTAGTGCTGCTTGGTCATGGGGTGGTCCGACGTGATGAACAGTTCGTTTTCTACGTCCTCCACCCGCAGCCGTTGGTCCGGGTCTGCCGGCTGGGCCTGCAGCGCGGTCAGCTTTTTGCCGCAGCAGGACACGGATGCGTCGGCCAGGGCGGTGATGATGTTGCCGCAGGTGGGGCAGATGTAAAAGCGTGTTTTTTTCATATTTCCTCCCAGGAGCGTATTGGGGTCCAGGGAACCGGAGAGCAGCGATTCCACGTCTACGGAAAGCACTTGCCCCAGCCGCTCCAGCAGGGAGATGTCCGGGCAGCCCTGCCCCGTCTCCCACTTGGAAACGGCCTTGCTGCTGACGTGGATGGCCTCCGCCAGCTGGGCCTGGGTCATGCCCTGCTCCTTGCGCAGGCGGCAGATCAGCCCTCCGATTTTCACTGCGTCCATTAGATCCCCTCCTGGTGATGAATGATAGCATACGGGGCGGAAAGCATGCAATCCACGATCCGTAGACCTGGGGTTGCCTGCAGCAGCCAGCGCGGCATCCGTCCATCAGAGGCGTTTCGGTGGAGGCGCTTTCTTGCATGGATTCGGCGCGGATACTGGTATTATAGCACGGGATGCAAAAAAAGCCACGGGAAATGTGGTTTGCCTCCGGGACGGATTTGCGGTAGTATAGGGAAAGTAAAACGGCCGCTAGGCGGCCGGGAAACGAGAGGAACGTCCATGCCCATTTGCGTTGAACAAGCGGTGGAGCTGAGCCGCGCTGCCGCCCGCGTGCTGGAGGAGGAACAGGTGCCGCTGTCCCAGGCCCTGGGCCGGACGCTGAGCCGCCCGGTCCTTGCGCTTCGCCCCCAGCCGCCCTTTGACCGCTCGCCCCTGGATGGCTATGCCCTCCGCGCCGCTGATATCGCATCGGCGTCGGAGGAGGCACCGGCCTTGCTGCCAGTGACGGAAAAAGTGTGTGCCGGGCAGGTGCCCAGCCGTCCGCTGGCCCCGGGAGAGGCGGTGCGGATCATGACTGGCGCCATGCTGCCCCAGGGAGCGGACTGCGTCATCCGGCAGGAGGATACGGACCTGGGGGAGGAATGGGTACGGGTATTCCGCACTGCTGCTGCGGGGGAAAACCTCTGCCTTGCAGGAGAAGAGTATGCGGACGGGGCACTGCTGCTGGAGCGGGGCACCCGGGCAGATGCCGCCGCGCTGGCGGTGGCCGCGGGGGCCGGGATGGAACGGCTGTGGGTGCGCCGCCGCGCCCGTACGGCGATCATTGCCACGGGAGACGAGCTGTGCGCGCCCGGCTGCCCGCTGCCGCCGGGAAAAGTCTACGATGCCAACACGGCTTATCTGGAAGCAAGACTAGGGCAGCTGGGAGTGCTGCCGGCTGCGAGCATCCGGGCCGGAGACACCCTGGAGGACATCGCCCGTGGGTTGGAGTCGTGCGGCGGGTGTGATCTGATCGTCACCACCGGCGGGGTCTCTGTGGGAGAGCGGGACCTGATGGAGCAGGCACTGACAGACTGGGGCGCTGAGGTAATCTTTCACGGGGTGGACATGAAGCCGGGGATGCCCACGCTTCTGGCCCGCCGGGGCGGCACGGTGGTGCTGGCCCTTTCCGGCAACCCCTTTGCAGCCGCGGTGGCGTTTGAGCTGTTTGCCCGTCCTGTTTTGGGACGGATGATGGAGGACGCGGGGCTGGAGATGGAACGGACGACGGCCCTGGCGGCCACGGACTTCCAAAAGCGCGGCCGCGCATCCCGGCGATACCTGCGGGGACGGCTGGAGCGCGGGATGGTAACGGTGCCGGATGCCCAACGCAACGGTCAGATGCAGAGCATGGTGGGATGCAACTGCCTGGTGGAGCTGCCCGGCGGTTCCATGCGCCAGGGCGACCGGGTGGATGTTTGGATGCTGTAAGGGGGAGCCATGGCCATTTCTCTGGAACGCTGCGGCGCGGTGATTTTGTGCGGGGGACAGTCCCGCCGCATGGGAACGTGCAAGGCATTGCTGACGGTGGAGGGAGATCCGGTGCTGCACCGCCTGGCCGGGGCACTGTCCTTTTTTGAAGAGCGGCTTCTCTCCGCCAATGACGCCGCCCTGGGGGCGGGGCTTTCCTGGACGGTGGTGGAGGACCGCTTTCCGGGCCTTGGGCCGGGAGCGGGGCTTCACGCTGCGCTGCTGGCATCAAAGAAAGAGGCGCTGTTGTGCGTGTCCTGCGATCTGCCGGCTTTTTCGGAGCAGGCAGCCCGGTGCCTGCTGGCGCAGTTTCCCGGAGACTGCGCTGCCATGGTGTGCCGGGACGGTACCGGGCAGCTCCATCCCCTGTGCGGGATCTACACCAAGCGGATGCTGCCCGCGCTGGAGCGGCGCCTGGCCGCAGGCCGCTGTCGGATGACGGAGGTTTTGGAGGACGCACCCACGGTGGTGCTGGACACGGCAGGGCTGCTGCCGGACGATGTGTTTTTCAATATGAACACGCCTGCGGATCATCGTCGGGCGGAAGAAATGATCCGGATAGAAAAGGAACACGGCAGCGCCGGCTTGTAAAGCGGCTCTGCCGTGTTTTTGCGGTGTGCTTATGAAGCGGTGGGCGGGGGTGCGTTTTTCCGGGAGCGGATGGCCAGGCGCAGCTGGTCTGCCCGTTTTTTGAGCGGTTCCCAGAAGAATAAGACCAATCCGGCGGCGATCAGCAGGCACAGAAGGCTCACCAGAAGCTCCAGGTCGTATTCAGCAATGAAGTATTTTAGGCTGTGGCCCGTTTGTTCGCTGCTCCAGTGGTACCATTTTTCCCCCGCAGCGTCGTAGGAGATACGGGGGACCATGACGGCGATGGCGCGGGAGAGAAGGTAGAGGATGAAGTTGCCCAGCAGCCCGATGGCGGCAAGGCAGATACCAGCCAGCCGCCGCTTTCCTTTGCGGGGAGAGCTGCCGGGATGGGCTGAGGCCGGCGGCACAGGATCGCAGTCGTCGTTCAGCAGACTGTCGGCGGTGACGCCAAAGAGGCGGCTCAGCTGCAGCAGATTGCCGGCGTCCGGCAGGGCGCTTCCAGTCTCCCAGCGGGACACAGCCTGGCGGGAAACGCCCAGCTGCTCTGCGAGCGCCTCCTGAGAAAGCCCCCGCTGCTTGCGCAGGAGCAGGATCTTTTCCGAGAGATTCATCGTCTTGACCTCCTGTCAGGATGGGTCCAGTATAGCAGAGGGAGCGGCGCAATGCCACCGCATCTGCGCGGCAGGGGCGCAACAAGAGGTTGCATCTGGTGGAAAAGGGCGATTTTTCCGTGGGGCGGAGCGGATGCCCCGGGAGAAAGCCTCTGGTATCGGTGATGGGGTCAGCCGCCCAGAGTCACATCCTGCTTTTGGTACCACGCCAGTGCCTGATAGAAATCCTCCGGCTGGAAGTCAGGCCACAGCCGGTCCACTACGTAAAAATCCGCGTAGACGGACTGCACCGGCAAAAAGCCGGACAGACGGCGCATCCCGCCCCAGCGGATCAGCAGCTCCACCCGGGAGATGTCGCGGGAACGGAGCTGGCCGCAGATCTTATCCCGGCGTGTGCCGGGGGCAGACAATTGGGCCAGGTCCCACTCCCACCCATAGTTCACCAGAAAGTTGACGCGGATACCGCCGCCGTTGAGGTCGGTGCGGGTGGTGTATGGCAGCAGCTCCCGGGGAAATGCGGGGGCGTCCTGGTCGCCGACCACGAGAAGAGAGACGCCCTCTGCTGCGATCAGCTTGACGGCGTCTGTGCAGGCCTTGGAAAACGCCTGGACCTGCTCCAGCGGCCGTCCGCAGTTGTCGGTCGTGAATCCGTAATACGTGATCTCCTGGACCCCGGCTTGTTTGGCCAGCCGCAATAGCTCCAGCCCGGGGGCCAGACCGTGGGCGTAGCCGTCCTTTTTCTCCAGACCAGCGCGTTTGGCCCAACGCCGATTTCCGTCCGGGATGATTCCGATGTGTTTAGGGATGCGCATGAAACTACCTCCTTTCCGCTGAGTATGGGGCGGCGGCTGCTGATTTATACATAAAATGGAAAAAGAAGCCCCGGCAGACCAAGTTGGTCCGCCGGGGCTTCTTTGATCAAAGCTCAGAGGAGGAAGCCTGCGATCACGTACAGTACCATAGAAGCGCCGGCAAAGCACAGAACGTAGGGCGCCTGGGTCTTGATGTGATCGATGATGTTGCAGCCGGTGGTGGCGCAGGACATGATGGTGGTGTCGGAGATGGGGGAGGCGTGGTCGCCGAAGATGGACCCGCCGAACATGGCGCCGGCCACCAGCGGCACGTTCACGCCCATGTTGATGGCCATGGGGATGGCGATGGTGCCCATGATGGCCATGGTGCCCATGGAGGTACCGGTGGCGAAGGACAGCAGCAGGGAGATGAGGAAGGTCAAAAGCGGCAGCAGGGCAGGGGTCAGCAGCTGCATGAAGATGGAGGAAAGGTAGTTGCCGGTGTCCAGACTTTTGACCAGTGTGCCCATGGTCAATCCGAAGAGCAGCACAAAGAAGATGGGCAGCATGGTGGACATGCCCCGGATGATCTCATTGATGAGCTGGTCCAGGGTAAAAAGCCGCTGGGCCATGCACATGACGGAGATTACCAGCAGGGAGATCATGCAGCCCCACAGCAGCGCCTGCATGCCGTCGCCCTGGGTGGGGTTGCCGTTGCCGGAGACACACAGGGCCGCCAGAATGGTGCCGATCATCACCAACATGGGCACGAGCATGTTCTTGGCCCGGGGCTTGACGCCGCTTAAGGGGGCGTTGGCTTCGGCTGCCGCGGTGTCCACAGAGGCGGGATCATCCAGCTCGCCGGTAGCGGCTGCCCGCAGCTCCGCCTTGCGCATGGGGCCGAAGTCCAGGGGGAACAGAGCTACCAGCAGGGCAAAGACCACCGCGATGATGCAGTAGAAGTTCAGGGGAATGGACTGGATGAGCACGGAGATGGCCTCCTCCTCGGGCACGCCGCCGGAGGTGAGATAGCCGGTCATAGCCGCCAGCCACCCGCTGAGGGGGAAGAGCACGCACCAGGGGGTGGAGGTGGTATGTACCAGGAAAGCCGCCTTTTCGTGAGGCAGCTTCAGGCTGTCGTTGAGGGGGCGGGAGACGGAGCCGGTGACCATGCAGCTGAGGGAGCCGGAGGTGAACACCACGATGCCCAGCAGCCAGGTGAACAGGGCCGCCGCCCGCTTGGAGCGGATGATGCCCCGCTTTTTGACCATGATGTCTACAAAGCCTTCGATGCCGCCGGAGCGCTCGATCATGTGGATCAGGGCGCCGATGAGCAACATGGACAGCAGCACAATGGTGTTGCCGCTGCTGGAAAAGGTGTTCACCAGGCCGTAGAAGGTGTCGTTGAGGCCCACGATGGGGTTGAAGCCGCACAGGATGAGGCAGGCCAGAAAAATACCGATCAGCAGGGAGATGAACACATTTTTCAGCACCAGCGCCAGCACGATGGTGACCAGGGGGGGAACAATGGACCAGATTCCATATTGCATACGCAAGACCTCCTAAAAGTAGATGATGATGTTGCTGCCGGGACTATGGCGGCGATTATCCCCGTACGGAGCGGCCCAGGTCGCCCCGGAGGATCTTGCCGTCCCGGGCTGCCAGGCAGCCGCCCAGAAAGACGCAGTCGATGCCCGCGGGGGGCAGAGTGGGCTGCTCGAAGGTGGCCCGGTCGGCCACCCGCTCCGGATCGAAGATGACCACGTCGGCGTCGGCGCCCACATTCAGCCGGCCCTTCCGGCCCAGACGCAGCTTTTCAGCCGGCATGGCGGTCATCCGGGCCACGGCGTCGTAGAGGGATATCTTGCCCGGCCGGACGAACTCTGCCAGCAGGCGGGGGAAGGACCCTGCTGCCCGGGGGTGGCCCTGGCCGTAGTTCATGATGCCGTCGCTGGCCAGCATGACGTTGGGGTGGGAGAAGGCCAGATCCACGTCGCTGCCCTTCATGACATAGCACACCGTCAGGCACTCTGGGTCATCTCGCCGGACCTCGTCGAAGATATCCTTGGTACAGCGCCGGCCCTTGTACTTGCCCTGGCTGAGCTCGATGACATCGTAGCCGCACTGGTAGCGCTCCAGCCAGCCTGGATCGTAGGTGGTGGAGCCCAGGGTGGTGGAGAAAGCATAGTAGGGGTAGCAGTCACAGCTGACCCGCAGACCGTTCATGTGGTATTCGTCCACCAGCCGGAGAAATGCCTCCATCTGCCCGAAGCCCGCCATGGAGCCAATGTGGGAAACCTGGACCGGCAGCCCCAGATCCCGTCCTACATCCAGAAACTCCCGGGCGGCGTCCATGATCTCCCCTGCGTCGCTGCGCAGGTGGGCGGCGATGACCTTGTCGGAGGAGCGGCATACCGCGGCCGTCCGCTCCAGCTCCCGGCGGTCGATGCCGGGGGAGTAGCGGATGCCGTAGGAAACGCCCAGACACCCCTGGTCCAGGGCGCGGGCCAGATCCTGCTCCATGGCGGCCAGCTCTGCCTCCGTTACAGGAGTGTATTTGTCAGCGTGGCCGCAGCGCTCCCGGAAGAACGCCTCGCCGGCCAGCATGCCCACGTTCACCGCAGCGCCGAAGCGGTCCACCAGGTCCAGATAGTCTGCCGGATCGAACTGGTTGATGCCGCATTGGCCGCCGATGGCGGTGGTGACGCCCATACGGAGCATGCAGTTGAAAATGGCCGTGTCCTCGGCGTTTTCGATCCTGCCGCCGGGGCCCACCGGGTCCTCATGCATATGGATATCGATGAAGCCGGGGGCGACGACCCGGCCCGCGGCGTCTATGACCTGGTCCGCAGGAGGCTCCTGCCGGGTCACCTGGGCTACCCGGCCGTCCTCCAGCAGCAGGTTCAGCTTGGCCTGAACACGGTTGGCCGGATCGATCAGCAGACCGTTTTTGATGAGCGTTTTCATGGTTGGAAAATCCTTTCTGCCCCGCTCGTTTCCAAGACGGGCGGGCCGGTTTTTTACCATGTTAAAAGGAAAAAGCACATTCGTCAAGGAAATTGCTTACTTTTTTCCGGCTAGCAGAACAAAAAATGAAGAAAAATTGAAAAAATTAGCAAAAAAGCCCACGCGTTTGACCAGGCGGCAGAAATAGGGATTGTCCCGGGCGGGATCGCAGCGCCGCGCCCCGATGGCGGCGCCCAGCCGGTTTCCCCAGAGGTTGGAGAACAGCAGGACAAACAGTCCCATGTAGGCGGCCTCCTTCAGGGCCTCCCAAAAGGCCAGGTTGGTGATGCTGCTCAGCCCGCCGGGCTGGAGATGGAAGCCCATCTTGAAGGCGATATTGCAGACCGCCATGCCGTATGCCATGGCATAGGACATGATGACTCCGAAGAGAAATCCTTGGATCTTGTTTTTTGATATGCTGCCGCTTCCTTTCCGTTTTAAGTAAATCAATAAAAAACGTGCAGCATCCAACTGGATTTACGCAGTGAATGCTACACGTTTTGCTTTATTCTACTTCTCCGGCGGAGCGGACGAAAAGGAAGTTTTGCACAAATTTGGCAGCGGGTCTCTCAGGGCGGGCCATGCATAAAAACCGGACGATGTACATTGAGGCGCATGGGCGATTCTTTCCGGATGAGCTGGCTGCCTTGAGAAAAAACATCCGGCAGAAGGTCTGATGTTCAAGCGGGGCCTCTTACCGGGAAACTTGCAGTTCCTGGCACAGAAGATCCTGAGCGTCCTGAACGCAAAAGAGCATCTCCTGGGAAATAGAGCGGCCTACGTCGCTGGCAAGGAGCTGCAAAGAGCGGCGGAAGGCATCCGGATAGTCCTGAAAGTCCTCGATGTATTTTAAAAGGTGCAAAGCGGTGGATGTCAGCTGGGCACTGGGGGGGATGGAGCCTGTCTGGTCAGCGGGAAATCCGCTGCCGTCATAGTTCTTGTGGTGCCAGCAGGCAATCTCGGCGGCATAGTCGGCAAAGGGACCTGCTCCTGCCGCACCGGAGACAAACAGCGCCTGCCCCAGAATGGTGTGCCGGTAGTAGAGCTCCCGACTGGGGCCGGTGGGCCCCTGGGCCGCGACACTGTCCGGCAGACCCAGAAGCCCCACATCACAAAGCGTGGCGGCGCGGCCGATGGTCTCGGCATCTGCTGGGGCGATGCCGCCGCCAGGATAGAGACGGGCATATGCGGCGGCCAGAATGGCAGTGATGGCCCCTAGCCGCCGGTAATGGGCGAAGGAGAGGGCGGGTTTTTCCTGAAAAAACAGCTCCGCCAGAGATTCCCACTGGCGGCTTGGGTCCGATGCGCTGGACTTGCGAAGAGGCTCAGCGGCAGTGGAGGTGTCCAGAATGGTGGTTCCCACGGGCCAGGCATCCCGGACGGTTTGACATACCCGCTCCTGCGCGATCTGCGGATTGACCGGCTTTGCCAGAAAATCCACGGCGCCTTTTTCCACGGCGGTGAGCACATATTCCTCGCATGGATCTGCGGTGATGAGGATGACTGGCAGATCCATGGTCTTCGGTGCAGCCTGGAGCTGCTGGAGCACCGAAAATCCGGCGCCCTGTCGCCCCAGGCAGATATCCACCAGCACAGCGCAGATCTGCTGGGTGTTGCGGCGGATATAGGCGATGGCGGGACGGGCTTCCTCAAAGCAGACTACCTGGAAAAGAGGCTTGAATACCTCATTCAAAATGGCCAGATCTATGGGGGAATCATCAATAATCAGCAAGGTGTCCCGATACATATTGAACTCCTTTGATACGGTGGTGGGGAAATTTGAACCCCGAACGGCGCAGGCTCAGGTGGCCTGCCGGGGATCGTGGGCACACAGCGCTCCTACAGCGGAGCACAGCTGATCCACCAGGGGCGCGGGAGCGGTGCCTGCGGCCTCCTGGTTTTCGCTGACCGCCTTTTGCAGTTCGCTGCGAAGGACGAGGACATCCCGGGGGGCGCTGATGCCGATGTTCACTTGCCCGCCGGGCTCAATGGACAAAATCGTGATGCTGATATTTTCTCCGATCATCACCGATTCGCCCTCTTTGCGGCTCAGTACCAGCATTATGACACCTCCCCGCAGGAAAGAGAATCCAGGCGGTGGCGCATGCCGTAGCCGCCGTCATCCAGAATGACCTGCATGCCCCGGTGCAGATCAGGGTTGATGACCACCGGGCAGCGCAGGTTCAGCGTGCTCTCTCCCACTGGGTCCCGCACCACGCACATCACATAGTAGCAAAGATCCTCGCTGCGCCCCACGCCCATCAGCTCCAGCGCCTCCGGCACCAGCACGGGGGCGTAGTCGGGCTTGAGGGAGAAGGGGTTCATGGCGATAAACGCCAGGGCAGGGGTTTTCACGCTTTGCAGGCAGAGCATATTCCCGTCGCTGCCGGCAAAGGGCAGGAGCAGAAAGTCCTTCTCCTCCTCAAAGCCGAACAGCCCGCTGGGGAAATACACCTCGTCGGCCGGATCGTAGTCGATGGAGCCAAAGTATTTTGTGTTGAGCTGCATATCGTGTCTCCTCTTTCACACGCTGATGTCCACAGGCTCATAGTCCGGGTCTGCGGACGGCGGAACGTACAGCGGACCGCCTACATACTTGATGATCACGTCCGGCCGCTGGGTCATGGTAAATTCGATGTCGCCCGGGACAAAAGTAAAGCTCATCTGCTGCATGCGCCAGTCGAAGTTCAGCTTGTCCATCTCGTAGCGGATGCTCATCTCACCGCCGTCCCAGCTGATGTCTGCCCCCGTTTTGGGCAGAAATTCGATATTGAGGTTGGCGGGCTGCCCCACGGTCTGCTGCCTGGCCATCTGGGGGATCACGTCCTGGCCGATCCGGGCTTCCATCATCATCCGTCCCTCCCGGGCCAGTACGGCGGTGGCCTGATAGGCAGCCTGTACACCGGCTTGTGCCTGCTGGCGGATGGCGGTGGCCGTGGTGGGCATGACCGAATTACGGGCCTCAAAGGTGTCGATGTTGACCTGAATGGGCTTGCTGCGGATGTTCAGCCCGCCCTTGTCCCGGGAAATTTCTACCTGGGCCGTGCCCCGGGCATATTCCAGATGGGCCCGTGTCACCTTCATCTGGATCTCAATGGGGACGGTTTTGATTTCAATGAGCGGATCCATGACGATGAAAACTCCTTCCGTGCGCGGATGCGCAATGGCCGGCCTCAGCCGTCAGGCCAGATAGTCCATCAGGGACTGGGGGACCACATTGGCGCCTACCTGAAGGGCGGCGTTGTAGCTGGTTTGGGCGGAGACCAATGCGAGGATGGCCTCCACCTGGTCGATTTTTTCCACGCTGTTGAGCTCCGTATTCAATGAGTAGAAGGTGCTCTCCAGCTGGGTCTGATTGGTTTGCAGAAACTTGGACTGAGTTTCCAGCTGGGTGTGCTGGCCGCTCAGGGCCTCCTGTGCCTTGGAGAGCTTCTCCATGAGACGCTCGGCGTCATCCTGGTCACCCGCGGAGCTCCAGGCGCCGGTGTCCTGGTTGTAGCCGCGGAATACCTCGGAAAGGCGCAGCATGATGGAGACGATGTTGGTGGGATCGCCGTCGGCGTCCACGCCGACGCCGCCGATGAAGTCAGTGCCGGAGATGGCAGAATCAAAGGCGGTGGAGGGGACGACCTCGCCGTTTTCGTCCACCTCGAAGCCGATGCCGATGTCCACGTACTGATGCTCGCCGGACCATTTTTTCAGCATCTCCCGGTTGGACATGGGAGTGCCGTCATCTTTGAGCACCTGTTTGCCGTCTTCGTCCTCATAGGGCTGATCCAACGTGGCGGGGTCGTCGATGCGGACGCCCCGGTAGGTCACATAGGTCCGGTCCCCGTCCTGCTCCAGAGCGAAGGGAGGATTTTGTGTGTCGGCGCCGTTGAAGAGATAGCTGTCGTCATACTTGCCGTTGAGGCTTTGGATGATGGCCTCGGCGCCGGAGTAGATCACATCTCCCTGGGTGTTCAGGGTGGAGAGGTTGGTGGCGTTGAGGCCTTTCAGGGCAGGGGCCTGGGCCAGATCTGTGACCAACTTGTTGATCATATCGTCCGCCACGTCCCAGGCGGTGGAGAATTTATTGAGCACCGTGGTATTGTTGGATGCCTGGGCATTGGTGGCATTGAGGGAGCTGTGGATCTTGAACGCCCGGGTGGCTGCCGCCGGGTCGGCGGAGTAGGAGTCGAAATTCCGCCCGGTCATCATGGTGTTCATGGCCGAGTAGAGCTGATTGGTGTTTTTGAGCAGGTTCTTCTGATAGGTATAGAGGGTGCTGTTGGTGGTTACGCGAAGCATGTTCATTCACCTCGAAAGTCGGAACAAAAGTTACACCGTGCCGTTGATAAGGGAGTCCAGAGCCTCGTTGAGCACGTTCATGAGCCGGCAGGCGGCGGTATAGGCCTTCTGGTAGGTCATAAGGCTGGTGGCCTCGTCGTTGAGGTCCACACCTGTGACGCCCTCCCGGTCCACACTGATGCTGTCGGCGGTGACGATGTAGTTGTTGAGCACGGCATCGGTGCTTTTTTGATCCTGGGCCAGAGTGGACTGAATCTTCAAAAGCATCTCCTCAAACGTACCGTGATAGGCGTCGCCGGCGGCGTCGGCCTGGATGTGCGTGGGGTCGAACTCCACTTTCTGATCAAACAGAGCCAAGAACCTGGACAGATTGGAGGTATCGCCGCTGGCAGCCTGGGGATCGGCGGTAGCCTGGATGGAGACGGTGCCGTTGGCCCAGCTCTGAGAGACGGAGATGTTGGCGGCGGTAATGCCGGTGGCGTCGTCGGAGTTGCTGCTGTTGCTGAAGAGATTGCCTCCGCCGACAAGGCCGGTGTTGTTCAGCTTGTTCATGGCCGCTGCAAACTCGCAGGCCAGGGAGTCCAGCGCCTTTTGGTAGTAGGGGATGCCCCGCTTGACGGCAGCGTCCGGATCGGCGGCGGCGTCGGCGGTGGAGGCAAACTCTCCCTCCTCGGTCAAAAGCTCCCGGATAGACTGGATGGAGCCGTACAGGTCGTTGTCCAGCAGTACTACCGGATCGGTGTCGTTGGAGTCCTGCTTGACTCCGTCACTGTCCCGCAGGGCATAGAGGTTGATGCGGAAGTCGTTGTCCTTGTCCGCCAGCAGCTGGGAGGCGTATTCCCCATCTACAAGCGTGTGGTTGTGGGGCGGGTCCCCGGCCAGAGTGACAGTGAGTTTTTCCACCATGGTGCCGGCGCCCACGTCCTCCATGGAGTACTTCACGTCGATCTTCATGTATCCGCTCAGCTCGTCGAGCAGCTGGTTGCGGCTGTCCCGCAGCTCCAGGCCCGGATCGCCCCGCAGGTCAGCGTTGCGGATGGATACGTTCAGATCCCGCAGCTGGGTGAGGATATCGTTGACCGCCGTCACCTGCTGGTCCAGCTCCTGGGCGTAGTCGTCCATCTTGCCGGCCAGGGCGTCGGCGTAGGAGTTGAAGAAGGTGGTCAGGGAGTCGGCAGAAGTGCGGATGAGGCTGTCGTAGGTGTCGGTGCCGTTGGTGATCGCCTGGCTGATGAGATCCCGCAGCTCGTTGAGCTGGCTGAGGATAACACCGTCATCCTGCTCCAGATCGCCCTTGCCCACCTCGTCAAGGATGGAGGCGATGTCGTTGAGGCCTGCCAGCTTGGCGTTGGCGGCGCCCACGTCGGACTGGGCCTTACGGTAGGAGATATCCAGGCCCGGGTCACGCAGCTGCGTGACGCCGGTGACCACGGCGCCCTGGCCGATGCGGGTGTTGTAGCTGGAGGCATACCGGTCGGAAACGGAAGGGATCAGGCTGACCTGATTGAGCCGCTGGCGGGTATAGCCGGGAGTGTTGATATTGGTGATGTTGTTGCCTGTTACGTCAAGGCCCTTCTGAGCAGAGTAGATGCCCAGGCGGACAGTGGTAAAGGAACCAAATGTGCTCATAGTACTCTCCTCTCAGGCGCGGAAGTCCGTGGTTGTTTTCCGGGCGGCAGGGGATGGGCTCTGATGAACTGCTTCCTGCCGGTCCAGTTCCTGCTGAATACGGCGCAGATTGGATTCCATCAGCGTGCGTGCAGCCTCTTGGGCGCTGGAGAGCACCCGGTAGCTGGAGAGCACCTGCCGTGTGATTTCCGCGGTCTGCTCTCGGTCCTGGGGCGGGCAGTGGCGGGACAGCTCTTGCAGTGCCACACCCTTGAGGCCCAGTGCCTGGAGTATCTCATTGCGGTGCTGTTCCCGACCCCGCAGGGACAAAGCTGCGGCCTGCTCCTGCTTCATGCACGCGTCAAGGGCATCCAGATCTCCGGCCTGGATGGCTGCGATCTTCCGCTGTTCAACGCCGGAGAGCGTGTCCAGCTCTTGGCGCAGCTCCTGCAAAAAAGTCAAGTAATCGTGAAATTCCATTGCGCGTCAATGCTCCTCCATCAGCAACATGCGCCCGGCAATTTCCCGGGCGTCTACCTGGTAGGTACCGGAGGCCACCTGCTGCCGCAGAGCCTCCAGATCCTGACGGGAGGGTCGGGTACGGATCTGCCGGGTGAGCTGGCCTGTCGTTTCCTTGATGCGTTTTTCCGTTTCACTCAGTTGTGAGGAAAACTGGATCTGGTCATAGTGCTGTCCGGAGGCGGGCACGGACTCCGGATCGGCTTTTTTCCCGTACGGCACTGCGCCTACGGGATATGCCCCGCCGGGATAGATCGGAGATACCATCGCACACCCTCCCACTTGTAAAATCGTTCTTGTTCTGCCCGAAGCCTGCTTCGGGCTCCTTATTGTATATATCGTCCAAATGTCACGGAAACATAAGGGGCCGCAGCAGAAAAATGCCTTCTTGCAAAGAAAGAGAATTTACGGATTATCTTTTTTCCGCCACGGCCGATATAAATAGTAGAACATCCCAATATCTTGTCTGGGGGATCCGCCCCAGGACCCGAAAAGGAGAACGATCTGAACATGAAATATGAATTGACGCAGGAACTGCTGACCGGAAACGCCCTGATTGATTCCGAGCACCGGCAGCTGTTTGGAGCGGTGAACAATCTGATGGATGCCTGCTCCCAGGGACAGGGCCGCACCCAGATCCAGCAGATGGTTACATTTTTGACCAACTACGTGGTCAAGCACTTCGGGGATGAGGAGCGTTTACAGGTGCAGAGCAGCTATCCCGGATATGCGGCCCACAAGCAGTTCCACGAGGGGTATCGCCGCCAACTGGCCGAGGTGTCCCAAGAACTGATGCAGGCCGGCCCCACGGTCAAGGCCCTGGGTGATTTGAACCGGGTGGTGGCGGTGCTGGTCTCGCACATCCGCACAGAGGATAAGCGCCTGGCCCAGCACGTACAGAAGAAATAAAAATGCGAAAAAGCCCCCGGCGGGATTTCCCACCGGGGGCTTTTTGCTGCGGTCAGGGGGTAAGGGGGTGGCTTTGTCCTGTGGACCGGTCCAGCTGATAGATGGACTTTCCGGCGGGAGAGAAGAGGAAAGAGCCCTGGTAGCTGCCGTCCCGGTAGACGTTCAGGCACAGGCAGGGTGCTCCGTCCAGCAGCACCAAGCCGTCCTCGCAGAAGATGGCGTAGTCGGACATGGACTGGCCGGGTAATCCCAACGCGGACGGCGGCAGGGACCGGAAGTAGTCTACCGCCTCTTCCATGGTCATGGAGGACTCTTCCGGCAAAGTTCCGCCTGCGTCAAAGGAAGGAGTCACCGTGCAGGAAGTCTCATCCCAGCTGAGGTCCAGCAGGAAGAGACCGCCCTCGCTCTCCCGGGCCAGGATCAGCTCGCCCTGGTCGGAGAGCGTCTCGGCCTGGGCCAGGCGCGCGCCGTCGGCGGACAGCGGTACGCAGTCGTAGTCCGACTCCAGTGCCGACCGGTAGTCGGTCACCGCCTGGACCGGAGCGTCCAGTTCCGTGTAGCAGTAAGAGGTGGTATCTCCCCCGGCCTCTTCCGCACATTGGGGCGTTTTGTCCAGCGTGACCAGGGCGGTCAGGGAGGGCAGGGACTCGTCACCGGCACTGTACATCTCGGGGAGCTTTTTGACGCCGCAGCCAGAGAGCATGGCCCCGCAAGCCAGCAGACTGATGATGCTGCGGGCTCCGGCGTGCGGCAGATGGAACAAGCGCTGCCCCTGTGGGGGGAGAGCGGCGTTTTTGGGTTTGGCCATAGGGGCATTCCACCTTTCTTTGAAGAGGCACACGCCCGGAAGGGCGTGTGCCATGGGGATGATCAATATTTGCTGAAACGGTTTTCTTCCTGTCCGATGGGGCCGGCAGGCAGGGAGGCGGGCGCCGGATCGGCGGGATTGGACTCGAAGCCGACGGAACCGGCGGCGCGCAGGTGGAAGTTCTGGACCATCTGCTTCATCATGACCGCCTGGGAAGACAGCTCTTCGCTGGCAGCCGCGGACTCCTCGCTGGTGGCGGAGTTGGTCTGGACCACGGCGGAGATCTGGTCCACGCCGGTGGTCAGTTGGGCGATGGCCTCCGCCTCGGAGATGGTGTTTTCCGCCAGCTTGTCCATATACTCGATGGCTGCTCCGGCACACTCCACGGTCTTTTGCATGTTGGAATCCACGTCTTCCGCCAGCTCACCGCCGCGCTCCACGGCGCGCATGGAGGACTCGATGAGCTTTTTGGTCTGCTTGGCGGCGTGGTCAGACTTGGAGGCCAGGTTGCGCACCTCGTCGGCCACCACAGCAAAGCCCTTGCCTGCGTTGCCTGCCCGGGCGGCCTCCACTGCGGCATTGAGGGCCAGAATGTTGGTCTGGAAGGCGATGTTCTCAATGGTCTCGATGATCTTGCTGATGTCCTTCTGGCCGTCCAGGATCTCGCTCATGGCCTGGCGCATCTCCTGCATCCGCTCGTTACTGATGCGGACCTGATCCGCGGCCTGATCGGCCTTTTCCTTGGCGGTCTGGGCAGTTTGACGGTTGGCCTGGGCGGAGTTGTCCAGATCGTTGATGGTGGCGGAGAGCTCCTCCACCGCGCTGGCCTGCTCCGTGGAGCCCTGAGCCAGCGCCTGGGCGCCGGTGGAAACCTGGTCAGCGCCGGCGGCAACCTGATCCGCCGCCTGCAGGATGCTGCCCATGGTGTCGTTAAGATGGACCAGCAGGAACTCGATGTTTTCCTTGATAGGCGCCAGTTCGCCGGGATATTCCTGGGTCACGGCACCGGACAGGTCGCCGCCAGCCAGACGCTTGGTGATAGCGACGATATCTTCAATGGTGTTGTGCAGGATATGCTGGGAAGTGCGCACGGCGTCGCAGATACCGCCGATCTCATCTTTGGATTCATAGCTGAGATGATGGGACAAGTCGCCGTGGCTGAAGGCCACTACGGCTTCTTCTGCCTCCCGCAGGGGAGCGACGATGCTGCGGATCATATAGAGGTTCAGGGCAATACCGCCGATAATGATGACGGCCACCAGAATGCACAGAATTACCATATCCCGGGTGCTGCTGTGTTCCACATTATCTACCGCGCTGTTGCTCTGGGTGGTCAGCTGGGCGATCAGCGTCTGGCCGGTGCTAACCGCCTGGTTGAGCTTGGGGGTGCACTCGTTTTGGATCAGCTGCGCCACACGGGCGGGATCATTGGCCTGCAGGGCTTCATCAATATCGGTGAATACAGACTCCCAGTCCTCGACGTCATTGATGTATTGCTGATCCAGGCCATCCTCTTCTGTGTAGAGCTTATCAATGGTGCTGGTGGCAGCGTTGATGGTGTTGATGGATTCCTGAATGCTGTTGATGGTGGAAGTGTCGTAGCCGAAGAGCGCCATGTCCCGCAGCTGCCGGGCAATAGAGTTGACCTCCATTTCGCTCTCCAGAACCGCCTGGGTGACCTGGACCTGGTTGGACAAAATGTCGTTATAGTTGCTGCGGACGCTGAGGATGGTCCGCACGGAAACACCGATCATGGCCAGCGCAAGGATCAGTGTCACACCAAAGGTCAAGAGCATTTTGGTTGCTACCTTTTTGTTTTTCATGGTTTATCCTCCCAAAATTGATAGTGGCTTTATTTTCACGGCCTGTCTGTGGCAGACCGGGATTTCCTGCTTGCGGCGGGGGAAGGGATCAGACCAGGTCGCCGTAGCGGCCCCGCTGCACATCTCCCAGAATGCGGCCATCCACCAGGGTGATGACCCGGCGGCGCATCAGGTTGATGAACCGCTTGGCGTGACTGGCCATGACCACCGTGGTGCCCAGGCGATTGAGCTCTTCCAGAAATAAGAACATGTCCCAGGCGGTATCTTCGTCCAGATTTGCGGTCAGCTCGTCCAAAAAGAGGACTTGGGGATTGTTGACGATGGCTCGGGCCAGCTCCACCCGGCGGCACTGTCCCATGGATAACTCCGCCGGGTAGCAGTCTGCCGCGTCGCTCATGCCCACCAGCCCCAGGGCCTTGCGGACGCGGACAGGCGCCTGCGCGCTCCGACCGGGACCGAGAGAGGCCACCGGCAGGAGGTTTTCCCATACGGTCCGCTTGCGGATCAGGGACGAGAGCTGGGGAACGTATCCGTATGCCAGGCGGAGGCGGTCCTGCCGGCGGGGAGACAGGAGGGTCGTATTGATGTTGTCGAAATACACCGAGCCGCAGGTGGGCTGGAGGTTGCAGGAGAGCAGCTGCAGCAGCGTGGTTTTCCCGGCGCCGCTGCTGCCGATGATAAAGACAAATTCTCCGCGCTCGATGGTCAGGTCGATCTCTCGGACTGCGTGCAGGATCCGTTTTTCCGGGCCGAGACGGTAATCTTTGCCTACGTGTTTGAGACAGAACTGCGGCATAGGTCGCTCCTTTTTATGTACAACTAAAAAAATTTTTGCTATAATCGGTCCATCTTTGATTTTATGGAGATGAGATGGTTGGAAGAGCCCAAAAAGCGTCACCGGATTTTAAAAGCGGCAGGGCTGCTGGTATTGGCACTGGCCTGCATCGGCGGAATGGAACTGCTGGTATGCAGATTTGCCGCGCCGGAGCTCTATGAAAAAGTGACTGCACCGGTGAGCGCGCTGACGCAGCGCGTCCTGAACGGCGGCGCCCGGCTGACGCAGGCGCTCTCCGCCGAACATGACGAGCCTGCCGGAGAAGAGGAGGCACCCGTGGACCAGAAGGTCAGTGAGCCAGATGACGGAGAAGTGCCGCCTGCTGAGGCTCCAACAGTGACGGAATTTTCCGTCCGGCAGGGCCGGGAGGTCCTCACCGGCGGCGTGGTGGATCTGGTATATTTCAACCAGGGCGAGGAGCCCTGGGCCGACGCGCCCTACGGGCCGGACGAGATCCGCGGCTACGGATGCGGCCCCACCTCCATGGCCATGCTGATCTCCTCCCTGAAAGAGGAGGAACTGGACCCGGCCCAGGCAGCGCAGGCGGCATATGCGGATGGGTACTGCGCGCCGGGAAGCGGCTCCTATCTTTCCATCGTGGAGGGAATGGCAGATCGGTACGGCCTTCGCGCCGAGTCCTGTCCGGACCTGACAGCGGAGGAGCTGTGCCAGCAGCTGGCCTCCGGCAATCTGTTCGTCGCCCTCATGGGAAAGGGGCATTTTACAGACGGCGGTCACTTCATTGTGCTGCGGGGAGCCACATTGGAGGGAAAGGTACTGGTGGCCGATCCCAACAGCCGGGAGCGCAGCCTGGCGGGTTGGGATCCCCAGCTGATTCTGGACGAGCTGTCTCACAGCCGCTCCAACGGCGCGCCGCTGTGGCGGTTTTCTGCCCTAGGTGAACCGTGATGCCCGCTCAACGCCCCCTGCCGAGCATCGGCAGGGGGCTTGCTTTGTGCGGGGCGGTAGTCAGGGACGCTTGGCGTAGAAGGAGGAGCGGCCGGCCATATGCTGACTGATCCTTTTATCTGCTTCCATAATGCGTGATAGCAGCGCGCGGTTACGGGCCGCCTGACATACCAGCTCCTCGCCGCTGGCACAGGCGGGAGGTGAAGCGTCTTCCGCCAGGGCCCGCAGCAAACGGGCGTCCTGCCCCGGCAGAGCGATGTACAGGCGGCGCAGGGCTGCCTGGTAGCGGGCTATCTGGTTGAGTGAGTCCCGACGCATGGACAAAAACATCCGGATGCTGACTTTGTCGCCCCGGCTTACCGCCTGGGAAAGCTCCCGGGTCAGCTCTTCCAGCTCCGTCAATGATCGGTACATGGCCTTTTCCACGTTGGTGGCCTGAAGGAGAACTTGTTCAGTGAGCATGTGGATTCTCCCTACTTGCTGGAGCAGCGCTTTTCCGCGTCCTGAAAGCTGGACCGCAGCTCGCCGGCCATGCGCTTGACCCGCTGGAGCTCTGTGGTGTTCCGACCGGCTTTCACCCGGCTGAGCTCATAGCAAAAGTATTCGTACAGCTTGTCCAGCTGGGTGCTGATGGGGTACTGGCGGTCCAGTGTGTCATCCAGATAGCGGATGATGGCGCAGGAGCGGTCCACAGCGGACTCGAACGCGGGGTAGTCCTCTTTGGAAAGAGCCAGCTCCGCCTGCGTCAGGCGCTTGACCAGCGCATCATAAAGCAGCAGCAAAAGCTCGCCCTGGGTCATGGTGTTCACGGCGTCCTGGCGATAGTGCTGATAGCCTCTTGTATCCATGGGTCAGATCCCTTCCTTCCCGTCAGCCGCCCAGCAGCCCGGACAGGGCCGAGCTCTGGGAGTTCATCTCGTTGATGAGCACTTCCAGCTGCGTGAATTTGTTGGTGTAGTAGTCCACCTTGTCGGACATCTTGTCCTGCCACTTGGAGATCTCCTCTTCCACGTCTTTCATCTGGTTGAGCAGGGTGTTGTCCAGTGCGGCGGAGGGGGAGTACTGGGAACCGGCTTTTTCAATGAGGATGCCCTTGACATCGCCGGTGGTGGCGGCGTAGCGGTCAGTGACCGACTTGAGGGTGGCCATGAGCCCGTCGGT
The DNA here is from genome assembly GCA_900548505.1 of uncultured Oscillibacter sp. GTDB lineage: Bacteria > Bacillota > Clostridia > Oscillospirales > Oscillospiraceae > Oscillibacter. The sequence continues at coordinate 29,728 of URKI01000006.1, read as the reverse complement.
GGCAGCGCCGGTATCCTTACTCTTGGTAAAGGCCTCCTGCACCTTGTCCGGGTCGCTCTCCAGGGCCTCCCGCAGCGTCTGTTCATTGAGCGTGAGGGTGGTGAGCCCGTCAGAATAGGCGGTTTCGATGCCGATGGAGCGCAGCGTCACGCCGTCGGCGCCGCTGGAGGTGATCGCGTTGCGCAGGTCGTTATAAAGGGAGGAGAGGTCGTTGTCCATAAAGAGGATGCCGGTCTTGGCCTTCTCTTCATAGGCCTCGATGGCTGAGTCGCTCATGTCGGCCATGTCGTCATCGGTGAGCGGCTCGTAGGCAGAGCCGTCGGATTGCTGCAGGGGCATGTCCGAATAGGCGCTTTTTACTTCCTTGATGATGGCATTGAGATCTTCTACCATCTTTTTCACCGCGTCCACGATGGTGTCGGTGTCGGTTTTGCTGGTGAAAGTGACCTTCTCGGCGTCGTTGGCAGCCGTAAAGGTGCCGCTGACCGTGACGTTCATGCCGTCCAGGTCGAACGAGTTGGACGAGCGGGTCAGCGTTACATCCTGGCCGTTGATGGATACATCGATAATGGCGTCCTCGCCCTTGGAATAAGCTTCCCCAAGGTCGGCGCGAAGCTGGCCCTGTTCATCCAGCGTACTGCCGAAGAGCTGGGCGGCCAGACCACTGGATGCGATCTCCACGCGGCCGCCTGTGCCGGTATCCTTGGCGGTAAAGACGAACTGGCCGGCGGTCTTGGAGTAGCTGACGCTGACGCCGGCCTCTGTGTTGGAGTTGATATTGTTGATGACGGTGTTCAGCTCGGTGTCCTTAGTGTAGGAGCCGATCTTCACGCCGTTGATCTCCAGGTCGTAGGAGTAGATGATGTTGCCGTCCTCGTCCAGCCGGTTGCCGTCGGCGTCCACCGAGTTGCCGTCAGCATCCACATAGAGGGGCTGTCCGCTGCTGTCGGTCATGGGGTCTCCGTTTTCATCCTTTTTCTGGGTGATGGCGCCGGTGCCCTTGAGGGCTGTTTTGGGAAGGGCATCCCAATCAATGCCCTGGAGCTGGCTCAGGGTTTTGGTGGTGTCCAGGTAGGTGGTCAGGCCGGTGCCGATGCCCAGTACATCGCCGATGTCTTCGCTGGCAGCGGTGACGGAGAGCGTGGAGCCCTCGTCCGTCTGGAAAGACAGGGCGCCATCCTCTGTGCTGACGGAGATCCGTCCGCTGCCGAATGCCTTTTCCAGGGAGGCATTCAGGGCTTCAGCGAACTTTTTGGCTGTCTCGGCGCCGCCAATGTCGTTGGGAACTGCCTCCACCTCCGGCAGCGTGATGGATTGGCTCTTGCCGTCCAGCGTGACGGTGAGCGTCTTGCCGGACAGATACTCCGCTGTGGCCTTCTTCTCTGTTACGCCGCTGCTTAGATCCAGTTGGAAGGTGCCGGCCTTGGCGCTTGTCACTGCGTCCAGGTCTGGGATCATCTCCTGGAGGTTCCCTGTGGCACCGGCGATAGAAACAGAGTTTCCGGCGGAGGACTTGTCGAAAAAGGATACCCGGCCGGCGTCGTCCACGTCCACACCGATCAGAGTGTCCGCAGAGACCAGGGTGCCGGAACTGGTGGATATCTTCTGATCCTTGAGCTTTTGCTCAATGGCGCTTTGGAAGGCGTCGGCGTCAAAGACTTCTTTTCCGGACTCGTCGGTTTTCACGAACAGCTCTCGTTCGCCGAAGTCGATGGACACGGTGCGGCTGCCGTAATTGAGGGTCAGGGAGCCGGATAGCTTGCTCAGATCCAGCTGGGAGGTCAGATCACTGACAGGCGATCCGGTGACCTTGCCGCCGGACGAGCCGCTCAGGTGGTTTGCAGAGCAGGTGTACCGGGCGGCGGAAGCCAGATTCCGCACGGCGTTGATGACCACGGTGTTGCTGGTTTTGCCGCTGGCGCTGATCAGGCTGGCATAGGTGCCGTTGGTGGTGGTAGTTACAGCATTGCTGAAAAAGCTGGGGCTCATCAGGTTGGTGTCGGAGTAAACATAGGAGGAGTAGTTTCGGTCAAACTCCACCAGTTTATCGGAGATGCTCTGAATGCCTTCCTGCTGCCACTGCAGCTTGGTGTTTTTCTTCTGAAGAGACTGGATCTTCTGCTGGTAGCTTTGCACCACACCGGAGATCAGCTCTTCGGTATCCATGCCGCTGGCAAGGCCAGAAATGATGTTATAGGTGCGGTTGCCGTAAATGCTGGAGGAACTGCTGGTGCTGCCGGTCAGGCTGCCGATGGATGCCATATGGATTTGCACTTCCTTTCTTTTTTCAGAAGCGTTTTGCGCTGTATGGATGGTTCATTGACAAAGATACGCCTTTTGGTTACAATGGCGTGGATTACAGGCTTAAATACTCTCAAAACATATATCGTCCGACACGGCAAAAAAATAAGAGCCGTTTTGCGGAATTTCGGCTTTTTCTCTTGCCGGGCCTGGCGGACAGAAAGGAAGTAACCCTATGCCGACATCCATCATTGCCATCACAAACCAAAAAGGGGGAGTGGGGAAGACCACCACCGCGGCGGCGCTGCTGGCCGCACTGGCCCATCGGGGCGCCCGGGTGTTGGGGGTGGATCTGGATCCGCAGGGAAGCCTGGGCTTTAGCCTGGGGCTGGATATCGAGCGGTGTACCACCATCTACGATGTGTTTCGGGGCGCGGTGGACCCGGAGGAAGCCATTTCCCGCAGTGAGACCTGCGATATTCTGGCCTCCAATATCCTTTTGTCCGGAGCCGAGATGGAGTTCAGCCGCCCGGGACGGGAATTTTTGCTCAAAACCGCCCTCTCCCGGCTGGAAGACCGATATGACTACATCATTGTGGATACGCCCCCGGCATTGAACCTGCTGACGGTGAATGCCTATGTGGCCTCGGACAGCCTGATCATTCCCATGGCGCCGGAGGTGCTGAGCCTGCTGGGCGTGTCCCAGATCAAGGAGACCATTGAAAGCGTGCGCAGCTACTATAACCCCCGGCTCCGGGTGCTGGGGATCCTGCTCAACCGATACAGTGCCCGGTTCAACCTCAACCGGGAGGTGCTGGAGCTGGCCGGGCAGATCGCCGCCCAGCTGGATACCCGGGTGTTTGAGACCAAGATCCGGGGCAGCGTCTCCGCGGCAGAGGCACCGGCCCATGGGCTGAGCGTGGTGGATTACGCGCCCCATTCCAATCCGGCCCGGGACTTTGAGGCATTGTGCAGCGAGGTGGCAGGCGGTCGGTTTCCATCTGCCGGCCGGATGGGGGGCGCTGAGTAATGGCGGGAAAGAAGAACGGCCGTTCCAGCAAGACGGATCATGTGCTGAGCCTCCTGGCAGGTGCCGGTGTGGAACGGGAGGAGGGAGTTCCATCCGCCGGGGAGGCGCTGCCCGTCCAACATCCTCAGGTATCCCCGGAGCGGGAGGCGCCCCAACTGCCCCTGGCGCAGCCGGCTGCCTCGGGGCGGCATTTGGCACCGCCTATTCTGGAGGTGGCACGGCTGCATAATGAGGCCCTGTCGGAGACCATCCGGGAGGCGCTGACCCAGTCGCTGGAGGAGGAACTGGCACGGGAGGAACCTTCCGGGGAGCCGGAGAAAAACGCAGCGGCACAAGAGGTACGCCCGGACGAGGCAGAGAAGACGCCGCAGGCAGAGGCACCGGCTTCGGATGCGGCGCAGGTACCGGAGACGATCCCAAACAAAACATCGCCGGCGGATGCGGAGGTGTTCCGGGAGGAGCTGCTCCCGGATATCCCGGATACGGCGCCGGAGACGGGCGAGACGGTGGCCCCGGGGGAAGAGGCGGCAGCCGTTCCGGACGGAGCTGTGTTTGTCAATGTGATGGAGCGCTTGGTAGACGAGCGTCTGGAAAAGTACGTGAAGCTCTTTGGGATTTGCAGCTGCCCCAGGTGCCTGGCGGATGTGCGGGCCCTGTCCCTGAGCCGCCTGCCGGCCAAGTATGTGGTGCTGCCTGCGTCCTCCGTAGCGCCGATGATGAGCCTGTACCAGGCCAGGTTCGACTCCATGGTCATCGCCCAGGTCATCCAGGCCTGCAAGACGGTGATGGAGTCTCCACGGCATACTCAGTGAACAAGACCCGGACTGTCCGACGGAGATCTCCGCGGGACAGTCCGGGAACTTTTTTTGAAAAATTTTTCTTTGTGGGCTTATTTTCCCGTTGGGGACGGCCGACATATGTTGTGAGACGGTTGGGCCGCGGCCCTGCCGCTTCGTCCCACGTCCGGCCGCTCCGTAAAGGCCTGCGGATGCGAACGGACACACGCTTTCGGCGGGCGAGAAGGAACTTGCCCTGTCCCATTGTTCAAGGAGGAATTTTCCATGCGTATTCAGAACAACATCATGGCGATGAACGCCTACCGCAACTACACCAACAACACCTCCGCTCTGTCCAAGAACCTGGAGAAGCTCTCTTCCGGCTATAAGATCAACCGTGCCGGTGATGACGCCGCGGGTCTTGCCATCAGCGAGAAGATGCGCGCCCAGATCACCGGCCTGGAGGGTGCTCAGGACAACGCCAAGGACGGCATCTCCCTGGTACAGACCGCTGAGGGTGCTCTGACCGAGGTCCACGACATGCTCAACCGCATGTACTCCCTGGCCGAGCAGTCCGCCAACGGCACCTATGAAAACGAGACCGACCGTGCCCAGCTGCAGAAGGAGGTCACCGAGCTCAAGAGCGAAATCAACCGGATCGCCGACAGCTCCAACTTCAACGGCATCAACCTGCTGGACGGCTCCATGGACAGCACGGGTGCTGACGGCATCACCCTGACTGCCGGTGCCGGCGCCATCAGCTTTACGAACGGCACTACCACAGGCGCTACCAATGCCAAGGCCACTTTCGAGCTGGATCTGTCCAAGATCACCTTCGACACGCTCACCCAGGAGGGCTCCTTCGGTCTGCGGGTCGGCACCGAGTCCTTCACCGTGACTCTGGCTACCACCGCCACCGGCGCCACGGATCTGGCCAGTGCTCTGGCCACCGCGATGTCCGGCAAGATCTCCGATGGCCTGGGCGGAAACTTCACGGTGACTGCCAACGGCGGCAAGCTGACCTTCGAGGCCAGCAAGAACGGTGTCCTCTCTATGGCGGATGCCGGCCTGAGCACCGCCCGTACCATCAGCGGCAAGGGCCTTTCTTTGCAGATCGGTGACACCAGCGACAGCTTCAACCAGCTGGATGTCTCCATTGCCGACTGCCACGCCGACAGCCTGGGCATTGCCAACATCGACATCGGTACCCAGGCCGGTGCCAAGAGCGCCCTGGCATCCATTGAGGACGCCATCAACTATGTCTCCGATGTCCGCGGTACTCTGGGTGCCACCCAGAACCGTCTGGATCACACCATGAACAACCTGTCCGTGATGCAGGAGAACATCCAGGACGCTGAGTCCACCATCCGGGACACCGATGTGGCTGAGGAAATGATGTCCTACACCAAGAACAACATCCTCATCCAGTCTGCCCAGGCCATGCTGGCCCAGGCCAACCAGGTGCCTCAGGGCGTGCTGCAGCTGCTGCAGTAAGCGGCCTTTTCAACACAGTACGGCGTCTTGCTGTATACCGGGGAGGCCGGCTCTTCCGAGCCGGCCTCCTATTTGTTGCAGGAACGGTCAGCGTGGATGAGGGTACCGGGGAACCGTGCTTTCATCCATGCCGATGGTTGAAACCTGAAAAAAGAGGAATGCATATGACAAAACCGTTTTTGTCCGTTGGACTGATCGTAAAAAACGAGATCCGCTGCATCGAAAAGTGCCTCAAGGCGCTCCAGCCCCTGCGGGACGCGCTGCCCTGCGAGGTCATCGTGGCCGATACCGGCTCCCATGACGGGACCCGGGAGGTGGCCGAGCGCTATGCCGACGAGGTGTTTGACTTCCCGTGGGTGGATGACTTTTCTGCCGCCCGCAACGCAGTGATGGAGCGATGCCGCGGGAAGTGGTATTTCACTGTGGACGCCGACGAGTATCTGGACCCGGATGTCCATGAGCTGGTCCAGTTGTCCCATATGGCGCCCAGAGAATGGCCGGAGGCTCTGTTTATCAATCAGCGCAACTACAATTCCCCGGATCTGGAGCACGGGGAATACAGTGATTTTCTTGCCCAGCGGCTGGCAAGGCTGGGGGTGGGCATTCACTACGAGGGCAGCATCCATGAATGCTTCACCAAGGAGAACGGCACTCCCATCCAAAAAGCGGCTTACCTGCGAGGGATCGTGCTCCACCATGACGGCTACGCCTTGGAATCTCCGGAGGCCCAGAAGGCAAAGAGCCTGCGGAATCTGGAGCTGCTGGACCGGGAGCTGGAGCGCGCGCCGGAAGATCTGCGCCGGCTGAACCAGTGCGTGGAGTCCTCAGGGCTGTTTCCGGCCAGACAAAGCGCTTACGTCATGCAGAGTATGGAAGTGCTGCTCCACGGAGACCCGGCACAACGGGCGGTGGCCAACGCTCCGGTCGCTGCTGCCCACTGTGCCCTGATCGCGGCGACACAGGAGCTGCCCCAGGCGGAGGCGTGGATCCGCTGGAGCAAAGAGCACTATCCCGACCATGTGATGACCCGCATCGACACCGCGTGTGCCGAGTGTCTTCTGAATTACCGCCAGGAGTGCTACGAGCCCATCCCGGCCATTGCAAAGCAGTTTGTCGCGGACTCCCAGCGGCTGCGCCGCAAGGAGTTCCCCCTTCAGGAGCTGGTATACAGCAATTTGACGGCAGGCGGCATCGGGCATGCCCGGAAGATCAAGGTGCTCTGGGCCATTGCGCTTTGCCGCCTGGGACGGGGCGAGGAGGGCCTGGCGCTTTTGCAGGGCTGGCCCATGGAAGAGCTGTCCGCGGAAAGTGTGGAGGACTGGCTCAAGGGCATGGCCATGTGTGCGGATGTACCCGGTGCGGCGGAGGAGATGCGCCGTGCTGTGGAGAAGATCCCGCTGCGACGGGAGGACGCAGAGGACTCCAAATGGGAAAAGGAACAGTCGGATCGCTTCCGGCTGGTAGGACAGATGCTGTTTTTGGCGGACTACGCGCAAGAGACAAAGAAGGACCGGCCCTGGCGGATCTTCCTGGAATCCGGCGGCCCCCTGGGTGCGGCAGCCAGAACACTGGCGGCCACAGAGCGGGAGGACGCAGAGCGCACCCTGGCCCAGACAGATCAATGGCGGGACTTCCCGCCTGCCGCACTGGAGTGGGCATTTGCGTTGGGCTGCCGCTTCCCGGAGAGCCTGTTTACCCAGGGAGCAGAGATTTTGCGCAATATAGTGACTGATTTGGCTAAAAAAGAAAACTTTTCTGCAAGGGTGTTGGACTGGATGCAGAACAATCCGGCCACCAATGTGGTTCGGCATCAGTTTGCGTGGCAGATGTTGGCGGGGGCTATGCAGAAAAAAGAGAGCTTTGCCAACGAGCGTCTGGGTCGGGCGCTGTGTAAGATGTTTTTCCGGGAGTCGGCCTGCTACTACGAGGGACTTTACAGCCCGGCGGTTCTGGAAGATCCCCCATCTTGGGATGTTCTTCCCAAGATGGGCCGGTTCAGCATGCATTGTCTGCGAGCACACAAGGCGCTAAAGCAGGGGGACCAGCTGGGATATGTGCGGCAGCTGCGGGAAGGACTGCAGCAGGCGCCGCTGATGAAGCATATGGTCTCCTTTTTGCTGGACCAGCAGGATAAGGAGAGCAAGCGGACGGCGGCCGCCTCCCCGGCCATGACAGCGCTGGCGGAGCAGGTGCGGGTGGTTTTGGACAAGTACGCTCCGGATGATCCGGCGGTGAAAGCACTCAAGCAGAGCGAGGCGTATCAGAAGGTAGCCTGGATTTTGGAGAGTGTGCCGCCGCAGGCGTCCGCTCCATGGGAGCCGGAGAGCAAGCAGATGGAGCAGGCATTTGCCGTCCTGGCGGATACATGCCGCTTTTCTGATGAAGCCCAGGCCCGGGCGGCCATGGAGGACAGCTTCCAAAGTCTGCAGCCCGGCAGACGGGAGACGCTGGCGGATTACTGGAAGCGCTTCCCCCTGTGGGGAGACGGCACCGGCCAGGTGCTGGGAAACATTGCCCGCGCGTTTTACACCCACTGGGAGGACTTTGCCTGGATCTATCACCGGCTGATGGACGAGCGGTCCCGGCAGACGCTGCTGGCGGTTTTGCGGAACTGGCGCAGCTTTGAGTCGGCCCCGTTGAAAGAGGCCATCGACACCCGGTATGACGATTACTTCGACCGGGAGGTGCTCTGCTGCGGCAGCGAGGATGTGGCGGCGGATCTGGGTGCCTATACGGGCGATACCTTCTTGTCCTATGTGAAGAACTACGGCGCCGACGGGTACCGCCGTTACTACTGCTATGAGATCACGCCGGACAGCTACCGCAAGCTGCTGCACAGCACGGGACCGTATCCGTTCGTGGTCTGTCGCCGCAAGGGTGCAGGTGCCGGACCGGGCGAGATGTTCCTCGCCGACGGGGCCGATACTTCTGCAAACGCCCTGGGGCAGCGCGGCCGGAATCACGTGGAGATCGTGGCCCTGGATGACGATATCACCGAGCCGCTGACCTTCATCAAAATGGATATCGAGGGCGCGGAGCAATCCGCCTTGCAGGGCTGTGCCCGGCATATCCGGGAGGACCGGCCCAAGCTGGCGCTGTCTGTGTACCATAACTTCGAGGACATCTGGAAGCTGCCCCGGATGATCGATGCACTGGTTCCCGGATACCGCTTCTACCTGCGCTATCACGGCGGCGATCTCTGGCCCAGCGAGATCACACTGCTTGCCCTTCCCCCCGCAGAGGACTGACTGATGAAAAACCCCGTTTCCCTGAGTGATCTGGGAAACGGGGTTTTGATTATTTGCCGGTTTTAAGGTGCTGGATCAGAACCGGGGCGATGTTTTCACAGGAGGCCTGGATGGTCACGGCACCGATCTGCTGGGCAACGCCGGGCATGCCATATACCACACAGGACTCCTTGTCCTGGCCGATGGTATACGCCCCGGCCTTGCGCATTTCCAGAAGGCCGCTGGCGCCGTCCCGGCCCATACCGGTCATGATGATGCCCACCATGTGGCATTTGACCTGAGAGGCCATAGAGGAAAAGAGCACATCCACCGAGGGGCGGTGTCCGCTGACCTTGTCTCCCGGCTGACAGGCCAGGGTGTAGCGGGTGCCCATGCGCACCACACGGGCCTGGAGATCGGCCGGGGCGATGAGAGCCAGGCCCGGGCGGATCTCGTCGCCGTTGACGGCTTCCCGCACTTCCATGGCACAGAGCTTGTTCAGCCGCTGGGCGTACATTTTTGTAAAGCCCGGGGGCATGTGCTGGACGATCACCATACCGGGGATATCCGCCGGCAGCCGCTTGAGGACCTCCAGGGTGGCTTCTGTGCCGCCGGTGGAGGCGCCCAGGCCGATGATGGTCTGCTGGCGGATGCCGCCCGGATTTCCGACCTGTCCCAGAGGGCTCGGCGGCGGGACGGTGGAAAAGGGATCGCGGGAAACAGCGCGGCGGGGCGGCACCACCTTTGCGTGGGATGCCACCACGATCTTTTGGGCCAGGGCACGGAAAAAGGTTTCCCGGCTCTCAGTGCCGTCCGGCTTGCGGACGAAATCCACCGCACCGGCGGCCAGAGCGTCAAATACCCGCAGACTCAGACTGGAGACCAAAATGACCGGCAGGGGATGCTCCGGCAGCAGTTGAGAAAGAAAATCGATGCCGTTTGTGCCCGGCATCTCCACATCCAAGGTCATGACGTCGGGCTGCAGGCGCAGGATCTTGGCCTTGGCGTCCAGAGCATTGATGGCGTAACCCACTACCTCGATGTAGGGATAGGCAGCCAGGCCCTTGGTGAGGAAAGCCCGGGCCACGGCGGAGTCATCCACCACCAGAACCCGGATTTTGCGCTGGTTGAGAAGCATGAGTGAAAACGCTCCTTCCTGAAAAGCGGGCGCCGCAGGGCTCATGCCCTGCGGTATACGGCCGGAGCCACCATGCGGAACAGCGGCGTTTGCCCAAGAGATTCGGAATGGCTGATAAAGAGATAGGCATTGGGGAGCATGGCGTTGTAGAAGCGCCGCACCAGGGCATCCCGGGTGGCCTGGTCGAAGTAAATCATCACGTTGCGGCAGAAGATCACATCAAACTTCAGGCGGAACCGGATCGGGTCCATCAGGTTGAATGTGCGGAAGATCACATTGCTGCGGATAGCAGGCGCCACAGTGTACTGGGTGCCCGGGCGGTCCTGAACGAAATAGCGCCGCAGCCAGTCCGCAGGCATGTCGGCCGGCGGCTGATAGACGGCGTCTTTGGCCTTTGCCATGGCCTGCTGGGAGATGTCGGTGGCCAGCACCCGGGTATCCCACTGGGACGCCTGGGAACCGAAGTATTCCTTGAGACACATAGACAGGGTGTAGGGCTCCTCCCCGCTGGAGCAGCCCGCACTCCAGATGGCAAGGACCTTGTCCTTCTGGTGGCGCTGCGCCAGCTCCGGCAGGACAGTCTGCTGGAAGAAGGAGAAGTGGTCCTTCTCCCGGAGAAAGTATGTGTAGTTGGTGGTGAGCTTGTTGAGTACCAGCTCCAGGTCCTGGGGGTCCCTGGCGGTGAACAGATGCTCCAGGAAAGACTTGAAGTCAGTGTATCCCCGGGTCTTGAGGGACTGGGAGAGCCGGCTGGTGATCAGCTGGCGCTTCTTGCTCAGATCAATGCCGTAGTTTTCGTGAATGAACCGGACCAGCCGCTGAAAGTCTTCGTCGGTGATGGTCAGGTCGTGAAACATCATATCCATGAGGCACCTCCGGCCGCTCAGGCGTGCTCCAGAAGGCGGGCACAGTCAAAGACCATCATGGTCTGGCTGTCGTCCAGAGAGCACATGCCGCTGACCAGCTTTTGGGCGCTCCGGGGCGGAGCCGGCAAAATGGCGGAGATATCCACATCGACCATCTTTTCCACCTGGTCTACCAGGATGCCGACCTGCTCGTCATCGGCTTGCAGGATGATGATGCAGGTGTTGTCCTGCTCTTCCTGAGAAAGGAGGCGGCGGATATCCAGAATGGGAAGGATCTGGCCCCGCAGATTGATGACGCCCCGCACATGGTTTGGAAGTAAGGGGACCCAGGTGATGACATGGTTGGTGATGATCTCTACCACCTGGCTGGCCGGCACGCCGAAAAGCAGCCCGGAGGACTGGAAGAGCAGGTATTTTTCCGTCTGTACTTCCTCGGTGGGTTCCGGGGACAGCTGGTCCTCGGTTTGGAATAAAAGATCCTGTTCGGTCATAATGGCTCTCCTTTACCGGGCGGCGGTGTACAGATTGGCAACATCCAGAATGATGCTGATATTGCCGTCGCCGAGAATGGTGCATCCCGCGATGCCGCTGGCTTTGATGTTGAAACGATTGAGATAGGCCGGCAGCGGCTTGACCACGACCTTCTGCTCGCCCAGCAGGCTGTCTACAAACAGACAGTAGGAAAGGTCGCCCGCGTCCAGCCAGATCAAAATGCCGTCCTGGATATCGGTGCAGCCGCTGTCCATTTGATACAGGTCCCGCATGCGGATCACAGGATAAAAGCTGCCCATGCAGCGGAACAGCTCCCCACCGGAGGCATCCTGGACCAGGTCCTCCCGGGAGATCTTAAAGGACTGGCGGATGTTGTGGATGGGGATGGTGAAAATGGAGCCGCCCACGGAGACCTCCATGCCGTCCATGATGGCCATGGTCAGGGGGATCTTGAGGGTGGTGGTCATGCCCTGGCCCGGTTCACTGGTGATGGAGACAGTGCCGCCCACCTCTTCCACATTCTTTTTGACCACATCCATGCCCACGCCCCGGCCGGAGAACTCCGTGACCTCTGTGTTGGTGGAGAAGCCTGGCGCCATGAGGAAGTTGAGGATGTCCTTGTGGGAGTACTCCACATCCGGCTGGGCCAGGCCTTTGCGGATGGCTTTGCTGAGCACGGCGTCGTAGTTGACGCCCTGGCCGTCATCCGTGATCTCGATGATGACCTCACTGCCGGTGTGCCGGGCAGAGAGAATGATCTGGCCCACGGGGGCTTTTCCGGCGGCCACCCGGGCTTCGGGAGTTTCCTCGATGCCGTGGTCCATGGAGTTGCGGACGATGTGCATGATGGGATCGCCAATGCTGTCCACGATGGTCTTGTCCACCTCGGTGTCCTCGCCCACCAGGGTCAGCTTTGCCTGTTTGCCCAGCTTCTTGCACATGTCCCGGACGATCCGGTTCATCTTTTGGAAAGTGCCGGATACCGGCACCATCCGCAGGGACATGGACACGTCCTGCAGCTCGTCGGTGAGCTTGCGCAGCTGCCGGGCGGACTTGGTGAACGCGTCCAGTTTGAGGCCCTTCAGGTCGGGAGAGGCGGTGAGCATGGATTCGGTGATGACGATCTCACCTACCACGGCTGCCAGCTCATCCAGCTTGTTGAGGCTTACGCTGATGAGGCTTTCCTTATGATGGGCAGCAGGCGCTTTCTGGAGAGCGGGGGCTGCCTTCTGAGGAGCGGGAGACGCTTTTTGGACCGCAGGGGCCGGCTGCGGTGCAGGTGCGGCCTCCGGCGCGGGGGAGGCGGGAGCCGCCTGCTCCGGCTGGGGAGCGGACTCGTCCGTGGTTTGATAGGAGCGCACCACGCCGCTGCCGGTGACGGCCTGAATGGCATTGTCCCGGTCCGACTGGGTGCGGAAGTGCAGCAGGAAGCCTGATTCCACGATCTGGTCGGCGGTGGCAGGGTCGGATTCCACCCCCTGGGGCTCGTAGGTCATGTCGGAGGGGGAACAGAACTCGTGGATGGTGTTGAGCAGCATGTAGGCCCGCAGATTCTCCATGCCGCAGCCTTCGTCGAAAAAGACCTGCAGGCCGTAGGGGAAGCCAGCAGGCGCCTCGGGCGCGTCGGGGGTGTCGGAAGCGGCAGGAGCCGCCGGGCCGCTGGAGGCGTCGGAGGCAGGCTGACCGCCGGTGCGAATTTGATCGATGAGTCTATTAACTTTCCCCAGAAGCGTGTCGATATTTGCAGTAAGGGGCTGTTCGTTTTCAATGTGGTCCAGCTCACCGCGGAAAAAATCGATGGTCTGGAACAGCAGATCGAACAGCTCGGGCCGCAGGCTCTCCGGCACCACGTCCATGGTCTTGTCCCGGATGATGGAGAACAGGTCCTCAGCCCGGTGGGCGATGGTCATGAGGGAGTTATACTCCATCATGGCCGCAGAGCCCTTGATGGTGTGCATGATCCGAAAGATGGTGTTGATGTCGTCTTGCGAAAAGCTGTCCTGCTGCTCTGCGGTGAGCACAATGCTGTCCAACTGCTCGAGCAGGGTGTTGGTTTCGTATAAAAAGGCGTCCAGAATACTGTCGTTGCCGGAACTCATAGTCAGATGCTCCTTCCTTGGTGTTCGACTTCTATTGTTTTATCGGCCGGATTCCTGGAAAGATAAGTGCTTTGACAAAATATCAGGCTGGGCCGGGCAAAGACGGCCGATCTTGTTTTTAAGAGGTGGACATTATGGCGGATCTTTTGGGCGCGGCAAACCGTGTCCCGGGATATGACGCTTCCAATAACCATACTGTTGGGACGGCCGTCCGCAGCGGGGACCGCCCGGTACAGAATGTTCCGGACCCCACCCGGGTGGGACGGGCGGAATCGCGGACAGAGCAGCAGGGGGCGGACAACGCTCTGGATTCCAACGTTCTTCGTTACGATTCCAATCTTCAAACATTTCTCCAGCGTCTGCGGGAGACTCCGGAACTGCCGCAGGTGCTGCGCAGGACCATGGTGCTGCTGCGGGGCATCGTGCAGACGCCGGGGCTCCAACCGGGGATTGCCCAGGAGATCTCCCAGCTGATGGAGATGCTCAAGCTGGACGCCCGGGGCTTTGAGCAATTCTTTATGGAGCAGGTGCACGGGGGCAACCGTTTTTCCGGGCCGCTCTTTTCCCTGCTGCGCCAAGCGTACGATACGCTGCCGGGGGAGCACGCCCGCAGGGCCGTGCTGGAATTTGCCCGGCGGTACAGTGACTTTTCCTCTACGGAGCACATCGGAAAGAGCATGGTGAGCCTGCTCCAACAGATGAAGGACTATCTGCCCAAAAGCTGGCGGGGCCGCCTGGAGGAGATCACAGCCAGGCTGGAAAACGGTCTGGCGGCGGGATCCCGGGCAGAGAATCTGAAGCTGCTGGAGGGGGAGCTGATCCCTTATCTTGGAAGCTACGTGGAGCGGACCCATGACCTGGGGCCACTGCGGGGACTAGTGAGTCTGCTGGTATTGCAGGTGACGCGCTACGAAAATGGATCGGAGGAGCAGATGCTCCAGGCATTCCGGCAGATGGAGGGCTACGGCGGCGTGCTGGGCGGGCTCAATCAGCTGGACGACGCAGCCATTTTGAAGCTGCTGCGGGAAAACGACTTTTCCCGGGCCGGGAGCTCTTTTGCCGACGCCCTCTCCAGCACGGCGGCCAGGGCCCTGCGGGGTGACTACGGGCCGGACGTGCGGGACGGCTTTGGAGAGATTGTCCGTTCGCTTTTGGTGCAGCAGAGTGTCTATATGCCCATCAATCACCTGTTTTTCCCTTTGGAGTGGAACGGAAAGGCGGCGTATTCCGAGCTTTGGGTGGACCCAAACGCCCGGGAGCAGAAGGGGGACGGCACCGCGCAGGATAAGGTCCAGTTTCTGTTCAAGCTGGATCTGGAGTCTTTGGGCCTGGTGGAGATCTCCTTGGCAGCCCGGGAAGATCAGGTGGAACTGCAGGTATACGGCCCTGAGGGCGTCAGCAGCCACAGCAGTGTGATCGCGGGAGATCTGAAGGAGATCCTCCGGCGCCACGGCCTCTCCGGCCGGGAGGTGCGGGTGGCCAGGCTGGAAAAGCCCCTGGAGCTGACCCGGGTTTTTCCAAATCTGTTTGAAGGGAAGCAGGGAGTCGATGTCAAGATCTGAAGAAATCGGCGGCGCTCCGGCCCGGCGGGCGGCGGCGCTGCGCTACCGGGCCGGGGACGGGGCCCCGGTGATCGTGGCCTCCGGCATGGGGCATTTGGCGGAAAAAATTGTGGAGGTAGCGTCGGACAACGGCGTGCCGGTCTATGAGGACACCTCTCTTGCCACGGTGCTCTCCCAGATGCAGCTGGGCCGGGAGATCCCGGAGGAGCTTTATCGGGCAGTGGTGGAGATCTACCTCTATTTTCTGGAGTTTGACCCCAATGACCCGGAGAAGTTCCGGCGCAGCCGGGAGGACTCCGCAAGGAAGGACGGCGAGGTGAAATGACCTATCAGTATCTGATCCTGGACAGCCGCGGCAATGCGGTGGCCCACGGCGTCTCCCAGCAGGACCCGGCCCAAAAGACCTGGTGCCTTCTGGTGAAGGATGGAGATGTCGACCGGGTGATGAGCCACACCTATGTGAGCCTGGTGGGAAGTGCTGAAAACGTCCCCGGCTTGGAGGGGCGGATCGTCCGCCGGGACGGCAACCGGGTGTATCTGGAGCCGATCCGTCCTCTGGGAGAGGACGTGCGGAAGAACCTGCGGATTCCGGTGCGGTTTGTCAGCTACCTCTACCCGGTTTCCGGCCGGTGGAAGGGCCGGGTGCCCATTATCAGCAAGGACCTCAGCTGCGGCGGGCTGGCATTTTACTGCCCGCGTCCGCTGGAGGTGGACGAGCGGGTGGAGGTGGTGATCCCCGTCACCGCCCAGCCGCTGGTGCTGCCCCTCAGGATCCTGCGGGCCCAGGCCGGCTCCGACGGCACGAATGCCTATGCGGGCTGCTTTGCGGGCATGGTGCGGGAAGAGGAGAGTATGGTGCGGGAAGCCGTGTTTGGCCTCCAGCTGCAAAATAACTGAGCAGGGGGAGCCCTGCGTTTGAGAAAGGATGAAGAGAATCCATGCGTGGATGGAAAACCAGACTGTGCCGGCGGGCGGCGGCTGCGTGCATGGCCGTCGTGATGTGCGTGTCGCTGGTGGCACCTGCTGCCGCGGCGGCGTCCGGCACATTGCAGCCGTATCTTGACAAGATCGTCTCCTGGGGCGTTATGCGGGGCGATATCAACGGAAACCTCAACACGGAAAAGACCATTACCCGTGCGGAGTTCGTCACCATGATCAACCGGGCCTTCGGCTTTTCCAGGACGGGCACCACACCATTTAAAGATGTGCCCGCCTCTGCCTGGTATGCTGAGGATGTGGGTATCGCCTACACCATCGGTTATATCAACGGTACCACAGCCACCACGTTCTCCCCGTACAGCAGCGTTACCCGGGAGCAGGCTGCGGTCATTCTGGCCCGAATCTTGATGCTCCAGCCCCAGGTGGGAGAGAACACGGATTTCACCGACAGCCGCCTGCTGGGCAACTGGAGCCGTGGCCTGGTGGCTGCGGCTGCCGATTGCCACATCATCAACGGATACGCCGACGGCAGTTTCCGGCCCCAAAATGCCATCACCCGGGGCGCGGCCGCCGTCCTCATCGTCAACGCCGTGGGCAATCCCATTCAAAAGGCGGGGGAGTACAGCCTGGGCAGCACCTGGGGCAACGTGACCATCACCGCCTCCGGCGTCACGCTGCGCAACACCGTCGTGGGCGGCAACCTCTACATCTCTGAGGGCGTGGACCTGGGACAGGTGACGCTGGAGAATGTTACCGTCCTGGGCGAGATCGTCGTCAGCGGCGGCGGTACCAGCGAGGGCGGAGATGACAGCATCATCCTGCGCAACGTCAGTGCCAAGAAGCTGGTGCTGGACAACATGAAAAACCAGCTGGTATCGGTGCGGGTGGAGGGCGACGGAACCATCCCGGAAACCTATGTGCGCACCAACGCCTACCTCTCCGACCGGACGTCGGACGGATACGGGCTTTCCCGCATCACACTGGACGGGCAGGAGGAGGGCTTGTCCCTGACGCTTGCGGGCAATATCAAAGAAGTCATCGCTGCCGCGCCTAAGGCCAAGGTCAATCTGGCCTCCGGTCAGGCCCAGACCATCACCATGGATGAAAAATCCACCGGCTCCACATTGAATATCGCCTCTGGCGCCCAGGCGGGCACCGTCAATCTGGACACGGGCACCACCGTTACCGGCAGCGGCGACATCGCCTCGCTGAACGTCAACGCGGCCGGCAGCACCGTGACCATGCTGCCCGACCAGATCACCATCCGTCCGGGCATCACCGCCAACATCGGCGGCGAGGTCATGGACGCCCAGACGGCGGCGGAGTCCTCGGCAGACCCCCGGCTCAGCGCCGGCTATCCCAAGATCACGGATTTGGCACCCACCAGTGCCGTGGCCCGGTTTGCCGCCAATAAAAAGGGCACCGTTTACTGGGCGGTCACTGCCGTTACCGACGGTTCTGTGGGTACGGACGATCTCATTGATCCCTCGGGCTACAACAGCAAGGTCCTCAAGAGGGGCACCGTGAGTCTGAGCAAGTCCGGCACTGCGGCCTCCGCCAACATCACCGGGCTCACCGCCGACGGCTCCTATTACCTTTCTGCCGTGCTGGTGGACGCCCGGGAGCAGCACAGCCCCCTGAAGGTCATCTCCTTCACCACACCGGACAACACGAAGCCGGACTTTGCCTCCGGATATCCCTACATGTCCAAGATCACCAGCACCTCCGGCCAGGTGACTGTGATGCCGACCAAGACCTGCCGGCTGTACTACGCAGTGCTGCCCAAGGGTGCCAGCGCCCCTACTGCCAGTGACTTCAAGGCCAATGCCGTCACCGGCAATCTGGGATTCGGCGTGCTGGACGTCACCAAGAACACCACCTATACCTTCAACGTCAACTCCGTTCCCCTGGAGGAGCTCAAGAGCTATGACGTGTACCTGTGGCTGAGCGACGTGGACAACGGACAGAGCTCCTCGGTCAAGAAGCTGAGCTTTACCACTGTGGACGGCACGCCGCCGGTGTTCAACACCGACCCCACCGTCAACAAGGTCAAGGAGAGCTCCGTGGGATTGTACGCCAACCTCAATGAGGCGGGCACCCTCTACTGGGTGGTGGTGGAGCACGGGGAGACTTATCCCAAGCCCATCCAGGGCGCCGGCGCCGTGGATCTGGCCAGTGACGAAGCCAAGCTCCAGGTGATGGCGGGTATGAACGCCCTGCAAAGCGGCAAGGTGACCATGACGGAAAACAAGGACGTGAGTTTTAACATCTCCGGCCTGGAGGCCGAAAAGTCCTACGACCTGTACTATGTGGCTCAGGACAAGGCGGGCAACTACTCCGCCGCGGTGCAGATGGTAGAGATCCACACCCTGGACAACAGCGCCCCCACGGTGACCCAGGAATTCACCAAGTACAACGGCACGGACACGTCCGCCCCGCTGCCTGACAGCGATGTGCGGCTGGTGTTCAGCGAGGCGGTCCAGACGGCGGACACCCACACCGCCCTGTCGGACCTCTATGAAAAAGTGAATCAGTCCGTGGGCCAGGGGCAGGCGGAGATCGACGCCCGGGCCGCCATGGCTCTGGCACTGAGCAAGGCCATCACCCTCTATCAGGTGCCCGCGGGGCGCCAGCCCGTCAAGGTGGAGGGCTACACCGGCAGCGACAAGACCGGCGACGACTGGACCATCGACTACCGCTATGCCGCCATCACAGTGGAAGAGGGCAGGACGGTGGTGACCTTCCCCGCCGGAAAGGGCATCAACCTCAAAAGCGGTGCCACCTATTACTTTGAGATCCAGGCCGATACCATCGCCGATACCTCCACAGCCTTCAACGTCATGGGCAGGACCCCGCTGGACCGCTTCACCACGGTATTCGCCCAGGTGAACCTCTCCGCCCTCAATGAAAACAGCATCACCTATACCGACAGCACGTCGGAATCCCCGGTTTCCGTGCCGGCGGACGTGAGCTGGCGGCTGGACCCGGTGTCCACGGAAAAGGTGGATGGTTCCATGGACTGGGATATGCTCATCTGGTCGGATACCAGTGTGGAGTTCCAGCTGTTCCGCAGGGAAACGCGGGGCAGTTCCACCGGCAGCTGGCAGCTGCTGGGCACCGGAGACATTACAGTCCCCGACGGTGTCTCCGGCTATCGGGGCGTGAGCCTGACCCGGGACTTCCTCCAGAGCGGCAGCTCCAATCCGGACTTCCAGCCACTCAACGGTTTGAAAGAGGACACGGCCTATGAGTACGCCATCTCCTTTACCAAGGTGGCGGGCATTGCGGACCCGGCGCCCCGGAAGGGCGTATGGAGCCAGCGGGTGAACCTGAAGATCTATGTTGCCGCGGGCAGCGACAACGACCTGGGATTCCTCACCGCTGATCTCACCGAGGAAAACTGGACCGAGGCATTGAGCAATGGCGTAACCAACATCGGCCTGCCTGCCGATTTTTCCTTGCGCAAGCAATTCACCGACAACACGGCCCCTTCCTTCATCGGCGGATATCCGGAGTTTACCGCCGGAGACTCCACGGTGGAGATGCGGCTCATGCTGGACCGGCCGGGGACTGTATACTATGTGGTGGCGCCCATGGGTACCGTGTCCACCGTCAGCAAGGACGGCTCCACCAACTACGGCATCCGGGACAACTGGCAGACACTGCCCAAGAGCGGCGCCCAGGACCAGCCTGCGCCGCCTCAGCTGGGCTCTCCCGACTATCTGAACATCGTCAACGCAAGCAGCAACTACCGCAACGACCGGATCAAGTACGGCGTGGTGCAGTGCGGCGCCAGCGTGGAGGTGGAGCTGGTGAGCGGACTGGACAAGACCACGCCCTACACGGTCTACTTTGTGCTCCAGGGCACGTCCCAGACATATTCCCAGGTCATGGCGTACCAGTTCAGCACACAGGACGTGGGCAAGCCCAAGATCACCCTGAACAATTACAGCCCCTCCGTGAACTTCCAGACGGACACCACCGCGGACCTCAACTATGTGCTCATTGCCAGCAATGAGATCCCCTCGGTCCTCAAAGAGCCGTTCGATTCCTATGTGGCGGATGACAAGGCGGCTGAGTGGAAAAACTTCCTGGGCTCCAGCGGCAAGACCTATACGGTCCTGACGGCCCTGTGCACCACATACAGCAATGGCTACTCCGTCTTTGATGAGTTTGCCAAAACCGACCAGGAGAGCAATATCCGCTCCACGGTGGCCAACCTCATCAGCGGCACCGCCACCATGGGCGTGACCATTGCCGCCCAGGGCAGCAAATCCCTGACCCAGGGCAACAGCTATCGCCAGGAGCAGAATTTCACCAGCAGCATGACCGGCGGCACGCTTTATTACTGCCTGGCCAGTGCTGAGAGCCCGCTGGGCTCTGAGATGTCCTTCGCGGGCGTTTCCGGTGTGTATATCCCGGACAAGACGCCTCCGGAGCTCCAGAGTGTCAATACGGCTGCCGCGCCGGACGGGGCGAACCTGTACAGCGGCACCGTGACCTTCGTGTTCAACGAGCCGGTCTACCAGCTGGTGACGCAAAACGGCGTAGACCAACTCCCCAAGGCGGTTTGGCAGACCCAGTACACTGCCACCGGCACGGCTGTGCGGCTGAAGGATATCATGGGTGTGAGCGTCAGCAAAGACAAGTTCAGTTACCCTAATGAAATCAAGGCGCCCGCCAGCACTCTGGCGCTGGACTTCAAGCAGATCCCCCTGGGGACCACCATCGTGCTGTTTGACTCCAGCTATATCTGCGATGCCAACAGCAACTCCACCCGCCAGAATCTGACATTCCGCCTGGAAAAAAGCAGTATCGGACTGGTGGACGGCGGCGTGGCGTTCGTCCAGGTGCAGTGAGACGCCATCCCCGCGCACGTATCAAGCACCGCGGCCTCCGCTGCGGAGGCCGAACCCCACGGGGGCGGGCAGATTCTGCCCGCCCCCGTGCCATTGCATGGAATTTTTAAGGAGGAATTTGGGATGAGACATACCATGGGAAGCCGACTGCTGTCCCTTTTATTGGCATTTTCCCTGTGCGCCGCCGTGTCCCCGGCCGCGCTGGCGGAGGAGGAAACCGGGGCGCCTTCTCTGGAGCGCGTCTCGTTGGAGCCGGGATCGGCGGCACTGAAAGTGGGGCAGACCCAGGTGCTGACGGCATCGGTCATCCTTTCTGACGGCACTACGGAGCTGCCGGAGGGGTTCTCTGTGGACTGGTCTGTGGCCGACGGCCGGGAGGACGAGGTGTCCGTGACCCCCGCCGGCTCCAATTCCCTCACCGCCACTGCGGAGGCGATGGCGGTACCTGAGACCACGGAGGACGAGACAGTAGCGGTCACGGTCACTGTGACTCCGCCTGTGGGGATGGGAGAGGCCCAAAAGGATACCTGCACCATCACTGTCAGCCCTGCCGACCCCACTGGCGTATCGGTGACGCCCACCACGCTGGAACTGGCGCCTGGATATACCGGACGCCTCTCGGCTACCGTGGTGCCGGACACGGCACCCCAGACCGTCACTTGGCGCAGTGAGGACAAGGCCGTGGCCGACGTGGACCAGTCCGGCACAGTCACCGGCGTGGCCGCCGGAAAGACCCGGATCTTTGCCGTCTCCTCCACCCAGGAGGCTGCCTGTACCGTCACAGTGCAGGGCATCGTTCTGGACAAGGACGCCCTGGAGGACCAGGACCTGAAGGTAGGGGACCGGTACGAACTGGGCTACACCCTCTACGGCCCCTCTTTGCAGGGCAAGGGCGTTACCTGGACCACCAGCGACGCCGCCGTGGTGCGGGTGGACAGCGGATATCTCTACGCTGTGTCGGAGGGCACAGCTGTCATCACCGCCAAGGTCAATGGCTTTTCCAACTATACGGATTCGGCCACCGTCACCGTCAAGCGCAGCACGGCGGCAGTTATCACGGCCTCTGCCGGCGCCGGCGATCCGCTGGACTTCTCCGGGCTGCGGGGGCAGTTTCAAAACCGTGCATCTGCGGTGCTGGGGGAGTCGCTGAGCTATATCAGCGGACTTTCGGTGCCCACCGACCAGGGCACGCTCTACTACCGATATACCTCCGGCGATGATACCGGTGCCGGCGTGGGAACAGCGGAGCGGTATTATGTCAGCCCCGGCTCCGGTCAGATGGGCCTTTCAGATCTTACCTTCGTTCCCAAGGGAGACTTCAGCGGCACCGCTGTCATCAGCTACACCGGATACGCCTCCGGGACCAGGTTCTTTCAGGGCACGGTGGAAGTGGAGGTGGACGCCCAGAAGGACGTGGGCTACTCTGCTGCCAATGGGGAGGCCGTGCAGTTCAACGCAGATGACTTCAATGCGGTGTGCCGTGCCCGCACGGGGCGGGATCTGAAATACGTGACATTTTCCCTGCCGGACAGCGGCACCGGCACCCTGACCTACCAGTACCTCTCCAGCCAGTACCCCGGCACAGCGGTGCGCACTTCCACCCAGTATTATGCCTCCGGCACCCCGTCCCTGGGCAGCGTCTACTTCGTCCCCGCCGACGGGTTTGACGGGAAGGCCGTCATCACGTATACCGGCTGGGACACCAACCGGGAGTCCTTTCAGGGCCGGGTGGTGATCCAGGTGGAGGAGGCGGCGGCCGGGAGCGGCTCCATCCGCTATGACGTGGCAAAGGGCGGCACCGTCACCTTTGACGACGGTGATTTCAATGCCATATGCAAGGATCTGACCGGAAGCGCCTTGGACGCAGTGCGCTTTACACTGCCTTCCGCCTCTCAGGGCACGCTGTATTACGGAAGCACCTCGTCGTCTGACCGTGTCACCTCATCCAGGAAATACTACCGTACTTCCTCACCGTACCTGGACGAGGTGATGTTCCAGGCCGGAGCGGATTTCAGCGGCGCGGTGTCCATCCCCTTTACCGGATGGAGCACCGGCGGCGCTTCCTTTACCGGCACAGTCTCCATCCGGGTGGGCGCCGATGCGGACACGATCTCCTATCAGACCTCCAACGGACAGGCGGTGGAGTTCAACGCTTCGGACTTCAACGATGTATCCCGGGAGACGGCAGGCGGAACGCTGCGGTATGTGCGCTTCACGCTTCCGTCCTCTTCCAAGGGCACGCTGTATTATGACTACGACGACGGAGACTACGCCGGCAAGGTCAGCGCTTCCACCAACTACTACCGCGCGCAGTCTCCGTACCTGGACCGGGTGAGCTTTGTCCCTGCCGCGTCCTTCAGCGGTACGGTGTCCATCTCCTATACCGGGTGGACCACCGGAGGAGAGCGGTTTACGGGCACAGTGGAGATCCGGGTGATCAGCTCCGCCAGTGCCGCATCGGAGATCGTGTATACCACTGCCTACCAGCCCGTGACGTTCCGAGCCGCTGATTTCAGCGCCGCCTGCAAGGCCCGTGGCCTGGGAACGCTGGAGTCGGTGCAGTTTGTGACCACATCCGTCTTTGGCGCAGGGCGCCTTTACAGCCAGTATGACGGTTTCCGGGCGTCAAACAGCGAGGTGCGGACCGGTACCCGGTATTATCCCGGAAAGAGCCCGGATCTCTCGTCGGTGACCTTCGTGCCGAGGGTGGGCTACCAGGGGACGGTGACCTTGATCTATACCGGGACGGACTCCCAGAACCGGACGTATCAGGGACAGGTGCGGATCATCGTCAGTTCCGGCAGTGCCTCCGGCTATTTTCAGGACGTGTCGTACAGCTACGGCTGGGCGGCGCCTGCGGTGGACTTCCTCTATGAGAGCGGCGTGGTCAACGGCACCGGCGCCGGGCAGTTCTCCCCTGCACGGGCTATTACCCGGGGCAGCTTCCTGGCCATGGTGGACCGGGCCCTGTCCCTGCCTCGCACCTCTTATCGGAGCTTTCCCGATGTGCCGGCGAACAGCTACTACGCCGATGCCATCCAGGCGGCGTATGGGCTTGGAATCGTGGATGGATACAGCGATGGGAACTTCCGTCCGGATGCGCCGCTGACCCGGGCGGCGGCCTGTACGATCCTGTACCGGGCCATGCAGACGGTGGGCTGGAGCATCGGTGCAGAAAATACCGCGCTGCTGGGTGCCTATCCGGACGGCGGCGCAGTGCCTGCCTATGCCCGGGGCGCCATGTCCGTCCTGCTGCAGACCGGCATCATCACCGGCACTTCCGCCGGGAAATTGGAGCCCGGCCGGATCATGACCCGGGCGGAGATGGCGGTGGTGCTGGCCCGGGCGCTGACACTCTGAGCAGTATGGGAAGATAGAAAGCCAGCTGAAGAGACACTCTTCAGTTGGCTTTCTGATTTTTGATTGGATTTTGCTAGGAGACGCTCAGGTAAAACGGAGATGACATAATATTAAATTGTATAGTGCGGAAATTTGAAAAATAATTTGTGAAAATGATTGGAGATTTACATATTTCTGCAAAAGATTAGAACCGACCAAATAAAAAATTTTAATATAACGTGAATATATAAGATTTAAAAAATAGAAATATATTCAAAAATTATAGTCTCTTAAATTGCCCAAATTCGTTGTAGCAATTTTGACAAAATTTTGACGAAATTTTAATGGGTAATATTAGCTATTGATTCTTGCAAAAATAACCTTTTGGTGTTACACTTGCAAAGGTCGAAAAACGTCGGATGTTTACTATATAACCTAATGTTATGATGCGTGTCAGGAGATTCTTAGTTCGATGAATCAGGTATAGGGTCTCCGCGCGTACAGGGTGAAGGACTGTACGGAAGGAGATGCCAAAGCAAGATGGAATGCTTGAATAGTAATTCTTTGCGGATGCTCCAAAGATCGATGGGGTATCTGTGGAGTAAGCAGGCCTGTATTTTGGATAATGTTGCAAATGCAGAAACGCCTGGTTACAAAACAAAATATGCAACTTTTGAGGAGTCACTGCAAAAGGCCATTCAATCCGCATCCCGTGATGGGACAGATGCTTCTTCAATCCGCGAGGCTATTGAAACGACCCCTGTCGAAATACGCCAGGCGGAGGAAAGCACACGGTTGGATGGCAATGGTGTCAACGTCACGGAGCAAATGGTAGAACTCGTACGGGAGGGCTATCAGATGCAATATGTGATGAATGCCATAAGCAGTGACTTTTCTTTGATTCGTACAGCTATTAACGGATAAGAGGTACGAGCATGGCTTTTTTGAGTTCTATGAATATCGTGGGCTCCGGCCTGACCGCCCAGCAGCTTCGACTGGACGTAATCTCG
Organism: uncultured Oscillibacter sp.; assembly: GCA_900548505.1. GTDB lineage: Bacteria > Bacillota > Clostridia > Oscillospirales > Oscillospiraceae > Oscillibacter. Next base: position 4,656 of record URKI01000006.1, on the reverse strand, counting down.
GAGAATATCACAAACCAGAATACCACGCGGACGGAAAACGGCGGACCCTACCGGCGGAAGATGGTAGTTCTGGAGTCTCAGGATACCCAAACACCGTTCCAGCAGGCGCTGGCCCGGGCCCGGGGCGAGGCGGTTCCCACCTCCGGCGGCGTGCGGGTCACCGAGATCGCCGAAGATCCCTCAGATTTCAAGCTGGTGTACGATCCCACCAATCCGGACGCCAACGCGGACGGATATGTGGAGATGCCCAATGTGGACCTAGTCAAAGAAATGGCCGATGCCATGTCCGCGTCCCAGGCGTATTCCGCCAATGTCACCGCCTTCAATGTGCTTAAGCAGGTGACGGCCAAGGGATTGGAGATCGGACGATAAATCATACGGTTTCAGCGCCGCTGGCTTTCAGGCCAGCGGCGTATCCAAGAAAAAGGAAGATCAGAATGGAATTTCAAAGTATTACCCCCATCCGGCCGCTTCAGACGGATTCCGCCCCGACTGCCGGCGGGAGCACAAAAACACAATCCACCATATTTGAGGATATTTTCCGCTCCATGGTGGACAACGTGAAAGAGACGGACGCGGCCAAGAACGAAGCGTATTATGCGCTTGCAACCGGACAGCTGGATAACCCGGCGCAGGCCTCTATCGCGGCCACCCAGGCGGAGCTGTCCGTCTCACTTTTGGTGCAGATGCGCAATAAGGCGCTGGACGCGTACAGCGAATTGATGAGGATCAGCCTCTGATGTCCAACACATGGATCCGGGAGATAACGTATGAAGGAAAAGGCAAAGCAGATTGCCCAACAGGTAAAGCAGCGCTGGCAGTCGGCCTCTAAAAAAGTCAAGCTCCTGATAGGGGGCTGTGTGCTGACAGTGGTCGTGGCAGCGGCGGTTATTGCTCTGGTAATGGCCAACCGCCCGTATACAGAGCTGTTCACGGGCCTGAGCCAGAGCGACCAGACGGCAATCCTTACATATTTTTCAGACAACGGAATCACGGATTACCGAGTGGACGGGGACGCGATCTTGGTGCCGGAGAACCAGAAGGCCTCGCTGATGGCCAAGGTCCTGGTGGCAGGGTATCCCTCCTCCGGTTATGACTACGGGACTTATATGGACCATGTGGGCAGCCTGACCACCGAGTCGGAGCGGGACCAGCTGGTTTTGTACGACTTGCAGGACTACATGGCCGCAGTTATCTGCAATATGGACGGTGTGGAAAAGGCCAGTGTGCTGCTCACACCGGGCGAAGATCACACTTACGTGCTGGACAGCGGAGATCAGGTGGAGGCCAGCGCCGCCGTGCAGGTGACCATGGAGGACGGCAAGACCCTTACCGACAACGAGGTGAAGGCCATCCGCAACCTGGTCAGCCATGGCATGTCCGGACTGAGTGTGGAGAACGTGGAGATCAGCGACTCCTATGGCAACACCTACTCCGCCGATGCGGAATTCGGGGATGTGGAAAGTGCCTCCCAACTGAAGCTGGAGCTGGAGGAAAAGTACAACAACCTGATCCGCACCCGGGTCATGCAGGTGCTGCTGCCTCTGTATGGCCAGGACAATGTGCGGGTGAGCGTCAACACGGTGGTGGATCTGGACCGCAGCTACACGGACTCCACCGATTACTCCCTGGAGGACTGGGCGCAGGGGAAGGATGACGGCATCATCGGCACCCAGATCTGGGACGACAGCATTGTCCGGGACGGCGAACAAAATACCGGTGGTGTGGCTGGAACGCAGTCCAACGCCGACCTGAACACCTATGTGGAAAACCAGACGCAGCCCGACGGAACGGAATCCAATATTTCCGCCTCCGGCGAGACAGACCGCCTGGTGGATACCACCAAACAGCAGACCGAGCATGTGGCGGGCTACATCTCCGACGTGATGGTGTCGGTGACGATCAATTCCGCTGCGGCGGGCAGCGTGTCCCAGGATGACCTGTACAGCCATGTGGGCCGGGCAGCCGGTATTACCACCGCCGATCAGCAGAGCAAGATTTCCATTCTGGTTTCTCCGTTCTACGAAGAGCAGGAGTCTGCTCTGCCTGCGGCCAGTATCCCGCCGTGGATTCTGTATGCCGCCCTGGGCGGTGTGGCGCTGTTTTTGCTGCTGCTGGTGGTGATTTTGCTGGTGCGGGGACGGAGGAAAAAGCGCAAGCTCCGGCAGGAGAGTGAACCTGTGGTGCCGGTGGCCCCGCCTCCGTCCAAGCAGGCTGACATTATGGAGATGCAGACGGAGCGGAGTATGGAACTGCGTCAGGATATCCGGAAGTTCACCGAGGAAAATCCGGAGATCGCGGCGCAGATGGTACGAAACTGGCTGCGGGAGGGTGAGTCGAAATGAGCGAGACCAACAAGGCTGCTGCGGAGGTAGCGGCAGCACCGGAAAAGCAGCCGCCGTCTCCCGCCCGGGAGCTTACCCGCCAGCAGAAAGCCGCGGCCATCATTGTGTCCCTGGGAACGGAAAAGGCATCCCAGCTCTATCAGTATATGGACCCGGAAGACGTGGAGCAGATCACCCTGGAGGTAGCCAAGCTGGGACATCTGGATTCCGCCACCACGGAAAATGTGCTCAACGAGTACTATCAGATGTGCCTGACCAACAAGGCGGTGACGGAGGGCGGACTGGAGTACGCCCGGGCAGTCCTGGAGCGGGCCTTTGGGACCCAGACGGCCAACCAACTGCTGGAAAAGGTCACCAAGTCCTTGAAAAACCGGGAATTTTCCTTCCTCAACAAGGCGGATGCGAAATCCCTTTACGCAGCGCTGCAGCATGAGCGGCCCCAGACCATCGCGCTGGTGCTGTCCTATGTGGAGCCGGAGAAGTCCGCCGCAGTCATCGACGAGCTGGACCCGGAGCGGCAGGTGAAGGTGGTGGAGAGCATCGCCAATATGGAAAGTGCTTCTCCTGCGGCGGTAAAGATCATTGAAGCGGAAATGGAGAAGCGGTTCTCCAGCATCATGACCACCAACAACGTGAAGGTGGGCGGTGTGGATTATGTGGCCGGCGTGATGAATAATCTGGACCGGGCCAGCGAAAAGAGTATTTTCGATCGCCTGTCCGACCACAACGAGGCTCTGGCCGACGAGATCCGCAAGCGGATGTTTGTCTTTGAGGACATCGTCACCATGGATGACCGCTCTGTTCAGCGCTTTGTGCGGGACTGCGATCCCAAGGACCTGGTGCTGGCGCTCAAGGGAGCCAACCACGATGTGGCAAACAAGATCTTCTCCAATGTCTCTGCCCGTATGGCCCAGAGCATCCGGGACGATCTGGAGGTCACTGTCAACGTGCGGATCCGGGATGTGGAAGCAGCGCAGCAACGGATCGTGGGCATCATCCGCGATCTGGAGGAGAAGAACGAGCTGATCATCCTCAAGGGTGGAAAGGACGATATCATTGCCTAATATACTCAAGCATTTTCTTGGCCAGGTAAACGATTACGTTTTTCCGGAGGCGGAAGGTATCACGCTGGATGAGGAACTTTCCCCGCAAGAGAAGGAACCGCAGGCAGAGGAGCCCACACCGCAGGAGGCTTCCCCCGAGATGGAAGAGCCGGCGGAGGACGCCGGTGCCGGCGCTGCGGCGCTGTTCTCCTACGCCCGTGTGCAGGCCGATGAGATCGTGGCCCAGGCACGGCGGGAGGGAGAGGCCCTTTTGGAGCAGTACCGCGCCCAGGCGGAGCAGGAGGCCCAGGCACTCCGGGAGGACGCCCGGCAGGCCGGATACCGGCAGGGCTACGCCGACGGGATGAAAAAGGCTCAGGCAGAGGGCGCCGCGGCGGTGGAAACCCAGCGCCGGGAGGAGCAGCAGGAGGTGCGCGCGTTTCTGGAAAAAGCCATCCAAGCCCGGGAGGACCTGATGGAAAAGACCCAGGACGAGCTGTGCGATCTGAGCATCGCGGTGGCGGAGAAGATCATCCACATCAGCCTCAAGAGCAGCCGGGAGGTCGTCGCCCGCATGATCCAGATGGCCACCGAGCGGCTCAAGCGGCGGGAGTGGGTCCGCATCTATGTGGGCGGCTGTGACGCCCGGGAGCTGGCGCAGATCACGCCGGAGCTGACCGCCTCCCTCACGGGGCTGTCGGAGCACATCAAGCTCATTCCTCTGGCGGACGACGAGTCCGGCACCTGCATCATCGAGATGCCGGACGAGATCATCGATGCCAGTGTGTCCACCCAGATCCACAATCTCCGGGACATCCTCCACGGAGGCTGAGAGGAGGCGCGGGGTTTGTTTGAAAAGATGATCCAGCAGGTGCAGCAGGCCCAGACCATCAGCTACACCGGAAAGATCGAAAACATCGTGGGCATGTCCATCGAGGCTTCCGGCGGCCGGGCCGCTGTGGGCGATATCTGCCGTATTTACAACGGCGAGTCCGGCGGTCAGATCATGGCCGAGGTAGTGGGCTTCAAAAATGACCGGATCCTGCTCATGCCCTATGCCGGCATGAGCGGTATCTCTGCAGGAAACTTTGTACGCAATACCGGCCGGCGGCTGAGCCTTGCCATGGGACCGTTCCTCAAGGGGCGGGTCATCAATGCCCTGGGCCAGCCCATCGACGGCAAAGGCGCCTTCACCGGCGGAACGCAGTTTTGCGTGGAGAAAGAGCAGTACATCAACCCCTGTCTCTTATACACATCTGACGCTGCCG
>URKI01000005.1 GCA_900548505.1 uncultured Oscillibacter sp. | reverse complement strand
ATAGGCTCCGGTCTCGTGGGCTCGGAGATGTGTATAAGAGACAGGTATTGCCCGTAGCCGGTGCGATGACCAGTACGTCCAGCAGTCCTTTGGGCCCGATCGGTTCCACAGCAGGAATATCACACAGCACTTCCCGCCCGGTCAGCTCCTCCATTTTTTCCAGCAGTGCGTCCGACGTGCCAAACCGTGTATCCGTATACGCGGCTGTTTCTGAGACGATGGGGATCACGGTTTCATATTCTTTGGTCAGCGCCTCCAGCGCACGCAGGGCTTTTTCATGGGTGCAGAATGAACCGCACACCGCAAAGCCGACCCGCTCTTTTCTCACACAAGGCCACCTCGTTCCTCCAAAATATGATAAATCGTATCCCGGATGGCTTCCGCTGCTGTGACCGGCGCCAGTCTGCCCGGCAATGACCGGGCCCAGATCACCGTATGTCCTGCCGCCTCCGCCGCCTTATGATCGATGCCCGGCTGAGACGCCAGGTCCACCAGGAGACACTCTTTAGGCAGCCGTTCCAGCAAAGCCGCATCCAGAACCAAGGAGGGGACCGTATTGAATACCAGGCTGAATCGGCCCAGGGCGCGACGCATATCCACAAGATCCATGGCCTCATATCCGCAGGCGGATGCCCATGCCCGATCCTGCGGCTTTCTGGCAAAGACCGCCGCACGGCCGCCCAAACCCTGAATACGACGGCAGAGCAGCTTCCCGATCCTGCCGAACCCAAGCACCAGGCAGTCCATTCCCCAAATAGTTCGGTCCAGGTGTTCCATGGCCGTCTGGATGGCTCCCTCTGCCGTAATGGCGGCGTTGGTGACCGTCAGCTCCTCCCGGGCGAAATAATCCAATAATGTAAGGCCTTTCTCCGCCGCTGCCCGCCCCATAGGGTCGCTCACGCGCCCTCCCAGCAAAACCTGCTCCGGGGAAAACCTCGTCAGCAGCGCAGTGGGATCGATCTTCCTGTCCGGGCAGTTGAAAAGGCCGTCGGCACCGCATACCGGCAGCGGCAAGATCACCACCGGTGCCCCCTCAGCCGCCTCCAGCGCGCTGTCTTCGTCTGGCAGCCACTCCTTCAGGCCGAAGGTATGCACCGTATGTCCATCCCGCCGCAGCAGCCGGCAAAGTTCTGCCTGCCTGCGGTCGCCGCCCAATATGCCAAAGCATGGCTTCATCCTGTATCCCTCCTCGCACCCATACTATGGCACGCCAAATCAAAAGGTGCCCCGCATGGGGCACCTTACACGGTTTCATGATTCATGTTCCGGGCATACTGCATCAGAGCCTCCCGGGTATTGGGCACCGCTCCGTCCAGCACAGCGTCCAGCAGCGCCCGCAGCGTCCGGCCGATCTCCACTCCCGCAAGGCCCAGCTCCGCCAGATCACCGCCCCGCACCGCCAGCTGATTGATGCGGACGCAGGCATGGTCCTCCACCAGACGGTCCAGAATGTCTCCTGCCAGCCGGATCTCGCCCAGCAGGTCCTGCCGGGCCTGGGCCAGGTTGTCCGCCCGCTTGATCTCCAGCAGCCGCCTGAGATCTTCTTCTCCCAGCTCCGAAAGGGCACGGCCGATTCCTGCGGGCGTCCGTGGGATGTTCCGATCATGCCAGCGTACCAGGCGCACCACAGTCTCCCGGGTACGGTTGTTCACCCGCAGCCGCCGCAGCATGGCATCCGTCAGGACCGCTCCCTGCTCCGGGTGACCGGGAAAGTGTCCGTTCCCGGCTGAGTCCAGGGTGAAGCAGGCGGGCTTCCCCACATCGTGGAGCAGCGCGGTGCAGCGCAGCACCGTCTCCCCCGGTACAGCGGCCAGGGCGTGGAGCGTGTGCTCCCATACATCGTAGCAGTGGTGGCAGCTGTGCTGTTCAAAGCCCACCATGGCCGCCGTCTCCGGCCAGAACACCGCCAGAATATCCGGGAAGCGCCGCAGGGTCTCGGCCGCCCACAGGCCGCACAGCAGCCGCCGCAGTTCCTCCCAGATCCGTTCCGGGGCAATGTCCGCCAGAAGCGGGGCACAGCGGTGCATGGCCGCCTCTGTCTCCGCCTCCGGCACAAGGCCCAGACAGGCGGAAAAGCGCAGGCCCCGCAGGATCCGCAGCGCATCCTCCCGCAGCCGCTCCTCCGCCGCCCCCACACACCGCAGGACTCCCTGCGCAAGGTCCTCCTGTCCGCCGAAGGGGTCGCACACCGTCCCGTGCCGGTCCATAGCCATGGCATTGACGGTAAAGTCCCGGCGGCGCAGGTCCTCCGTGAGGGAGTCCGTGAATGCCACGGTCTCCGGCCGCCGATGGTCCCGGTACGCGCCGTCCAGGCGGAAGGTGGTCACCTCCACCCGCTCCGTACCGCAGCGGACGGTGACCGTGCCGTGCCGCAGCCCTGTGGCCTCCGCCCGGTCGCCGAACAGCGCCATGGTCTGCTCCGGCCGGGCAGAGGTGGTCACATCCCAGTCCTGGGGCTCGCGGCCCAAAAAACGGTCCCGCACGCAGCCGCCCACGCACCAGGCTTCATACCCGCCCCGCTCCAGCGTCTGCAAAATTTCATTCACATATCCAGGAATCCTGGTCATGGTTCTCCCTGCTTTCAGTTGCATTTTCCATCCAAATATACTATAATAAATTGCTTATGATTATACAATGCCGCCTCCGGCAATGCAATGCGGAGGCGATTGAAAGGAAGTTCTTTTCCATGATGAACAATCCCCTTCCCATCCGTGAATTCATTGTTCCCGGCAAGCGGGCCCATCTGGTGGGCATCGGCGGCGTCAGCATGTGCCCCCTGGCGGAAGTGCTCAAGGGCATGGGCCTGGAGGTCCAGGGCTCTGACATGAACGAGAGTGAGACCGTGGCCCACCTGCGCGCGCTGGGCATCCCTGTCTCCATCGGCCACAACGCCGACAACCTGGGTGACTGCGACCTGGTGATCCGCACCGCTGCCGTCCACGACGGCAACCCGGAGATTGCCGGTGCTGTGGCCCGGGGCATCCCCGTCTACGAGCGGGCCCAGGCCTGGGGCGCCATCATGCAGCGCTATCCCAACGCCCTGTGCGTCTCCGGCACCCACGGAAAGACCACCACCACCTCCATGTGCACCCACATCTTCATGGCCGCAGAGGCGGACCCCACTGTCATGATCGGCGGCACGCTGCCCCTGCTCCACTCCGGCTACCGGGTGGGCCAGGGCGACACCATCATTCTGGAGTCCTGCGAATACTGCAACAGCTTCCTGAGCTTCTTCCCCACTGTGGCAGTCATTCTGAACGTGGAAGCCGATCACCTGGACTTTTTCAAGGATCTCCAGGACATTGAGCGTTCTTTCCACAAGTTCGCCGACCTGGTGCCCTCCCGCGGCTCTGTCATCGTCAACGCCGACAACCCCGGCGCCATGGAGTCCGTGGCAGGGCTGAAGCACCCCATCTTCACCTTCGGCCTGGAAAATCCTGCCGACTGCACTGCCGCCAACCTCACGGAGGAGGACGGCCGTCCCGTATTCGACATCATGATCCACGGCAAGTTCTATGCCCATGTGAAGCTCCACGTCTACGGCCGCCACAACGTGCTGGACGCCCTGGCAGCCGCCTCCGCCGCCTACGCGCTGGATCTGCCCGGCAAGGCCGTGGAAGAGGGCCTTGCGTCCTTTGCGGGTGCCGGACGCCGCTTCGAGCACAAGGGCACTTTCCGCGGTGCCGAGGTCTATGACGACTACGCCCATCACCCCGACGAGATCCACGCCCTGCTCACCACGGCCCGCGACCTTGGCTACAAGCGCCTGGTGGTGGCGTTCCAGCCCCACACCTACACCCGCACCGTCGCCTTCTTTGACCGGTTTGTGGAGGAGCTGAAGCTGGCGGATGTGGCTATCCTTGCCGAGATCTTCGCAGCCCGGGAGCAGAACACCATGGGCATCTCCTCTGCCGACCTCTGCCGCAACATCCCCGGCGCCGTGTACTGCTCCACCCTGGACAAGGTGACGGAGGCGCTGCGCAAGACCGTCCAGCCCGGCGACCTGGTGCTCACCGTGGGCGCCGGCGACATCTACCGCGCCGGCGAAAAGCTGCTGGAAACGGAGGCGTGAGCCGTGTATCTGTCCCCCCTGTTCCATAACACCCGGCCCGAGGGTCCCCTCCTCCCCCAGGAGGAGGCGGCCTTTGATATGCTGGAGCGCCTGGGCATTGACTATGACCGGGTATCCAGCGACCCCGCGGACAACATGGAAAAATGCGCCGCCGTCAGCGCTGTGCTGGGCATGCCCATCTGCAAAAACCTCTTTTTGTGCAACCGGCAGAAAACCAAGTTTTATCTTCTGGCCATGGGGCCGGACAAGCCGTTCCACACCAAGGACCTGAGCCACCAGATCGGCTCTGCCCGCCTGTCCTTTGCCCCGGAGGAGGAGCTTTGGAATCTGCTGCACTGCACGCCCGGCTCTGCCACGGTGCTGGGGCTCATGAATGACCACGAGCACGCCGTGACGCTGCTGATGGAGCGGGAGGTCTATGAGGCGGAGTGGTTCTCCTGCCACCCCTGCATCTGCACCAGCAGTCTGAAGCTGCGCACCGCGGACCTCTTGAACAAGTTCCTGCCCGCCACCGGGCATACCGTCACGGTGGTAGACCTGTAAGGGCGCAGGCCCTCACATAAATAAAAAGGACATGTGCCAATGCACATGTCCTTTTTCATGATCATAGTCCGCTTTTCCAGGAAAGGCCCAGAAGACGCCCCTGGTGAAACACCCAGGCTGTGGACAGGAAAAACAGGGCGGTCAGGCCGTAGCCAAAGAGTACGCCGGTCCAAAGTCGCCGGTAATTCCGGCTTTCATAGGCGGTACACAGCTGCACCAGGCCATCCACCACCAGCGGCACCAGCAGCACCAGCGCCAGCGCCACAGGTGGACGCCACAGCCACCAGCTGCCCACCGCCGTCAGGATGCCCAGCAGTTCCCCGGTACAGCGGGCGCACAGAGGCAGCTGCCTGCCCCGGAAGAAAAACGACCGCTCCGGCCTGCAATGACAGCCGAAGATGATAGGCAGCCATCGATAGATCCAGTCCCGCACCTCAGGTGATCATGGCCGAGCCGATGCCAAAGGCAAACGCAAGTATATAGAACAAAATATACGCGCCCACAGATACCAGCGCGCCGATGCCTGCCGCCTTGGCCGTGTTGGGCTTGGTGTCCTTCCACACCAGAAACAGGATGAGTCCCGCGATGGGGATGCAGCATCCCAGAAGTCCCCACAAAAATCCGCCTTCATCCGGCGCCGCCGAGGGCTCCGTTCTTTGCTGTGCGCCGCACTTGGGGCACGTAAGCGCATACTCGTTGATCTCCGCTCCGCAATTTCTGCAATACGCCATCGTTCTCAGCCTCCTTTGATCAATTTATATGGTCAGTCTGCCTCAGATCTGTTCTCTTGTCAAGCAAATTCGACAAAAATCCACCTGCGGGCCGGGCCGTCTCTCCACGATCTGCTTCTTCCCGGGGTATAAAAAACGATGCGGACCAAATGGTCCGCATCGTTTTTTGCTTTAAGGATTACTTCTTGCTCAGCTGCTCATCGATGGCACGGGCAGCGGTCTTGCCGGCGCCCATGGCCAGAATAACGGTGGCAGCGCCGGTAACGGCATCGCCGCCGGCATACACGTTCTCCTTGGAGGTCAGGCCGTCCTCGTTGACCACGATGCCGCCCTTCTTGTTGATCTCCAGACCCTTGGTGGTGTCCTTGATCAGGGGGTTGGGGCTGGTGCCCAGAGACATGATGACGCAGTCCACGTCCAGGTCGAACTCGCTGCCGGGAACCTCGATGGGACGACGGCGGCCGGAGGCGTCGGGCTCACCCAGCTCCATGCGGATGCAGCGGATCTTGGTGACGTCGTCGTTCTCGTCGGCGAAGATCTCCACGGGGTTGCACAGGGTCTTGAAGATGATGCCCTCTTCCTCAGCATGCTCCACCTCTTCCTTACGGGCGGGGAGCTCTTCCATGCCGCGGCGATAGACGATATAGACCTCGGCACCCAGACGCTTGGCGCAGCGGGCGGCGTCCATAGCCACGTTGCCGCCGCCGACCACAGCCACCTTCTTGGGGTGCTGGATGGGGGTATCGGAGCCCTCGCGGTAGGCCTTCATCAGGTTGATACGGGTGAGGAACTCGTTGGCGGAGTACACGCCGCGGTAGTTGACACCGGGGATGTTCATGAACATGGGCAGGCCAGCGCCGGAGCCGATGAACACGGCCTCGAAGCCCATCTCCTCCATCAGTTCATCCACGGAGATGGTGCGGCCCACCACGGTGTTGGTGGCGATGGTGACGCCCAGAGCCTTCAGGCCATCCACTTCCTTCTGGACGATGGACTTGGGCAGACGGAACTCGGGGATGCCGTACACCAGAACGCCGCCGGCCAGGTGCAGTGCCTCGAACACGGTGACATCATAACCCTTGCGGGCCAGGTCGCCGGCGCAGGTCAGGCCCGCAGGGCCAGAACCAACAACCGCCACGCGGTGGCCGTTGGGGGTAGGCTTGGGGGGAAGCTCGCAGGTGTGGGCGTTGTGCCAGTCAGCCACGAACCGCTCCAGGCGGCCGATGGCCACGGGCTCGCCCTTCTTGCCGCGGACGCAGTACTTCTCGCACTGGCTCTCCTGGGGGCAGACACGGCCGCACACGGCGGGCAGGGCGGAAGTGGCGGAGATGATCTGATAGGCAGCTTCGAAGTTGCCCTTGGCCACCTCAGCGATGAACTCGGGGATATGTACCATAACGGGGCAGCCGGTCATGCAGGGCTTATTCTTGCAGTTCAGGCACCGCTGAGCCTCATCCAGAGCCTGCTCCTCGGTATAGCCCAGAGCCACCTCGTCAAAGTTCTTATTACGGACGTCGGGCTCCTGAGAGGGCATGGGATTTTTCACTAAAGACATATTGGCCATGATTATTCGGCCTCCTTCTTGAACAGGTTGCAGGTCTCCTCGTGCTTGTGCAGCTCGAACTCGTGGTACATCTGGTTGCGCTTGACCGCCAGATCCCAGTCCACCTTGTGGCCGTCAAAGTCCGGGCCGTCCACGCAGGCGAACTTCATCTCGCCGCCCACGCTCAGGCGGCAGCCGCCGCACATGCCGGTACCGTCGATCATGATGGGGCTCATGGAGACGGTGGTGGGGATGCCGTAAGGCTCGGTGGTCTTGGAGACGAACTTCATCATGATCATGGGGCCGATGGCGAATACCTCGTCATACTGGTTGCCCGCGTCGATGAGCTCCTTGAGGGCCTCGGTGACCAGGCCCTTCTGGCCGTAGGAACCGTCGTCGGTGCAGACCTTCAGGACGCTGCTGGCAGCGCGGAACTGATCTTCCAGAATGACCAGGTCCTTGTTCTTGAAGCCGATGACCGCGTGCACCTCGGCACCGGAATCGTGGAACTTCTTCAGCACGGGATACGCAATGGCGCAGCCCACGCCGCCGCCGACCACGCACACCTTCTTCTTGCCCTCGGTCTCAGTGGCCTTGCCCAGGGGGCCCACGAAGTCATGCAGGCAGTCGCCCTCGTTGAGGTGGCTGAGCTTTTCCGTGGTGGCGCCCACAGTCTGGACGATGATGGTCACCGTGCCCTTTTCGGGGTTGTAGTCGTTGATGGTAATGGGGATGCGCTCGCCGTTTTCATCTACACGCAGGATGATGAACTGGCCGGGCTGGGCCTTCTTGGCGACCAGGGGAGCCTCGATCTCATACCGGGTAACGGTGGGGCGAAGCGCCTCTTTTCTCACGATACGATACATATTGTTCCTTCTTTCCCTTATGTCTGAATTTTGGACGCCGGCACACGCCGGGTCTTCGACGCGACACATTGTTTACATTTTAACATATGCCCTCAGGGCAGTCAACGAGTTTTCATTGTTATTTTGCCAAAGTTTTAACGGTCTTTTTGGAACATTCGTCACCTGCGTCCTTTTTCAGCCGCAGAGCGTCACTTTTCGCCCCTCTGTGCGGATGATTTCCTCCTCCCGAAGCCGCTTGAGCTCCCGCATCATGGCGCTGCGGTCCGTGGCGATGTAATCGGCCAGCACGCTCAGGGAAAAGGGCAGCGTAAACGTGGGGCCGCCTGCCTTTTCAGAAAGCTGGCGGAAGTAGCAAAGGAGCTTTTCCCGGATGGAGCGCCGGGACAAAACGTCCACCCGCTCGCTGAGCCGCTGGGCCTTGTCGGCGATGAGCCGCAGCATGTTCTGCACCAGGATGCTGTGGTGGCTGCAGGCCCGCTCACAGCGTTTGAGGATATGGAAGTAGTCGATGAAGATCACATCGCAGTCCGTCCGGCAGACCACCTCCAGGCTGTCGCCGCCGGTGGCGGAAAAGGCCAGATTCTTGCCAAACACACTGCCGGGCCCCAGCTCTTCCAGCACGGTGGACACGCCGTCCTCATCGATGCGGATCAGCGACGCCTCTCCCCGTTCCACAATGCCAACTGTGCTGCTGCCGCCGCCGGGCGCGGCGAAATCATACATCAGATCATCCGCCCGGAACGACCGCTGCACCGCCTGAAAGCAGTCCATCATCCGGCGGTACTCTTCGTAACTGATATCCCGAAACAGGGGGCTCAATTCCATTTCTTTTTCTGTCAGCACACGCACCGCTCCTTCTTGTTGCATATATCACTGACAAGTATCATAGCAGTCCTTGCCCGCTCTGTAAAGCCCCCGCAACAGCAAATTTCATAAATTATTCATCATTTCCAGCCGGGGCTCCTGTATACTGTTACCAGAGGCCAATGGGCCAAATATGGGCGCCACCGCCCCGAGAAAAGAGGCATCGCAGTGAACATAGCTTATTTTCTGATCCCCAAGAACAGTGTGGCTTATCTGTATGATGACTTCACCTTCCGTCAGGGACTGGAAAAGATGCGGCACCACGGTTATACCGCCATCCCCGTGATCTCCCGGGACGGACGGTATGTGGGCACCGCCAGTGAAGGCGATTTCCTCTGGCGTCTCCTCTCGGAAGATGCGGAACACCCCCGCCCCTGCTCCATGCGGGACATGGAACAGCTGCGGGTGCGGGACATCCTGCAAAGCAACAACTATCCGCCCGTACGGATCACCGTGGGTATGGAGCAGCTGCTGCACAGCGCCATGAACCAGAATTTCATCCCCGTGGTGGATGATTACGACTCGTTCATCGGCATCGTGACCCGCAAGGACATTATCCGCTATTTCGCAGGGGAAGCCCGGCAGGAAACCCCGGACCTTCTCCGCAAGATCGTATAAACATAATTGGAGCCGGCAGGAAGTTCCTGCCGGCTTTCCTTTTTATTTAAAAGGTATCCGTCAGACGCAGCCGGAAAAGCCGGGGCTCGCCGCACTCCGTATAGCAGGCACAGGCATAATCGCCCGGAAAGACCTCCTCCTGCCACAGCCGCTCCTCCGGCCGCAGCGATGTCTCCACGCCCAGCTCCACCGGCGTGCCCAGCCGCTTGGCCCGGGCCTCCCGCCGCACCCAGCTGGCCATGAAGTCCTCCGGGTCCGTGCAGCCCGTCCGGGCCAGCAGCCGGGGATGCACCGGCCGTGTCCGCTCCAGATCCACCCCTATGGGCGCAGCCGACAATCCTATCAATACCCCGCCCGGCGTGTGGCTTAGGGAAAAATGCACGGTGGGCGCCTGGGGAAAAAAGGGCTTTCCTCCCTCGGTCCAGGCCATGGGCGGCAGCGCGCCGCTCCAATGGTACTGTTCTTCCAGTGCCCTGCGTAAAATCCAATAGGCAGCCAGCGCCTCCAGCGCCTTTTCCCCGTTTTTCTGCCGCTCCAGCCGCGCCCGCCGCCGGGGCGGGAGGTTTTCCCACATACGCCGCACCATTTCCTCCGGCACCGCGTCATCCAGTTCCACTGCCCACAGGCAAACTGCCATATAAATCCCCCCCTTTTGGCCCATTTTACCCATCAGACAGAAGCAATGTAAAGTCGTTCCCGGAAAAAAGAAAAAAATTTTCAAAAAAAAGAGGAAATTTCGGAAGGAGCGGGTATATAATAAGTGTTCCGGCCAAAACATGGCGGCAATCTCCGTATGATGTCCCGTGAAACCGGCAAAACTGACCGAAAGGAGGAGCATTCCGTGGCATTTCCCCAGAATTTTCTGGACGAGCTCATCGCCCGCAGCGACATTGTGGACGTAGTGGGCAGCTATGTGCAGCTGACGCGGAAGGGCTCCAATCTCTTCGGCCTGTGCCCGTTCCACAGTGAAAAGACCGGCTCCTTTTCCGTCTCGCCCGACAAGCAGATCTACTACTGCTTCGGCTGCAAGCGGGGCGGCGGCGTGGTGAACTTCATCATGGAGGAGGAAAACCTCACCTTTCCCGACGCGGTGCGGTTTCTTGCCAAGCGCGCCGGGCTGGAGGTGCCGGAGGAAGACGGGGACCGGGAGGCCGGCCGCCGGCGGCAGCGTCTGCTGGACCTGAACCGGGACGCCGCCCGGTTTTATTACCAGACGCTCCAGGGCCCCCAGGGCGAGGGCGTCCGGGATTATCTTCAAAAGCGGCGCATCACCCGCGCCACCGCCGTGAAATTCGGCATGGGCGCCTCCCCGGACGCCTGGGACGCGCTGCTGCTGGCCATGACCAAAAAGGGCTACACCAAGTCCGAGCTTCTGGAGGCCGGGCTGGTGGTGCAGAACAAAAACGGCGGACTCTACGACAAGTTCCGCAACCGGCTCATGCTGCCCGTTATCGATACCCGTGGCGACGTGGTGGCCTTTGGCAGCCGGGTACTGGACAAGTCCGAGCCCAAGTATATGAACTCCTCGGAAACGCCGGTATACAGCAAACGCCGGGTCCTGTACGGGCTGAATCTGGCCAAAAAGACCAAGCGGCCCAACATCATCCTCTGCGAGGGCAACCTGGACATCGTCACACTGCACCAGGCAGGCTTCGACAACGCCGTGGCCTCCATGGGCACGGCGCTCACCGTGGAGCAGACCCGGCTTCTCTCCCGGTTTACCAAGGAGCTGGTGCTCTGCTACGACAACGACAACGCCGGAAAGATCGCAACCGAGCGGGCCTTGCAGATCCTCAACAACTCCGAGTTTACCGTCCGGGTGCTCCAGCTCCCTCGCCGTCTGGTGGACGGGGAATACGTCAAGCAGGACGCGGACGACTTCATCAAGTTCCAGGGCGCAGACGCCTTTGAGCGCCTGCTCACCGGCAGCGAAAACGGCACGGAGTTCCGCATGGCCCAGATCGCGGGCAAGTACGATCTGGGGGACGACCAGTCCCGGGTGGCCTACTGCGAGGAGGTCAGCCGCCTGCTGGCAGCGCTCACCAATCCCGTGGAGCGGGAGATCTACACCGTCCGGGCAGCAGAGTGCGCCAAGATCACGCCGGAGGCCATGAAGCTGCAGGTCCAGCACGCTTTCCGGCGCCGGCAATCCCAGGAAAACCGGGCCGCTCTGCGCAAGGAGCTCAACCCCGCCGCGCAGCTCCAGCCCAAAGAGCGCACCTTCCGCTATGAGAACCTGCGCTCCGCCCGGGCCGAAGAGGGTATCCTCCGGCTTCTGGTGCTGGATGCATCGCTCTTCGGCGATCAGCCGCCCCTCAAACAGCGGGACTTTTCTTCACCGCTGCTGGGCAAGGCGTTCTTCCTTTTGTGGCAGGCCCGGGAGGAAGGCCGTCCCGTGTCCGTGGCGGCCCTGGCCAGTCAGCTGGACCAGGAGGAAATGAATCACATCACTGCCGTCTGTCAGCAGCCTGAGTCGGTGCACAACGCCCGGCAGGCTCTGGCGGATTACATAAACGTCGTCAAGACGGAAGCAGAAAAGCGCGCCGGCAACGCCGTGGACCCCCTGCTGGCGGCAACAGAAAAATACAAGAACAAGAAGGGTACTGGAGGAAAGCAGCATGGCTAAGGATTTGGAGAATATGACCCCCGCGGAGCTCAAAGCACAAGCGGACGCGATTTTGGCGGCTGCCGCGGCGCAGGAGGCTCCGGCTGCGAAGCCTGCCAGAAAGCCGGCCAAGAAAAAGCAGGAGCCCCAGGAGGCTCCCCGCGTTTTAACGGATGAAGAGGCGAAAAAAGCCGGCATCGTCCGGCTGGATGACAAGCAGGTAGCGGCACTCCCCGCCGCCAGCTGGCTCATGGGCAACGAAAAGCTCCGCGAGCTGCTGGCCAAGGGCAAGAAGAAGGGCAAGCTGGACTCGTCCGAACTGATGGAGGCCGTAGACGACCTCAATCTGGAGGGCGACCAGATGGATCAGCTCTATGATTCTCTGGAGGCACTGAACATCGACATCAGCACCGATGACGATCTGCTGCCGGATCTGCCCGACGACGAGCCCGCCGCCGAAGAGATCGCCGACGTGGAAGAAGAGGAGCTGGTAGACCCCAACACGCTGGTCAACAACTTCTCCATCGACGACCCCGTCCGCATGTATCTCAAGGAGATCGGCAAGGTGCCCCTGCTCTCCCCCGATGAGGAGATCAACCTGGCACAGGCCATGTCCGCCGGCAACGAGGCCACTCGCCGTCTGGCAGAGGTGGACGCCCAGCGGGAGGCCGGCGAGCCTGTGACCGCCAGCATCGACGAGATCGTGGCGTGGAACAAGGACTACAAGCGGGGCGAGGCTGCCAAGCAGAAGCTGGCCGAGGCCAACCTGCGTCTGGTGGTGTCCATCGCCAAGCGCTATGTGGGCCGCGGCATGCTGTTCCTGGATCTGATCCAGGAGGGCAACCTGGGCCTCATCAAGGCCGTGGAGAAGTTCGACTACACCAAGGGCTACAAGTTCTCCACCTACGCTACCTGGTGGATTCGGCAGGCCATCACCCGCGCCATCGCCGACCAGGCCCGCACCATCCGCATTCCCGTCCACATGGTGGAGACCATCAACAAGGTCATCCGGGTCAGCCGTCAGCTCCTCCAGGAACTGGGCCACGATCCCACGCCCAACGAGATCTCCGCTGAGATGGGTATGCCCGTGGAGAAGGTCCGAGAGATCCTGAAGATCGCTCAGGAGCCCGTTTCCCTGGAGACCCCCATCGGCGAGGAGGAGGATAGCCATCTGGGCGACTTCATCCCCGACGAGGGCGCCAGCGAGCCCAGTGAGGCCGCCTCCTTCACGCTGCTCAAAGAGCAGCTGATGGACGTGCTGTCCACCCTGACTCCCAGAGAGGAAAAGGTGCTGAAGCTGCGCTTCGGCATTGAGGACGGCCGCACCCGCACTCTGGAGGAAGTGGGCAAGGAGTTCAATGTCACCCGCGAGCGTATCCGTCAGATCGAGGCCAAGGCCCTGCGCAAGCTGCGCCATCCCAGCCGCAGCAAGAAACTGAAAGATTTCCTGAACTGAGCCCCATTTTTCAAAATTTTTACGCGCCGTCAGGCCTCCCGCCTGGCGGCGCGCACACTATCACGATGCCGCACCGCGGCAGAGGAGGTACAGGATGCTTACAAAAGAAGAACTGCTGACGCTGCTGCGTCAGGAAGTAGTCCCCGCTCTGGGCTGTACAGAGCCGGTATGCGTGGCTCTGGCCGCCGCCGACGCCAGCGCCGCCGTGGGCGGCGAGATCCGCTCTCTCAGCGTGGAGGTCAACCCTGGTATTTACAAAAACGGAATGAGCGTTGGCATCCCGGGCTTTCCCCGGGTGGGTCTCAAGTACGCCGCTGCCCTGGGCGCCCTGCTGAAAAACCCGGAAAAGAAGCTGCAGCTTCTGGAGGACCTGAACGAGGACCTTACCGCCCGGGCCATCGCCCTGGTGGAATCCGGTCGGGTCAACGTCTCCATCAAGCGGGACGAGGCCCGGCTCTATGCCCACGCGGAGGTGATGACCGCCGACGGCTGCGGTACCAGCGATATCCGCGGTACCCACTCCAACATCATCCGCACCTGCCGCAATGGTGAGGCGCTGATGGAAGTGCCGTACAGCAACGCCGGGGACGATGTGCTTCACGCCCACCTGAAAGGCATGACCGTAGCCGGACTGCGGGCGCTGGTAGACCAGTGCTCTGCCGAGGAGCTAAGCTTCATGCTGGACGGCGCCCAGATGAACGAGCAGCTGGCAGACTACGGTCTCAGCCACTCCATGGGCATCGGCCTTACGTCCGCCCTGCAGAAGGCGGACGTGCTGGGCGACGGCCTTGCCGCCCGGGCCATGCTGCGGGTAGCCAGCAGCGCCGAGGGCCGCATGAGCGGCTGCCCCTACGCCGTCATGAGCAGCGCAGGCAGCGGCAACCACGGCATCACCGCCATCATCCCCGTGGTGGAGACGGCGCACCATCTGGGCTCCTCCACAGAGCAGCTGGAGCGCGCCCTGGCCCTGAGCCACATTCTGAACGTCTACATCAAGCTCTTCACCGGCAAGCTCTCCGCCACCTGCGGCTGCGGCGTCTCTGCCGCCACTGCGGCGGCCGTGGCCATGGTATACCTCATGGGCGGCAGTGACACCCAGATGGGCTACGCCATCACCAACATGAGCGGCAACCTTACTGGTATGATCTGTGACGGCGGCAAGATCGGCTGTGCGCTGAAGCTGGCCACCGCCACCAACGCCGCCATTATGTGCGCCCACCTGGCCATGTCGGACGTGGTGCTGGACGCCGCCGACGGCATCTGTGGCAAAACGCCGGAGGAATCCATCCGCAATATGGGCCGGGTCAGCACCCCCGGCATGGTCCCCACAGACGGCACCATTCTGGAGATCATGATGGAAAAGGACAGTCAGTCCTGAACAAACAAAAAAGGAAGCGGAGCCAAAGCTCCGCTTCCTTTTTTACTGCTCCAGCCAGCTCAAAAGCCGCCCGGCTTCCAGGGCCGCCTGAGCCCGCACGCCCTCAAAATCCACATAGGGATTGTAAACCGCCTCCAGGGCATCGTGGGAGGCCTTGGCGGCTTTCAGCGCCGCCACGCCCTCTTCCCGCAGCAGCACCGTCAGCCGGGACTGCAGCCGCTGGCGTCCCTTCTCCACCGGCTCGGCCAGGGCGTCCAGATGGATACGGCGGAAGGGCTTGCCCGGATACTCCATGCCCGGACGGCTGGTCACAAACGCCAGGCCCAGGCCGGGGACCAGCAGGTGCTCCAGCCGCGCCGGGTCCTCCGGGCACACACAGGAAATGCTGTCCCAGCCCTTTTCCGACGCCATGGTGCGCAGCAGGGAAAGCCCCTCCCCTGCAAGGCCCCAGCTGTCCGCCAGCACGTAGACCTTGGGACACAGCGCCTCCACGCTGTCAAACCGCCAGATGTACCCCTTGTGGGTGAGGCTTCCCAAAAAGCGCAGCATGGTCTTGCCGGACTCCTTTCCCTTGGCGTGCAGCTCCCGCTGGCCGATGCGCTCCAGCCGCTTGAGGGCATGGCGCCGGTCAAATACCGCATCGGCGCAGGCAGTGTTTTCCTCCTCCACCAGCCGGGCGGCCTTGAGATAACGGTAAGCCCGCTCATAGGCGCGCTTATAGGCGTAAGTATGGACCTTGACCTCTGTAGCCGACAGCTTCGCCGCAGTCAGATCATAGAACCGGCCCAGATCCACATACCGCCCCACCGCCGCCGGAAACCGCGGCTCCACCACATGGGGGCTGGTGCCGTCCACTACGGCGCAGCGCAGCGCCGGGAGCACCACGCCGTCCAGGGAATCCGGGTCGCCGGAGCACCACAGATACTCCACCGGCGTTCCCGCTCGTTCCATGGTCCTGCCGATCTCCCGCATGAAGGTGTTCTTCCCTACGCCCGGTCCGCCCTTGAGAACCATCACGTCATAGGCTGCCGTCTCATCCGTCACCTGAGAAAAGAGATTTTGAAATCCGGCGCCGCTGTTGGCGCCCACAAAGAAGTTTGTAACCTGTGCCATAAACTCTCCTCCAAGCTTCATTCTCACCACAGATTATGCCGCACACCGCTTCTTTGACAGTGAGAGTCCCCGCCTCTTTTCCCGCTGTGGGAGCCACATATTTTTTCTGTGAATTTCTTGATCTACCGGTGCATTTTGCCGGAAGTTCTGTTATAATGAAAAAATCACAGACAAGACAGGAGCCGCCCTATGGAAGGAAACTACACCTCCGCTTTCACTGAAGAAGAACGCGCCGCCCGGCGGGCTCAGCGTGCAGCCGCCAGAAAGAAAAAGCAGCAGGAGCGCCGTCGGCGTCAACTGCTGCTCATGACGCCCTTTTTCCTGTTGGGCGGCGTATTCGTGGTACTGCTCACCGCCATGGCCACCAACCGTCCCACAGAGGACGTGCCCCAGCAGACCGTGATGGCCGCAGCCCCACAGCCTATGGATGCCACGCCCCAGATAGCAGAGCCGGAGCAGCCCTTCTCCGTTTCCGAGACGGCTGAGACCGTCCAGCTGGGCGAGGAGCTTCCCAGCGCCTATGCCATTGTGGTGGATCTGGAGAACGAGACCATCCTGGCGGAAAAAGAGGCCCGTACGGTCATCTCCCCCGCCTCCATGACCAAGATCCTGACGCTTTTGGTAGCCGCCGAGCATGTGACGGATCTGGACGACACCTTTACCATGACCATCGACATTACGGACTACTGCTATGTAAATGGATGCAGCGTGGTAGGCCTGGATGTAGGCGAGACCGTCACCATCCGGGAACTGCTCTACGGCACCATTCTCCCCTCCGGTGCCGACGCGGCGCTGGGCCTTGCCACCTATGTGGCCGGGTCCCACGAGGCGTTTGTGGAACTCATGAACGAAAAGCTGGAGGAGCTGGGACTCAGTGAGACCGCCCACTTCACCAACTGTGTGGGACTGTACGACCCGGAGCATGTGTGCACCGTGTACGACATGGCCATGATCCTCAAAGCGGCCATGGACAATGAGCTGTGCCGCCAGGTGCTGGACGCCCGCACCTACGAGACCGTTCCCACGGAGGCCCACCCGGACGGGCAGGTCCTCTCCAACTGGTTCCTGCGCCGCATCGAGGACAAGGACACCGGCGGTCTGGATGTGATCGCCGCCAAGACCGGTTATGTGTCCCAGTCCGGCAACTGCGCCGCCAGCTGCGCCCAGGCGCCCGACGGCAGCCGTTATATCTGTGTCACCGGCAATGCATACAGCTCCTGGCGGGCCATTTATGACCACGCGGAACTTTACAAGACCTATTGCGCCGCCCCCGCAGAGGACAGCACCGCATCCGGCTCTACCCCAGGAGCCGACGCAAAACCCGCCTAATAAAAAAGAGGAGGCATCCACTTGGATGCCTCCTCTTTTTTGTTTTGTCTCAATCGCTCCGGCGGTTCAGGCCCGCCACATCTCCGTGGGAAATGCCGCGCTTCCGCTCACAGAAATACCTCGTTTTTCTTGGGCTCCGTGAAGTTCTGCTCCAGCATGGCCACATGGCTCAAAAAGGCCGGGTCGTCAAAGTATTTGGCGTGACGGGTGCATTTGCGCACACAGGCCTGACACTTGATGCAGGTACCGGGCACAGAGGCCACATTCTCCGGGTCAATGGCCCCCATGGGGCAAAACCGGGCGCAGGCGCCGCAGTTGGTGCACTTGCCCACATCCGTCTGGGGCTTGGCCTTGAGAAACTTGGCCGGCTGTCCGTCCGTTCCCTTGGGCACATAGTAGGGTGCGGCGGCATCGCCGGGCACGGCAACGGCCGCAGGGATGTCTGTCAAGGAAATTACCTTGTCAGCAACAGCTTTGGCAAATGCCGTCATCTCCCGCCGGTCGTCCCAGTCAGGCCGGCCCTCGCCCAATGCGTCCGTGAACGCATGGCGGCCCACAAAGGCCCCGGCAGCCACCGTATGGAACCCATCTGCCTCCAAAACAGCACAAAGCTCTGCCAGGGAATTGTCGTAGCTGCGGTTGCCGAACAGCACTACTCCCACCGCCAGCGCACCGTTTCCGTGGAGTTTTGTCTGGAAGTCCGGCAGGATCTTATTAGGCAGCTTGCCCGCATAGGTGGGAGAGCCCACCACCACAAGGTCTGACTCTGTAAAGGAATACTCCTTTTCCCGTTCCGCCGGACGGGTAAAGCCCACACGCTCCATCGGCACCTCCAGCGTTTGCGCCAGAGCCTCCGCAATGGTGTTCACGGCTTTGTCCGTGGTGCCTGTTGCGCTGTAATAGAGCGCCCAAACTTTCCGAATTTCCATACCCGTACCTCCTTTTAGCAAATCAGGCACCCCGGGCCGGGGTGCCTGATTTTGTTTTTCCCTCACAAAGAGAAATCCGCTTCTTTCAGTTTTTCCGTATCCAGCGCCGCCGGACGGGGCGGCACCCGCTTGAGGGGATCGTATTTGAAAGACCGGCAGTGGTCCTCCAGCGCTACGATGCCCCGCTTGACGCAGGCCACCTCCCGCTCGTTGATCTGCTGGCCCCGCTGACAGTAGGCACAGTGGGGCTCGATATCCTTGCGAAACAGCACAGCCCTCGCCTCCTCTTTACAGCGTATACAGCCGGACCTTTTCCTCCTCCACCGTGGCGCGGACCTGGGTGAAGGGGGTTTCGTAGCTTTCGATGATCCGGGTAGCCAGGGGATCCTCCACTTCCTTCTGGATGGTGCGCCGCAGGTTGCGGGCGCCGTAGGTCAGGGAGTAGGACTTGTGGGTCAGCCAGGCGACCAGGGCGTCATCATAGGTAAAGGTGATGCCCTTTTCCTTCAGGGAAGCCACCAGCTCATCCAGCATGATGCGTGCAATACCCTGGAAATTCTCCTCACTGAGACGATTGAAGGTAATGACCGCGTCCACACGGTTGATAAACTCCGGCCGCAGGAACTGCTGGAGCGCCTTCATGGCCCGCTCGTGGTCCTGCTGGCTCACGGAGCGGTCAAAGCCCACCGTGCCCTCCTTACTGGCGCTGCCGGCGTTGGAGGTCATAACGATGATGGTGTTTTCAAAGTTGACTTTCCGGCCGTGGGCGTCGGTGATCTCGCCGTCGTCCAGGATCTGGAGCAGCACATTGAGCACGTCGGGGTGGGCCTTCTCGATCTCATCGAACAAGATCACGGCGTAGGGCTTGCGGCGGATCTTCTCCGTCAGCTGGCCCGCCTCGTCATAGCCCACATAGCCCGGCGGGGAACCCACGATCCGGGAGACGGAGTGCTTTTCCATAAACTCCGACATATCCAGGCGGATCAGGGCGTCCGGGGTGTTGAACAGGTCGCTGGCCAGCTGCTTGACAAGCTCCGTCTTGCCAACGCCGGTGGAACCCACAAAGATGAAGCTCACAGGCTTATGCTTGGGAGAGATGCCCACCCGGTTGCGCCGCACCGCCGCGGACACGGCCTCGATGGCCTCGTCCTGGCCGATGATGTGGCTCTTGAGCCGCTGCTCCAGCTGGCTCAGCCGCTGGAACTCCTGCTCCCGGATCTTGGCAGCGGGGATCTTGGTCCAAAGCTCGATGACGTGGGCCAGGTTCTCCATGGAGAGCTGAGGATCTCCCTTTTCACAAAGGGCCGTCAGCTCCGTGTTCAGCTGCAGCTCCTTGCTCTTGAGGAAGGCCATGCGCTCGTAGTCCGGCTCCGCGCCGTCCTGCTGGCTCTCTTCCAGCATGGTGCGCTCCTTCTCATAGTCGTCCAGCTCCCGCTGGATCTGCATCCGCCGGGAGATGTCCGGGTCTTTCAGGTTCAGGTCGGAGCAGGCCTCGTCGATGAGGTCGATGGCCTTGTCGGGCAGGAAGCGATCGGTGATGTACCGCTCGCTGAGCACCACCGCCTGACGCAAAATCCCCTCGGAGATCTTCACACCGTGGTACTTTTCATAGTTGGGTGCCAGGCCCTTGAGGATCTCCACCGAGTCCTCGATGGACGGCTCGTTCACCGTCACCGGCTGGAAGCGGCGCTCCAGGGCCGTGTCCTTTTCGATGGACTTGCGATACTCATTGAACGTGGTAGCGCCGATGACCTGGATCTCGCCCCGTGAGAGGGCGGGCTTCAGGATATTGGCCGCGTTCATGCTGCCCTCGGCATCGCCGGCACCCACGATGTTGTGTACCTCGTCGATCATCAAAATGATGTTGCCCAGGCGCTTGACCTCGTCGATGAGGCCCTTCATCCGGGACTCGAACTGGCCCCGGAACTGAGTGCCCGCCACCAGGGCGGTCAGGTCCAGCAGATAGACCTCCTTATCCCGCAGCTTGAAGGGCACATCCCCCTCCACGATCCGCTGGGCAAGGCCCTCAGCGATGGCGGTCTTGCCCACGCCGGGCTCGCCGATGAGACAGGGGTTGTTCTTCTGGCGGCGGTTGAGGATCTGCACCACCCGCTCGATCTCCTGGGCGCGGCCGATCACCGGGTCCAGCTTGCCGTCCTTGGCCTTCTGGGTCAGGGAGATGCAGTAGTTCTCCAGATATTTACGCTTATTGTTCTTGCCCTCTTTCCGGTTTTCCTTGTCCCGGCCGGAACGGGGCGCCGAGGAGGACGTATCCTCGCTGCCGCTGTCCCGGGCGGCATCGCTGCCGGAGAACAGACGGTTGAGGAAGGGGAACGTGGCGGTCTTACCCTCTTCTTCCTCGCTGCCGTCATCTTCTCCGCCGGGCAGATCCTCGATATTCTCCACGCCGTTCATGGCCTGGAGCATCTCGTTGTTGAGCGTTTCCAGATCCTCGTCGGAGATCCCCATGCGCTTCATCATATCGTCCACCTGGGGCAGTCCCAGGTCCTTGGCGCACTTGAGGCAAAGGCCCTCATTGATGGTCTTGTCTCCCTCCATTTTGGAAATGAACACAACGGCCACATTTTTCTTACATCTTGAACACAGAGTCGGCTGCATGATTTACCTCCAGCGTTATTGCAAAAGCGACAGCACATCCAGGGGAGTGTGCGTCGTGAAAAATTGAAACAGGATGGTCTGGGCCGCCGGGCCGGTCTCAAAGGACATGCCCAGCCGGCGAAGCACCCACACGGCCAAAAACAGCACCAGCGCGCCCTCCGCAAGGCCGATGGCAGCGCCGCCGAGGGAATTGAGCCCATGGAGCACCGGCAGCTTCAGCACCAGATCCATGGCCCGGATGGCGATCTTCAGCAGGATCAGCAGGGCGGCAAAGGAAATGAGAAACAGCGTCCCGTAGATGAACGTACGGGTCAGGCTCTCCACCACAGCGGTGGCAACAGACACGCCCGTATCGTGTACGGCGTCCTGAATGTCTCCTACCAGATTCTCCCGCACGTCGCCGTCTAGTCCGATGAGGGCAAGCAGATCCAGAAGACCGTTTCCGTCGTCTACATCCGCCTCCGGCATCTGCACCTGACCGGGCTGCTCTGCCAGAGCGTCCTCCACCCGCTGCTCCACATGCTCGGCCAGCAGCGGCGTCACCAGCTTGGTCACCGGTGTGGTCAGCGCGGCAGCGATGATGCCCGCACCCGCCAGCGCCACCACGATGGTCAAAAGTCCGGCAAGCGCGCGGAACAGTCCCCGCTTGGCGCCGCCTATGGCAAAGCCCAGCAGGACAACCGCCGCAGCGATATCTATTATAACAGTTGTTGTCATTCTTGCCTACCTTTCCTCCTGTAAACGTTTTGTTAACTCCCAAAAAGTTCTTTCCTCTTATGGGAGATACAGCCGCGCCGACTCCGATCCGATCAGCAGCGCAGAGCCGTTCTGGCGCACCAGCGCCTCCTTGGCCGCATCCGTGCCCTCCAATGTTGCATATGCCTGAAGGTCCGGGTTATAGACCACCAGAGAGTCCGTATACAGCACGGCGATGTACCGCCCCGCCGCCGAAACGCTGAGGATCTCCCGGTTCACATCCAGCGAAGCCATCTCCGCACCGTCGGTCCCCACGGTCACAAGGCGCCCCACGCTGCCGGACTGATACCGGTTCAAAAGCAGCACCGCGTAACCGTCGCCCTGGCAGTCAAACTCCCGCAGGTATTCCCTGTCGTAGGCATACTCTCCGGCGACCTCCCCGTCCGGGTCTGCAAACGTCAGCTTGCTGTCCGCCACGGTGACCAGCTTGCCGTCTACCTGGCCGATGGACATGACCAGGCCGTCGGTGATGCTGTAATCTGCCATGGGTTCCGTTTCTTTCAGGTCGTAGAGCACCACGTTGCTGATGAACGTGCCGCCCTCCTGGCCCAGCGTCACGGCCGCCAGGCGCTTGCAGTCGTCCGTCACATAGGCGTCCGTCACAAAGCGGCGGGAGGAGTTGAAGTCAAATACCTTTTCCAACGAAGCATTGTACACGGACACGCAGCCCTTGTAATTCTTCTTTTCCGCCGTCACCGCAAGCCAGCCCTCGGCATTGAGGGTAGCCGCGATATAGGGCTCATCCTCGTCGGCTTCCAGCTTGCCCACAAGGCCCTTTTCATCCAGCACATACAGCACCTTGCCGCCCACACCGTAGGCCACGGCCCGGCCGCCGCCGGTGACCAGGGCCGGTGCATCCATCTGCACCGTCTCCGACCACAGCTCCGTGCCGTTTCCGTCCAGCAAGCGCAGCGAGGTATCCGACAGCACCACCAGCGTGTCGCCCAGTGCGGCAAAGCGGTTTTTAGCGGCGGCGTCGTAATGGTAGCCTCCGTCCGTCTCCTCCTGGTTGGTGATGCCGTAGTTGAGGTAGCGGCGCAGCACGTCAAAGCCGGTGCCGTCCCGGTAGGCCGCCACCAGCACCACCGCCAGCACCACCGCCAGCGTCAGGAAAAACAGCACAAAGCGGCCCAGCTTCCCGCGCTTTCTGGGGGGCTGCTCCTCTCCATCGCTGTCGTTCCAGATGTCCTTCGTCGTATCAGCCATTGAGTCGTTCATCCTCATACCACAGTTTTGTCAGGTACAGTCCCCCGGGCGGCACCGTGGGACCGGCCGCCGTGCGGTCGCCCCGCTCCAGGATGCCGGGGATGTCCTCCGGGGCAAATTTCCCCTCCGCCGCATAGAGCACCGTGCCGGTGATGGCACGGACCATGTTGTACAAAAAGCCGTTGGCGCACACCTTCAGCTCCAGAAGGTCGCCGCTGCGGGTCACATCGCAGTAGTAGATGGTGCGCACGGTGGAACGGGTCTCCGTGCCCACAGAGCGCACGGCGCGGAAATCGTGGGTACCCACGAACATGCCCGCCGCCCGGCTGAGAAATTCCTCGTCCAGATGCTTGGGATAAAAGTACGCGCGGTTCACGTAAAAGGGGTTTTTGAACCGGGAATTGTAGATGCGGTACGTATACTCCTTGCGCAGGCACGAGCCGATGGCGTTGAAATCCTCCGCCACCTCATAGGCCTCCTTGACGGCGATGTCCTCCGGCGTGTGGGTGTTGATGGCAAAGGGCAGCCGCTCCACGGGGATGCGGGAGTCCGTATGGAAATTGGCGATGTAATGCTCTGCATGAACGCCGGCGTCCGTGCGGCCGCAGCCGGTCAGATGCACCGGCGCGCCGGTGATCTTGGTCAGGGCGTCCTGCAGCGTCTCACAGACGGTGACTGCGTTTTTCTGCACCTGCCAGCCGTGGTAGGCGGTGCCGTTATACATGAGTTTCAGGGCAATATTTCGCATGAGGACGCTCCTTTTCTCTCCGCCGCAGCGGTCAAATACCGAACTGGCGCAGCACGATCACCAAAGCGCACACTGCCGCGCCCAGAATGAGCGCCGCGTAATCCCGGCCCTCATAGCGCAGCACCTGCAGCTTCGTCCGGCCCTCGCCGCCGTGGTAGCAGCGGCACTCCATAGCCGTGGCCAGCTCGTCGGCCCGGCGGAAAGCACTGATAAACAGCGGCACCAGAATGGGTACCAGGGCCTTTGCCTTCTGCACCAGGCTGCCGCTTTCAAAATCCGCACCGCGGGCCTTCTGGGCGGACATGATCTTGTCTGTCTCTTCAATGAGGGTGGGAATGAAGCGCAGGGCGATGGACATCATCATGGCCAGCTCGTGCACCGGCACATGGAACCGTTTGAGCCCACCCATGAGCTGCTCCAGGGCGTCCGTCAGGCGGATGGGGCTGGTGGTATAGGTCAACAGGAACGTGCCCATAATGAGCAGCATGATGCGGATGACCATGAATACCGCGTTGCGCAAGCCGGTGTCCGAAATACGCAGGAAACCCCACTCCACCAGATAATAGTCGCCGGGCGTGAAGAAGAGGTTCAAAATACCGGTGAAAATGATGATGAACAGCACGGGCTTGAGGCCCCGCACCAGCGCGCGCAGTCCCACCTTGGAAATGCGCACGCATACCGCCAGCACCGCCGCCATGATGGCATAGGTCACGACGCCCTTGGCGCAGAACAGCGCCGTGATATACAGCACCACCAGCAAGATCTTCGTGCGGGGGTCCAGCCGGTGGGCCACCGTATCGCCGGGGAAATACTGTCCCAGCGTGATATCCTTCAGCATACGCCACCGCCTTTCCGCGCCGCCAGCAGCGCACGCTCCAGCTCCTCCACCGTATACACGGCCGGGTCGATGGGCAGTCCCCGGCGACGGAGCGCCATGGCCACCCGGGTCACCTCCGGCACGTCCAGTCCGGCGGAGAGCAGCTCGTCGCCCCGGGCAAATACCTCCCGCGGGGTGCCGCTCATAAGCACGTGGGCGGATTTGAGCACCACGATGCGGTCCACGTTTCGGGCGATCTCATCCATACTGTGGCTCACCAGCACCACCGTGGTATGCTTGTTGCGGTGATAGTCCCGGATGTTGGCCATCAGGTTTTCCCGGCCCGCCGGGTCCAGTCCGGCGGTGGGCTCGTCCAGCACCAGCACCTTGGGCTCCATGGCGATCACACCGGCCAGCGCCACCCGGCGCTTTTGGCCGCCGGAGAGCTCAAAGGGGGATTTTTGCAGCTGGTCGTCCCGGATGCCCACAAGCTTCGCACTCTCCCGCACGCAGCGGTCCAGCTCCGCCCCGGTCTTTCCCATGTTGGCCGGGCCGAAGGCGATATCCTTATACACGGTCTCCTCAAAGAGCTGGTACTCCGGGTACTGGAACACCAGCCCCACCTGGAACCGCACGTCCCGAATCTTCTTGGGTTCCGCCCAGATATCCCGGCCCCCCAGCAGAATCTGGCCGGAAGTGGGCCGCAGCAGTCCGTTCAGGTGCTGAATGAGCGTGGACTTGCCGGAGCCGGTGTGGCCGATGACGCCCAGAAACTCCCCGTCCATTACGTCAAAGGACACATCCTCCACCGCACTGCGGCAAAAGGGCGTGCCGATCCCATAGGTATGGGTCAGGTGTTTGATACTAAGAATCGGTTCCAATCCTTGTCCGTCCCTTTCCGTCATTGTTTGTTCATGGCCGCAAAGACGGCGTCGGCACATTCCTCCACCGTCAGCGCGTCCAGGGGCACGTCCACCCCGTCCCGGCGCAGCCGGTCCAGAAGGTCCACCGTGTCCGGCACGGTCAGCCCCATGGACCGCAGTGCGTCCACCTGGGTGAATACCTCCCGGGGCGTGCCGTCCATGGCCACCTTGCCGCCGTCCATGACCACCACCCGGTCGGCCTCCTCGGCCTCGTCCATGTGGTGGGTGATGAGCACCACGGTGATGCCCTTTTCCCGGTTGAGACGGTGGACGGTGGAGAGCACCTCCCGCCGGCCCACCGGGTCCAGCATGGCAGTGGCCTCGTCCAGCACGATGCACGCTGGCTCCATGGCCAGCACGCCGGCAATGGCAATGCGCTGCTTTTGTCCGCCGGAGAGCAGGTGCGGCGCGTGGCGCACGAACTCGCTCATGCCGACGGCGGCTAGAGCATCGTCCACCCGGCGGCGGATCTCCTCTGTAGGAACGCCCAGGTTCTCCGGGGCAAAGGCCACGTCCTCTTCCACCACGTTGGCCACAATCTGGTTATCCGGGTTCTGGAACACCATACCCACCCGCTGGCGGATAGCCAGGAGCTTCGCCTCGTCCCGGGTGTCCATTCCCTCCACCAGCACCCGGCCGCCGCAGGGCAGCAGCACGCCGTTGAGGGTCTTGGCCAGGGTGGACTTGCCGGAGCCGTTGTGCCCCAGCACCACCACAAAGCTGCCCCGCTCAATGGCAAGCGTCACGCCGTCCAGCGCCAACGGCGCAGTTTTTCCCTCCTCCGCCGGGTAGGCGAATTGCAGGTCCTCTGTTTGGATCATCGTTTCCATACTCTATCTGTCACTCCGAAAACCAGCGGCCCGTTGCGCCGCAGGGCAATGCCAGGCCCGTCTCCGTTACGGGGAGGCCCAGCTCGTCCCAGGTGCACTTGCCGCCATATTTCTCCGCCACCAGCGTGTGCAGGAGATACCCCAGCACCGAGGGGGCAAGGCCCGTGGTGTAGGAGTTGATGAGCACGAACAGCGGCTTATCCGACAGCACGCCCGTGCACAGCTTCACAAAGGGATACAGGCTCTCCTCCAGCTTCCACACCTCGCCGCCGGGGCCCCGGCCGTAGCTGGGCGGGTCCATGATGATGGCGTCGTAGGTCTTGCCCCGGCGGATCTCCCGCTCCACAAACTTGGCGCAGTCATCCACGATCCAGCGGATGGGCGCATCCTCCAGGCCGGAAAGGCGGGCATTGTCCTTGGCCCAGGCCACCATACCCTTGGCCGCGTCCACATGGCACACACTGGCCCCCGCCTTGGCGCAGGCCACCGTGGCGCCGCCCGTATAGGCAAACAGGTTCAGTACCCGGATGGGCCGGCCGGCAGAGCGGATCTTGTCCATGACGAAATCCCAGTTGACCGCCTGCTCGGGGAAAAGGCCCGTATGTTTGAAGTTCATGGGCTTGACCTGGAACGTCAGCTCCCCGTAATGGATCTTCCAGCTCTCCGGCAGGGACTTTTTCTCCCAATGCCCGCCGCCGGTCTGGCTGCGCAGATACCGTCCGTCCGCCCGCTTCCAGGCGGGGTTTTTCCGGGGCGTGTCCCAAATCGCCTGGGGGTCGGGCCGCACCAGATACTGCTTGTCCCAGCGCTCCAGCTTCTCTCCCCCGCCGCAGTCCAGAAGCTCATAGTCCTGCCACTTGTCCGCGATCCACATAAGCTGCTCCTCCGTGTACATAGTAAATCATGTTATTATACTACCATATTGCGCCGTTCGTCAAATGATTTCCCTCGAAAAAAGCAGGACCGGCGGCCTTTTGCGCCGCCGGTCCTCTCTTTTTCTCCCTGCCGGTGCTTACACGGCAGCCATTTCTCTTTTGGATGCAGCCTCCGCCTCATGGACGGCAGGCGCAGATTGCTCACTCAGCCGCTCCCGGGCCACCGCCAGCATGAGCTTGATGCGGTTTTCCTGGTTGACGCGGGTGGCGCTGGGATCGTAGTCGATGGGGGTGATGTTGGCCTGGGGGTACAGCTCCCGGATCTTGTTGATCATGCCCTTGCCGCAGATGTGGTTGGGCAGGCATCCGAAGGGCTGGGCACAGACGATGTTCTCATAGCCCGCCCGGATCAGCTCCACCATCTCGGCGGTGAGGAGCCAGCCCTCGCCCATCTTGTCGCCGGTGCTGATGAGGCCGTCCGTCAGCTTCACCAGCTCCCGGAAGGGCAGCGGCGCATGGTAGCCGTTTTCTTTCAGCACCCGGATCATCACGGACTCCATGCCCTCGATGTATTTGAGGATCACATCGGAGGCGTGCTTTTCCAAGAACGTTCCGCCGTACAGCCGGGCCGTCTCGGAGGGGTTATAGGCGCAGTACTGCACAAAGCCCATAAGGCCCGGCAGGTTCACCTCGCAGTCCTGAGAAGCCAGGAACTTCTCCAGATCATTGTTGCCCAGGGGAGAGTATTTCACGTAGATCTCGCCCACCACGCCCACTTTTACCTTGGGCACCCGGTGGACAGGGATAGCCGCAAACTCCCGGGCGATCTTGGGCATGGCCGCCTTGATCTCCCGGCCCGTCCAGCCCTTGTCCTGGAGGACCCAGCCGCAGATGGTGTCCAGCCACTTCTCCTGCAATGCCTGGGCATCGCCCTTGTGGGTCTCATAGGGCTCCGTCTGGGCCCGGAGGGCCACCAGCAGATCGCCGTAGTAAATGCAGGCCAGGAGCTTGCGCATCATGGGCACGGTCATGGGGAAACCGGAATCTTTCTCAAGGCCGGAGAAGTTCAGACTTACCACGGGCACCTGGCCGTAGCCGGCCTTGCTGAGGGCCTTGCGCAGCAGGTGGATGTAGTTGGAGGCACGGCAGCCGCCGCCGGTCTGGGTGATGATGAGGGCCGTGTGGTCCAGATCATACTTCCCGGAGCCCAGGGCGTCCAGGAACTGGCCGATGACCAGCAATGCCGGATAGCAGGTATCGTTA
The DNA here is from genome assembly GCA_900548505.1 of uncultured Oscillibacter sp. Lineage (GTDB taxonomy): Bacteria > Bacillota > Clostridia > Oscillospirales > Oscillospiraceae > Oscillibacter. The sequence continues at coordinate 29,107 of URKI01000005.1, read as the reverse complement.
TGCACATATTTGAGGCCCAGCTCGCACACCTGGCTGCCGCAGTTTTCCAGCAGCTCGCAGGTGTAGCCCGCCTGCTTCATGACGGCAGCCAGGATGCGGAACTGCACCGGCGCCATGTTGGGGATGAGGATCTTATGGGTCTTTTTCATCTCCGGGGTGAACTTGGGATACTCCTGAAACGCCAATTCCATATTACCGCTCCTTTCTTGCTTCGTCTTGTTCATCCAGGGCGGCAAACAGGCTCCGCAGGCGGATGCGCACCGCGCCCAGGTTGGTGATCTCGTCGATTTTCAGCTGGGTATAGAGCTTGCCGCCCGCAAGCAGGATCTCTCTGGTCTCATCAGAGGTGATGGCATCCACGCCGCAGCCGAAGCTCACCAGCTGCACCAGGTCCATGTCCTGGTGGTCGCAGCAGTACTTGGCCGCCGCGTACAGCCGGGCGTGATAGGTCCACTGGTTGAGCACGGTGGTGGGGAATTTCTCCACCCGGTTGGAGATGGAGTCCTCCGTCACCACGGCAGCGCCGAACTGGGTGATGAGGGTATCGATGCCGTGGTTCACCTCCGGGTCCACATGGTAGGGACGGCCCGCCAGCACGATGATCCGCCGGCCCTCGGCCCGGGCCTGGTCCATGACTCGCTCGCCCTCCTTGCGGATGAGGGACATGTGATGGGCATACTCGGCATAGGCCGCGTCCGCCGCCTCCCGCACCTCGCCGCGGGTGATGTCCGGGAAGTAACGGCGCATGGCCTCGTGGATCTTCTTGGTAAAATCCTTGGGGCGGTGCAGTCCCACGTAGTCATAGATGAACTTGGTGTCCTTGATCTCCGGGCAGTTGCCGGCGATGACTTCCGGGTAATAGGCCACCACCGGGCAGTTATAGTGGTTGTCGCCCAGGCCCTCATCCAGGTTGTAGGTCATACAGGGATAGAAGATAGCGTCCAGCCCCAGCTTGGAGAGGAAGTGGATATGGCCGTGGGCCAGCTTGGCCGGGAAGCACGCCGTATCGCTGGGGATGGTGCCCTGGCCCTTGAGGTAGAGGTCCCGGCTGGACAGGGGGCTGTGGTACACCGCAAAGCCCAGCTTGGTGAAGAACGTGTGCCAGAAAGGCAGCAGCTCCCACATGTTCAGGCACAGGGGGATGCCGATCTTGCCCCGCTTGCCGGGAACGGGCTTGTAGCCCAGGATCAGCTTGCGCTTATAGGCATAGAGGTTGCGCTCGCCGGAGTCCGCCTTACCGGTGACCGGGCGGTCGCAGCGGTTGCCGCTGATGTAGGTGCCGCCGTCGGCAAAGGTGCTGATGGTCAGCTGGCAGTTGTTGCCGCAGCGGCCGCAAACTTCATTGCGGGTCTCCTGGCGGAAGTCCTTGAGCTCCTGCTGACTCAGCAGCGTGCTCACCGCATTGTCGCCTGCCTTGCTGCGACCGTAGAGGGCCGCACCGTAAGCGCCCATGAGTCCGGCGATATCGGGCCGGATGACCTCCACGCCCATCTCCTTTTCAAAGGCCCGCAGCACGGCCTCGTTGTAGAACGTGCCACCCTGGACCACGATGTTGCGGCCCAGCTCCTCCGGGGAGGCAGCGCGGATGACCTTGTAGATGGCGTTTTTCACCACGGAGATGGAAAGTCCCGCAGAGATATTTTCGATGGTGGCGCCGTCCTTCTGGGCCTGCTTGACAGAGGAGTTCATAAACACCGTGCAGCGGCTGCCCAGGTCCACAGGGCGGTCGGCAAAGAGGCCCAGCTTGGCAAACTCCTTCACGTCGTAGCCCAGAGCCTGGGCAAAGGTCTGCAGGAAGCTTCCGCAGCCGGAGGAGCAGGCCTCGTTGAGGAAGATGTTGCTGATGGCGCCCTGGTCGATCTTAAAGCACTTCATGTCCTGACCGCCGATATCGATGATGAAGTCCACATTGGGCAAAAAGTGCCGGGCAGCGGTGAAGTGGGCCACCGTCTCCACCACGCCGTAATCGGCATGGAATGCAGACTTGGCCAGGTCCTCGCCGTAGCCGGTGGTGGTCACGGAGGCAACATGCAGCGCCGGATGCTCCTCATAGAGCTTGGTGAGCACTTCCCGGATCAGCGGCACGGGGTTGCCCAGGTTGGGCCGGTAATCCGTAAACAGCAGCCGGGCATCCTGGTCGATCACCACCAGCTTGACGGTGGTGGAGCCGGAGTCGATGCCGATGTGTACCGGGGCGGCGTAGTCCGCCGTGAAGGGCACCCGGGGCACCGCCGCCTTGGCGTGCCGGGCCCGGAATGCCTCGTATTCCTCCTTGCTCTCAAAAAGAGGCGGCTGGGAGCGGTAAGTCTCGGAAGCGCCCCGGGTCTTGAGCTCCTCCGCCACAGTCTCCAAAGAGAAGGTCTGGTCTGCGTAGAAGGCCGCGCCCAGGGCAACGAACAGCAGGCTGTTGTCCGGGCAGGTGCCCTGGACGCCCAGGGTCTTGTCGAAGCTGCGGCGCAGGCAGCGGGAGAAGGTCAGCGGTCCGCCCAGATACAGCACGTTGCCGGTGATGGGACGGCCCTGGGCCAATCCCGCGATGGTCTGGTTCACCACCGCCTGATAGATGCTGGCGGCGATGTCCTCCGCCCGGGCACCCTGGTTGATAAGGGGCTGCACATCGCTCTTGGCGAACACGCCGCAGCGGGAGGCGATGGTATAGGTCTTTTCCGCCCGGACAGCCGCCGCGTCCATCTCGTCGGCGCTCATCTTCAAAAGGGTGGCCATCTGGTCGATGAACGCGCCGGTGCCGCCGGCACAGGAGCCGTTCATGCGCACCTCCGTGCCGCCGGTCAAAAACAATATCTTGGCGTCCTCGCCGCCCAGCTCGATGATCACATCGGTGCCGGGGGCCAGCCGTCCTGCCGCCACGCGGGTGGCAAACACCTCCTGCACAAAGGGAACGCCCACGCTGTCCGCCATTCCCATGCCGGCAGAGCCGGAGATGGTCAGCTGGGCGCTGCCGCCGGGGATATACTGCTCCGCCACCCGGCGCAAAAGCTCCTCGGACTTTTCCAGGATATGGCTGAAATGCCGCTCATATGTACTGTACACGATGCGGTCCGCATCGTCCAAAACCACACACTTGATGGTGGTGGAGCCTACATCAAGGCCGACTTTCAATCTGTTTTCCTCCTTTGGAAACCGCTTACACAGCCCGTTCCAGCCGGTAAGCCGCAAGATACCACATTAGTTGTGTATTGTACTCTTTTTCCTCGGAATGTGCAATTGACAAATTGCGGCAAGTGTGTAAAAAAATCGTTAAGAAATCGTTTATCTTTTTTCTTCCCCTTTTTTCCACTCTGTGATATACTGAATTTTATCTATTTCGAACAAAGAACGGGAGGTTCATTCATGGATCAGGTCCTGCTGCACTGCTGCTGCGCTCCCTGCTCGCTCAGCTGCATCGAGCCATTGCGCGCCGAGGGCATCGAGCCGGTGGCGTTCTGGTATAACCCCAATATCCACCCCTGGAAAGAATACGAGGCCCGGCGGGACTGCCTGCTGGAGTATGCCCCCACCATCGGCATGGAGGTGCGGGTCCAGGAGGACTACGGTCTGCGGGAATTTGTGGAGCATGTGGCCTCTGATATTGACCACCGCTGCAGCTACTGCTATGGGCACCGGCTGGAGGAGACGGCCCGCTACGCCGCAGAGCACGGCTTTGCAGCTTTCACCTCCACCCTGCTTGCCAGCACCTACCAAAACCATGAGGCCATCGCCGCAGCTGCCCGCTCCGCCGCGGAGCGGTACGGCGTCACCTTCCTCTACCGGGATTTCCGCCCCAATTTCCGGGAGGGAAACCAGCGGGCCCGGGAGCTTGGCTTCTACATGCAGAAGTATTGCGGCTGCGTTTTTTCCGAGCAGGACCGCTACCAGAAAAAGATCGACCGGGACAGGGCTCGCTTCGCGGCCCAACCGTGATCCGATTTTCCACAAAAAAAGACCCGCAGGAAATTCCTGCGGGTCTTTTTCTCAGTTTTTCAGGCTGTGCATGGGAGCCGGGATGCGGCCGCCCCGGGCAATGAAGTCCGCGCTGGACTCCGGGTGCACCGGCATGACCGGTGCGCTGCCGAAGAGGCCGCCGATCTCCACCGTGTCGCCCACGGTCTTGCCGGGGGCGGGGATCAGCCGCACGGCGGTGGTCTTGCAGTTGACCATGCCAATGGCCGCCTCGTCGGCAATGATGGCGGCGATGGTCTCGGCAGGAGTGTCGCCGGGGACGGCGATCATGTCCAGACCCACGGAGCACACACAGGTCATGGCCTCCAGTTTGTCCAGGCACAGCACGCCGCTCTTGGCGGCGGCGATCATGCCCTCGTCCTCACTGACAGGGATGAACGCGCCGGAGAGACCGCCCACAGAGGAGGACGCCATGACGCCGCCCTTTTTCACCGCGTCATTCAAAAGAGCCAGAGCCGCGGTGGTTCCGTGGGTGCCGCACACCTCCAGGCCCATCTCCTCCAGGATGCGGGCCACACTGTCGCCCACAGCGGGGGTGGGCGCCAGGCTCAGATCCACGATGCCAAAGGGCGTATCCAGCCGGTTGCTGGCCTCCCGGGCCACCAGCTGGCCCATACGGGTAATGCGGAAAGCGGTCTTTTTCACCGTCTCGGCCACCACGTCGAAAGGCTGACCCTTGACGGACTGCAGCGCGTGGTACACCACGCCGGGGCCGGAGACGCCCACGTTGATGACCTTCTCCGCCTCGCCCACGCCGTGGAACGCGCCGGCCATGAAGGGGTTATCCTCCACGGCGTTGCAGAAGATCACCAGCTTGGAGCAGCCCAGTCCGTCCTCGGCGGCGGTGGCCTGGGCCACCTCCTTGACCACCCGGCCCATAAGGGCCACGGCGTCCATATTGATGCCTGCCTTGGTGGAGCCCACGTTCACGGAGGAGCAGACAAAGCGGGTCTGGGCCAGGGCCTGGGGAATGGAGCGGATCAGCTTCTCATCCGCCAGCGTCATGCCCTTTTGCACCAGGGCAGAGTAGCCGCCAATGAAGTTGACGCCGCAGCGCTCCGCCGCCCGGTCCAGCGCCAGGGCGAAGGGCACATAGTCATCCGTCTCGCTGGCACCGGCCACCAGGGCCATGGGGGTAACGGAAATACGCTTGTTGACAATGGGGATGCCGAACTCCCGCTCGATGTCCTCGCCGGTGCGCACCAAGTTCTCCGCATAGCGGCAGATCTTGTCGTACACCTTGTCGCAGGCACGCTTGGGGTCCGGGTCGCAGCAGCTGAGCAGGGAGATACCCATGGTGATGGTGCGGATGTCCAGGTGCTGCTGGTCGATCATTTCAATGGTGGAGAGGATCTCCTTCTGATTGAGCATGGCGTCCCCTCCTCAGATGTTGTGCATGGCGTCGAAGATCTCCTCCCGCTGGATGCGGATGGAAAGCTCCATCTTGGTGCCCAGCTGAGCAAGGGCTTCGCTCAGTTCGCCGATGGAGGCAGTGGACTTGCTCACATCCACAGCCATGACCATGGTGAATGCCCCATGGAGAATGGTCTGGGAGATATCCAGGATGTTGACGTTGTACTCGGACAGCAGGATGCAGATGGCGGCGATGATGCCCACCTTGTCCTGGCCCACGACGGTGACGATGGCGTTCATAGGTCTCCTCCTTGCAGGGCGGCCCCGGGGGCGCCCGTTCTTTCGTATGTGCGGCGCATCGGGGGCGCCGCGTACAGCGGCTTTATTGTAGCATGAATCCGCCCGAATGTAAACCCGGCGCAGCGGGAACAGCCCACAGGGGCGTCCCGCTGCGCCGCAGCGATGATTCAGATCTCATCAAAGAACTTGGCATGGATGGCCTTGACGGCCCGGTTCACGTCCTCCTCGTCCAGCAGGACGGAGACGCGGATCTCGGAGGTGTTGATCATCTGGATGTTGATGCCCGCCTCGTAGAGAGCCTCAAACATCCTGGCGGCCACGCCGCAGTTGCTCATAAGGCCCGCGCCCACGATGGACACCTTGCCGATGGCCTCGTCGGCCTCGATGTGGTCGAACCGGATGGCTTCCTTGTGCTCGTTGAGCACCCGCTCTGCCTCCTCCAGGTCCTTTTTGTGTATGGTAAAGGCAATATCCTTGGTATCTTCCCGGCCGATGGACTGCAGGATCAGATCCACGTTGATGTTGTTCCGGCTGAGCAGGTCGAACACCTGGAATGCAACGCCGGGGTTATGCTGCAGCCCCACCAGGGCGATCCGGGCGATGCTCACATCCTTTGCCACGCCGGCAATATTGGTTTTCTCCACTTTTGTAACCTCCTTGACTTTCGTACCGGGCTTGCGCTCCAGGCTGGACAGCACTTCCAGGTCCACCCGGAACTTTTTCGCCAGCTCCACGCTGCGGTTGTGCAGCACCTGCGCGCCCTGGCTGGCCAGCTCCAGCATTTCGTCATAGGTGATCTCGTCCAGCTTTCTGGCGTTGGGCACCAGACGCGGGTCCGTGGTGTAAACGCCGTCCACATCCGTATAGATCTGGCAGAGCTTAGCGTGGAACGCCGCTGCCAGCGCCACGGCGCTGGTATCGGAGCCGCCCCGGCCCAGAGTCGTCACATCCCCCTGCCGGTCCACCCCCTGGAAGCCCGTGACCAGAACGATGCGGTGCTGATCCAGCTCCGAGCGGATGCGCTCGGAGTCGATCCGCTTGATGCGGGCGTCGGCGTGGACGCCGGTGGACTGGATGCCCACCTGCCAGGCGGCCAGGGACACGCAGGGCAGGCCCATGCTCTCCAATGCCATGGCGCACAGCGCCACGGAGATCTGTTCGCCGGTGGAAAGCAGCATATCCATCTCCCGCTTGGAAGCGTGGGGGTTGATCTCCTCCGCCTTGGCGATCAGGTCGTCGGTGGTGTCTCCCTGTGCAGAGAGCACCACGATCACGTCGTTGCCCTCCAGATAGGTCTGGGCAATGATACCCGCCACATTCCGGATGCGCTCGGCATCCCGCACAGAGCTGCCGCCGAATTTTTGTACGATCAAACTCATAGTGTTTCCTTCTTTGCCTCAGATTGGTTGCGTCCCCCTGTTCATGGTATGCCGCCGGTTGGGCCGGCGTACCTTACAGTACCCGCAGGCAGGCCTTGGTCTGCAGTCCGGCGGAGAGCTCGGCCACCTTCCGGCCGGTCATCTCATCGGTGAGGAACACGGTGCCGTCCTCCTCCGAGAGCACCCGGATCTGTCCGAACACCTCCGCCGCCCGGTCCGCGCTGTCCGCAGCGCGCACATACCAGCGCCCGGAAAGCTCCATGGGGTCCACAAAGCCGGCGGGATCGGGGTCCCAGCCCAGAGGCGTGCGGCGGACGCCGGACTGGAGCGCCTCCATCACGTCCGCCACGCAGGCAGACGCCGTGGGCAGCGCGCCGGCACCCTTGCCGTAGAACATGACCTCGCCGGTGGCGTTGCCCCGCACCACCACCGCGTTGAATACGTCCTCCACATTGGCAAGGGGCGTATCCTCCGAAATGAGGTGGGGCGAGACGTAGGCGCTGCGCGCCCCGTTCTCCAGCCGAACGGCACGGCCCAGCAGCTTGATGCGGTAGCCCGCCTGCTCTGCCGTCTGCACGTCCCTCAGGTCCAGGCGGGAAATGCCCTCCATAGGCACTGCCGCCGGATCGGTCTGGCGGCCAAAGGCCAGGTCCGCCAGGATGCAGGTCTTGCGCCCGGCGTCGATGCCCTCCACGTCGGCGGTGGGGTCGGCCTCGGCGTAGCCCTTTTCCTGGGCCTCCCGCAGCGCGTCGGCAAAGGAGGCGCCGGTGCGCACCATGCGGGTGAGGATGTAATTGGTAGTGCCGTTGAGGATGCCGTACACCTCGTCAATGCGGTTGGCGGCCATGCACTCGGTCAGCGGGTGCAAAATGGGGATGCCTCCGCCAACGCTTGCCTCAAACAAATAGCTGACGCCCTTTTCCCGCGCCAGGGCCAGCAGCTCGCAGCCGTGCTCGGCCACCAGTTGCTTGTTGGCCGTGACCACGTGCTTGCCCGCGGCCAGGGCACGGCGGGTATATTCGTAGGCGGCCTCCACGCCGCCGATGGTCTCCACCACCACACGGATGTCCGGATCGTTTTCGATGCGTCCGAAGTCATCGGTCATTCGGTCACGGTAAGGCCCATCCTTGAAATGGCGCACCAGAATGGTCTTGACCTGCAGGGGCTCGCCCAGCTTGCGCTCGATCTCACGGGCGTTCTCCTCCACTACCTTGGCAACGCCCGTTCCCACCGTACCAAGGCCCATGATCGCGATTTGAATCATCTTTCCAATATTCCTTTCCGCTCAGCCTGCCAGGATCTCGAATTTGATCACGTCGTCCAGGCTGGCCACGTTGCTCATCAGCTGCTCCAAAGACTCCTCCATCTCTGAGGTCTCCGCGGAGATAGTCACCGCCGCGCAGCCGTTGGTGGGGATGCTCTGGTTGATGGTGAGGATATTGGCGCCGGAGGACGCGAACACCGTCAGCACCCGGGACAAAATGCCCGCATTGTCCTTGAGCATGGCATAGAACGTGATGATATGTTCGGACTTCATGTCGTTGAAAGGCTGCACGGAATCCTTGTACTTGTAGAACGCACTGCGGCTGATGCCCGCCAGGCGGGTGGCCGCGCCTACGGTGTCCACCTCTCCCGTCTGCATCATGCGCTTGGCCTCCGCTACCTTGATGAAAATTTCCGGGAGCGCGTCCGCCGCCACGATATAATATTTAATCTCTCTGGCCATTTCTGTTTTCCTCCTGTGGTCATTTGTCCATCTATGTTGTTCATCTTAGCAAAAAAAAATCGCCCTTGCAACGGAAAGAGCGAAAACTTTTTTGGAGAATATGGAAAAACGCCGCTGTATGGCGAATCGCTTCCTATGGAAACTACCCAACAGCAGGCGCCCGGCCTGTGGCCGGGCGCCGTTTTTCTCTTTTTTGCGCCGCTTACCGGACGCCGTGCTCCGCCTGATAGACCGCCTTCATAGCCCGATAGGTCTCGTAGCAGTCCAGCTTGGCCACCGTCTCGAACGGTGCGTGCATGCTGAGAACCGGCACGCCCGCGTCCAGCGTGGTGATGTTGCGGTTGGCCATATAGGCCGCCACGGTACCACCGCCGCCGGCGTCCACCTTGCCCAGCTCCGCGATCTGCCAGACCACGCCGCAGCTGTCAAACAGGCCGCGGACATAGGCCACCGTCTCGGCGTCGGCGTCGGAGGCGCCGGACTTGCCCCGGGCGCCGGTATACTTGCAAAGGCCCACGCCGTAGTTCACATAGGCGGCGTTGCGCTTTTCATATACCTCGCCGTAATCCGGGTCGTAGGCCGCCGTCACGTCGGCGCTGAGGCAGAAGGAGTTTTCATAGCACCGCCGCAGCGTCGCGCCCTGGGATGCGCACAGGTCCTCCATGAACGTATCGAACGCAGCGGACTGCATGCCCGTCACGCCGTCGGAGCCGATCTCCTCCTTGTCCGCCAGCATGCACACAGCGGTGCGCGCGGGCGTCTCGTCCAGATCCAGCAGCGCCCGCAGCGCCGCGTAGCCGCACACCCGGTCATCGTGGCCGTAAGCGCCGATCATGGACCGGTCCAGGCCGATGTCGCAGGCGTTTGCCGCGGGAACAGCCTCCAGCTCGGCGGAGGTGAAATCGTCCTCTGTAAAGCCGTACTTCTCATAGAGCAGCTGCATGACCGCCAGCTTCACCCGGTTGGTGTCCTCCTCGTCCCCCATGGGACGACTGCCCACCACCAGATTCAGCGACTCGCCGGGCACCGCCTCGCTCAGAGGCTTCTTGCCCTGCTCCATGCCCAGGTGGGGCAGCAGATCCGTGATGACCAGCTTGGGGTCGCCCGCGTCGGCGCCGATATTCACTTCCGCCCGCGTGCCGTCCTTCAGCGCCACCACGCCTCTCAGCTCAAGGGGAATGGTCACCCACTGGTACTTACGCAGTCCGCCGTAGTAATGGGTCTTGAGATAAGCCACTTCGCTCTCCTCATAGAGGGGATTGGGCTTGAGGTCCAGCCGGGGAGAGTCGATGTGGGCCGCGGCGATCTGAACGCCCTGGTCCAGCGGCGCACGGCCGATGTGGGCCAGCATGACCGCCTTGCCCCGGTTGCAGACATATACCTTGTCGCCGGGCTTGAGCTCCATGCCCGGAGTAAAGGGACGGTATCCCTTCTCCTGTGCCAGGCGCACGCTCTCTGCCGCACACAGCCGCTCGGTCTTTCCGGCGTCCAGATACGCCATATAATCCCGGCAGTAGGGTTCCATATGCTCCAGTGCCGCCGCATCCAGACGGTCATAGCCGTTTTTCCGGTTGGACAGCAGCTTCTTTTTCAGTTCCTTGATCTCAGGCTTGTCCATGTGCCTTTTCCTCCTTCACGGTCTCTACCAACCGCTCAAAAAATTCCCTGGCCTCCTGCTGGAAGGCCTCCGCCGTCTCCGCGCCGTTGTTGAGCTCGCAGTCGCACTTGCCGCGGTAATACTCATCCGGCTTCTGGGCGGAGATCCGCAGGCGGGCATACTGCTCAGAGATGCCGTCCCGGGCCATGATGCGCCGCACCCGCAGCTCCAGCGGCGAGGTGATGGCCACCGTCCGGTCGCACAGGGCGTCCGCGCCGCTTTCCAGCAGGTTGATGGCGTCGATGGCATACAGCCCGGCGCCGCCCTCTTCCAGGATGCGGCTGACCTCCGGCCGCAGGAACCGGTAGACGATGGCGTTGAGCTGCTCCAGACGGTCCTTGTCCTCAAAGACCTCCTTGCCCAGACGCTGACGGTCCAGACGGCCGTCCATGCTGAATACGCCGGGGAAGGTGGTGTGGATGGCGTTGCGCATGTCCTCGTTGTGCTCCAGCATGTCGTGGTACAGGGCGTCACAGTCGATGACGGTGCCGCCCATGGACTCGATGGCCCGCAGGGCGCTGGTCTTGCCTGCGCCGGTACCGCCGGTGAGGCCCAGCACCACCTTGGCGCTGTCCGCCTCGATGACGTGGAACCCGGCGGCCTTTTTCAGCCGGTTACCCACGGCCAGGCCCAAGCCCCGGTTATCCGGGCATTGGGCATAGATCTCTTGCACGCCGCTGTTGTCAAAGGTACGCAGGGCGTCAAACACACGCTGGGAGTGGGCCAGCTTGTCGCCGCTGGGCCCCAGGGTGTGCACCTCCTGCTCCTTGAAAAGATGGGCAAATTCATCAAAGCAGATGACGCCGTCGCCGGGCTTGACCCGCCGGACGATCTCCTGGGCGGACTTCTCCGGCGCGCCCGTGATTACCGTCACCGGGGCCTTGGGGGCATAGTGGCGGTACTTCATGCCCGGGGCCTTGGGCTTTTCGCCCTCGTTCAATGCCCGGGTGACCGCCTTATCCACATCGATGTGGCCGATGAGCCGCTCCAGGTCCTCCAGGGGCAGTCCGCCGGGACGCAGCAGCCGGGGGGGATCGCAGGTCAGGTCCAAAATGGTGGACTCCACGCCCACGGCGCAGGGACCGCCGTCCACTACGCCCTCGATCTTGCCATCCATGTCCTCCAGCACGTCCTGGGCGGTGGTGCAGCTGGGACGGCCGGAGGTGTTGGCGCTGGGCGCCGCCACGGGGATGCCGGCCTCCCGGATGATGGCCAGGGTCACCGGGTGATCGGGACAGCGCATGGCCACGGTGTCCAGTCCCGCCGTAATGGCGGGAGGCACCACGTCCGTCCGGCACTTCAAGATCATGGTCAGGGGGCCGGGCCAGAACTTGCGGGCCAGCACATAGGCAAGGGGCGGGATGTCCTTGCAGTACCGGGGCAGCCACTGCTGGCCGGGAATGGTCAGAATGAGGGGATTGTCCTGGGGGCGGCCCTTGGCCTCAAAGATGCGGGCCACGGCCTTTTCGTCCAGACCGTTGGCCGCCAGGCCATACACCGTCTCCGTGGGGATGCCCACCAGGCCGCCGTCCCGCAGGATCTTGGCGGCCGCGGAGATCTTGTCCTCAATGCTCTTTTGCTGGCCCTTGGTATCCCGCAGGTCAAAATATAATGTCTGCATAGCTTCGCCTCTATTTCTCTTGATCGGGCCGGAGCCCGCTTGTTACATTGCTTCCTCTGCGCCGCTTTTCAGCTTTTCCGCCTGTTCCGCGGTCACCAGCGCGTCGATGAGCTCGTCCAGATCGCCGTCTAAAATGGCGTCCAGCTTGTAGAGCGTCAATCCGATGCGGTGGTCCGTGACCCGGCCCTGGGGGAAATTGTAGGTGCGGATGCGCTCGGAGCGGTCTCCGCTGCCCACCTGGCTTTTCCGCGCCGCGGCGGTCTGGGCCGCCTGCTTCTCCCGCTCCATCTCGTAGAGCCGGGAGCGCAGCACCCGCATGGCCTTGTCCTTGTTCTTATACTGGCTGCGCTCATCCTGGCACTCCACCACCAGCCCCGTGGGCAGGTGGGTGATGCGGATGGCAGACTCCGTCTTATTGACGTGCTGGCCGCCTGCGCCGGAGGAGCGGTACGTATCGATCTGCAGATCCTTGGGATCGATGTCCAGCTCCACGTCCTCCACCGTGGGCAGCACGGCCACCGTGGCGGCGCTGGTATGGATGCGTCCGCCGGACTCGGTCTCCGGCACCCGCTGCACCCGGTGGACACCGGATTCAAACTTCAGCCGGGAGTAGACGCCGGTGCCCTCCACCAGCACGCTGCACTCCTTCACACCGCCCAGCTCCGTCTCGTTCATGGAGACGATGTCCATGCGCCAGCCCTTTTCCTGGGCGTACATGGTGTACATCCGCAGAAGCGACGCGGCAAACAGCGCGCCCTCCTCGCCGCCCACGCCGCCGCGCAGCTCCAATACCACGCTGCGCTCGTCGTCCGGGTCACGGGGCAGCAGCAAAAGCCGCAGCTGCTCCTCCAGATGCTCCATCTGGCTCCGGGCCTCCCCCAGCTCCTCCTGGGCAAGGGCACGGAAATCCGGGTCGTGCAGCAGCTCCTGGGCCTGCCGGTGGCGCTCCTGGGCCTGGGTATAGGCCCGGTATGCCTCCACCACCGGCTCCAGCTCCTTGAGCTCCCGGGTAACGGAGGCCAGACGGGCGCTGTCACCGTAGATGGCGCTGTCCCCCAGCTGCGCCTGGAGATCTTCATAGCGCAGTGCGATTTCCTTTAGTTTTTCCAGCATGGTCCCGCTCCTTTCCAAGTTCCGGGAAGCGCCGGCTCAGAGGCTCTCCTCCAGCGCGCGCACCTGCCGCAAAAACTCCTCCTGCCAGAAAGCGCAGCCCACGGAGCCGCACCGCAGGGAAACCGCCGCCGCATGGGGACGGCTGGTATAGAGGTCCATCTGCTTGAACACGCTCTCGTGCTTGCTCTCACTGGCGCGGGTCGCCACATAGGCCACGTTCTTGAGCTCCCCACCGTGCTCTTTGAGGAACGTGCGCACGATGCTGCTGCACCGTCCCGCCCACACAGGCGTGCCAACGATCACCAGATCATAATCGTTCAGGGGCTTTTTCGTCTCATAGGGGCAAAGGGGTGCCGTGGACTTGCCCATGGCATCCATGCCGCAGCGCAAAAAGCCCTTCCAGCCGCTGCGGGCCACGTCGTCCCGCAGCTCCACCAGCTCCGCGCCCAGCTCCTGGGCGATCTCTTCCATGGCCTTTTTGGTATTTCCCGTCCGGGAGTAATACATACACAAAATGTTGCTCATTGATTCCTCCGTATGCTTCAGTCAAATAAAACGCTTTTTACCACGGCGAACGCCTCCCGGAGATAGTAGTTTACCTCCAGGTGGGGCCATGAGATGGGCGCGCCTACGCCCACCGTCACGCCGTAGCCCTTTTTCGCGGCGATGAGCCGGGAACGGGCGATGTGGAAGTCGTTGGTGACCACAGCCACGGTGTCTGTGGCCACACGCACCCCCGCCCCTTCCAGCAGCGGCGCGGAAAACTCAAAATTTTCCGCGGTGTTGGAGGCGGACTCCTCCAGGATGAGCCGCTCCGGCTCCACACCCCGGGCCGTCAGGTAGTCGTACATGCACGCCGCCTCGGTGATCTCCTCCCCGTAGCCCTGGCCGCCGGTGAGCACCACCGGGATGTCCGGGTACGCCTCCAGATAGGAAAGGGCCGCGTCCAGCCGGGTCTTGAGGGACAGCGAGGGGGCGGTGCCGTTGACGCCGGCGCCCAGCACGATGACCGCGTCCGGCGCCTCCTGGGCAATCTGGCGGTGCCCCTCGGCGATCACCACGCCCTCGATGAGCACCAGCGGAACCAGCACCAGCCCCGCCGCGGCCCGGAACGCCAGGCGCCACCACCAACCCGCTTTGGACCGGCGGGCCCAGCGGCCCAGCCACAGCTCCAGCGCCACCAGGGCCGCCGCTCCCAGCAGCAAAAAGCCGGAAAAGCGCATGCCCCACATGCGGACCGCCGTCAAAAACACGCCCATGAGGGCCAGCACCGCCATGAGGACGCACTGCGCCTTTTCCCAGGCACCAAGCCCCTTCCAGATCTGTTTCATTCTCCTGCCTCTATGCTCAGCTGCTCCCACTTTTCATACAGGGCGTCCAGTTCCGCCTGGGCCGCCTCTTTCTCCTGCACCAGGGCCTGGAGCTTTTCATAGTCGCAGGCAGCAGCCTCCATGTCCGCGTCCAGCGCGGCCATGCGCTCTTCCGCCTTGGCGATGTCCCGCTCGCAGATGGTCAGGTGCTTACGGGCCGTCTGCTGGGCCCGGTTGGCCGGACGGGGCCGCTCCGCCTTTTCTTTGGGCTGCTGCTTGGGCGGCTCGGTTTTTTCCGCCTCCTCCTGGGCCTTCACCTGCCGGTACTGGGCAAAGCCCATGGGATAGTCGGTGATGGTACCGTCCGCCAGTTCCCAGATGCGGGTGGCGAAGCGGTTGATGAAGTAGCGGTCGTGGCTGACGAACAGCAGCGTGCCGTCGTAAGCCTCCACCGCCTCCTCGATCCACTCCCTGGAGGCGATGTCCAGATGGTTGGTGGGCTCGTCCAGAATGAGGAAGTTGATCTCATCGTCCATGAGCATACAAAGCCGCAGGCGGCTCTGCTCGCCGCCGGAGAGCACGCTGACAGGCTTCATCACGTCCTCGCCCTGGAACTCATAGGCCGCAAGGCGATTGCGGGCGGACTGGGCGGAAAGGCCCTTTTTCGCCGCCATCATGTTTTCCACCAGGTTCCAGTCCGGGTGGTCGAAATGGACGATCTGGGGCAGATACGCACAGCGCACCTGTGGGCCTGTGCGGATGCGGCCGTCGTCCGGGTACAGCTCGCCCACGATCATTTTGATGAGGGTGGACTTGCCGGTGCCGTTATCGCCGATGAGGGCGATGCGCTCGCCGCCCTCCACCTTCAAGGTGATGCCGTCAAAGAGGTGTTTTTCCTCATAGGACTTGGAAACGCCCCGCAAAGAGAGCACCTCGTCGCCGTGGAACTCCGCCGTGGAGAACCGGGCATCCATTTTCTTTGCCTTGGTGGGCTTTGCGGTGGTGCGCATACGCTCGATGCGCCTTTCCATGGAGATAGCCCGGCGGTACGTCTTGTCCATGCCCTGGAATGCCCACAGCCGCAGCTGCTCGGCAGCCTTTTCCAGCTGCTGGATCTTGGCCTGCTCCTTGAGGTACTGCTTCATGCGCTCCTGATAGCGCCGCTCCTTTTCCACAGCGTAGAAGCTGTAGTTGCCGCTGTAGAACTCCGCCTTGCCGTCCAGCACCTCGATGACCCGGGTGACGATCCGGTCCAGGAAGTAGCGGTCATGGGAGATGACTACCACCGTGCCCCGGAAGGCGCGGATATATTCTTCCAGCCACTCGGTGGCGTGGAGGTCCAGGTGGTTGGTAGGCTCGTCCAACAGCAGGATGTCCGTATCCTCCAGAATGAGGCGCCCCAGGTTCACCCGGGTCTTTTCTCCGCCGGAGAGGCTGGAGAAAAGCTGGGAACGCTGGCTGTCCGGAATGGACAAACCATTTGCCACCTTATTGACGGCCACATCCGTATCGTAGCCGCCGAAGGCCATGAACCGCTCGGAAAGCCGGTCATACCGGCGCAGGATATCGCTGTCACTCTCTCCCGCGGCCATGCGGGCCTCCAGCGCGCGCATCTCCTCCGCCAGCGCCTGCTGGCGGGAAAAGGCCGTGCGCAGCACATCCTCCACCGTGTACTCCGGCGGATAAACGGGGATCTGGGAGATGAGGCCCAGACGCCGGCCCGGCGCAAGGGTCACCTGACCCTCGTCGTAGTCCAGCTCCCCCGTGAGGATCTTGAAGAGCGTGGTCTTGCCGGCGCCGTTTTTGCCAAGCAGGCCCACCCGCTCTCCCTGGTCGATCTGAAAGGTGAGCCCGTCCAATACGTTATGGCCCACCTCAAATGACTTGACCAGGTCTTTGACTTGTATCTCGATCATACCTGATATTCCTGTGCAAGCCGCTCCACCAGCTGGCCGAAATGCATGGCGTGGGACGCCTTGACCAGCATGGCGGTATTGGGCCCCAGCAGCTCCAGAAGCTGGGGCATGGCTTCCTCCTTTGTCGAAAAATGCAGCACGCTGCCGCCGCTCTGGGCAGTGCCCTCCGCGATCATGGCAGCCTTTTCGCCGATGGCCACCACGGAGTCGATGCCCAGCATAGCAGCCAGGGCGCCCATGTTGTAGTGGGCCTGCTCCGTCAGGTCGCCCAGCTCGCCCATGTCGCCCAGCACCGCCACTTTCCTGTCGCACTCGGTCTTGGCCAGCACCTCCAGCGCGGCGGTGACAGACTGGGGATTGGCATTGTAACAGTCGTCCAGAATGACGCGGCCCTCACTCAGCCGCACCACCCGCATCCGGGACCCGGCAGGCTCATAGGACGCAACGCCCCGGATGATCTCCTCCCGGGAAAGGCCCAGGCGCTCGCCCACGGCCACAGCCATGGCCGCAGGGTACGCCATATGCTCGCCGGGCGCGGGAATGGACAGCGGATAGCGGTCCTGTGCCGTGACTACCGTGCAGGTGATGCCCTCCACGCCGTGGTCGGCCATATCCTCGATCCGCACGGCGCAGTGCTCGCTCTGGCCGCAGCGTACCGTGGCAAAGGGCGCCGTCACCGTGTCCAGCAGGGCGTCGTCGCCGTTGAGGATCAAAAGGCCATCCGGCTTGAGGTTTTCCAGGATCTCGCACTTGGCCTGGAGGATGCCCTCCCGGCTGCCCAGATACTCGATGTGGGCATCACCGATGTTGGAGATAACGGCAATGTCCGGCCGCACCATCTGGCCCAGATAGCGGATCTCTCCGAAGTGGTTCATGCCCGTTTCGATCACGGCCGCCTCGTGCTCGGGCCCCAGGCCCAGCAGCGTCAGGGGCGTACCGATGTCGTTATTGAAGTTCTCCGGGGTCTTCAGAACATGGTACTTTGCCTCCAGCACGGCGGCGATCATCTCTTTGGTGGTGGTCTTGCCCACGCTGCCGGTGATCTGGATCATGGGGATCTGGAATTTATCCCGGTAATGAGAAGCCAGGGCCCGCAGGGCCAGGCGCGTGTCGTCCACCTTGATGTAAAACTTATCCGGCCGCAGATTCATGGGCAGCCGGGCGCAGAGGCACCCAGCCGCGCCGGCATCCAGAGCCGTGTCGATAAAATTATGTCCGTCGAATTTCTCTCCCACCCAGGGAAGAAACAAACACCCCGGCGTGATACGCCGGCTGTCAGTGCAAACGGCGCCCACCATGGGCGCGTCCTCCCGGGGGTTCCACCAGATACCGCTGACCGCGGCGGCGATCTCCTTGACCGTCATCGGCTGCATCAATACGCCCTCCTCTTCAGCTGACACGACTGCCGTACGATCTCCTCGCACAGCGCCTCATAGCTCATGCCTACCGCTGCGGCCTCCTTGGGCACGAAGCTGGTAGGCGTCATGCCGGGCAGGGAATTTGCCTCCAGGCACCAAAGCTGCCCGTCCTTGTCCAGGATCATATCCGTGCGGGAGTAGACCTCCAGCCCCAGCGCCCGGTGCACCCGCAGGGCAAGCTCGCCGGCGGCAGTCATCTCCGCGTCGGTAATGCGGGCGGGGCAGGTCTCCTCCGCCGCACCGGCCTGATATTTGGCCGCGTAGTCGAACTCCTTGCCCGCCGGAACCGTCTCCACCGCCGGCAGCCACCGCTGCCCCAGCACGGCCACCGTCAGCTCCCGGCCGAAGATGCGCTCTTCCACCAGCACGCGGCTGCCGTAGCGCAGCACCTCTTCCAGCGCCGTCTTCAGCGCCGGGCGGTCCTCAGGCAGGTACACGCCCAGGGAGGAGCCGCCGCCCACGGTCTTGACCACGCAGGGCATGGGCAGCTCCGCCGCCAGACGCTCCACGTCCGCAGCAGTATAGTCCAGCAGCTGCCACTTGGGGGTGGGGATCCCGGCAGAGTCCATGATCTGCTTGGACACGGCTTTATCCATGGCCACAGCAGAGGCCAGATGGCCAGAGCCCGTGTAGGGCACGCCCATCAGGTCCAGCACCGCCTGGATGCGGCCGTCCTCGCCGTCCTGGCCGTGGAGGCCGATGAACACCACGTCCGCCAGGGCGCAGATGTCCAGCACCCGGGGGCCGATGTGGCTTTCTCCCCCGGAGGGGCGGCTGCGCTTGACTGCCTCCAGATCCGGCGCCTGGGTGTCGATCCGGGCAGACGGGCACAGGCCGTCCGGCGCGTCAAAGAGCGTCTCCAGATCCGCAGGCGCATCCGGCAATCCCAGATAAAGATCCACCAGCACTGCCCGGTGCCCCCGCGCACGCAGCGCCCGGCACACGCCGCTGCCCGTCACCAAAGACACGGCCCGTTCCGAAGAAAGCCCGCCGGCCAACACAACGATTTTCACCGAAAATCAACCCTTCCCTATGTCTGCGCCGCCCGGAGCCGCCGGCTCACAGGATGCGCGTTTCGGCACTGCGCTGCCGGCCACCGGCCGGGGCGTGCCCATAATGACACTATTATAATCTGTTTTAGTTTAGCACAAAGCAGGGTCAAATACAACCGGCAAAACCGCCGGGAAAGCCATGGCTTTCCCGGCGGCAGGTCTTTCTTATCCCAAAAAATCAAAAATCCCAGGTTTCTCTTTTTCCATGAGCTCCGCTGCGGCAGCCAGCATCTGCGCCGCGTCCGCCCGGGTGAGCGGCGTGTCCATGGCGGCGCTGCCGAAGCTCCCGGCGGAGAGCACCGCGGCAGACTCCAGATTGGCCACCGCCTGGGCGCACCACGCGCTCTGGGCCTCCCGGCCCGGGTACCAGGCCGCAAGGTCCACGTCCTCCATGGCCAGCACCCGGTCTAAGATAGCAGCGGCCTCGTTGAAGGTGATGGGTTCCTCTGCCCGCAGCGCCACGCCCTCGTCCGTGACGGTGCCCTTCACCACGCCGTCGCTGACGGCGGCGGAGGCATACGCCTTGGCCCAGGTGGGGATGGCCGCGTCATCGCAAAAGCCGGTCATGGTCACCGCGCTCACCTCACGGCCCGACGCCTCCAGCGTCATGGCCAGAAACTCGCCCCGGTTCACCGTCCGATCCGGCTCAAAATAGTACTGGTCCCCTACCCGGGCGCCCACGAACACCCCCGTCTCCGCCAGATACTGGGCGGCGGCTGCGGCGTCGTACCCGGCGGTGTCCGCATAGGCTACGCCGCTGCGGGGCTTTTCGATGGTCACGGACACGGTGGCCGGCAGGGACTGGTTTCCCTTGCCGTCGGAAACCGTGTAGGTGAAGCGGTCCGAGCCGGTGATGCCCTCATCCGGCGTATAGGTGAACTGGTCCCCCTCCACAGTGACGGTGCCTTTCTGGGGCGCCTGGTCCACCGCATAGGTCAGCGTGCCGCCCTGGCCGCCCTGGGAGAGAAACTGCGCCTTATAGGGGATGCCCCGGTAAGTGAAAATCTTCAGTTCCTGGGCAACGGGCGCATCCTTTGGCGCCTGCTCCGTCTGTTTGGTTCCGAACAGCGCCCCGGCGGTGACGCTCAGGCCGATGGCCGCGGCAGCAGCCAGCGCCAAGGTGCGGCGGAAGATCTTGCTGGTCAATTGGATCATGCCTCCTGCCTTTTCAATTGGTTGGCAGTAGTTTCTTCCGCTTCCATCCGGTTTATGCGCCCCGGAACGCAAAAACGCGGCCGGATGGCTCCGGCCGCGCAGTTTCCCCAGCGTCTCCCGCCGGTGCAGTCCTTTTGGTCGCTTCCCGCCCCTCAGCGCAGCTTTCCCGGGCGGCGCATGGAGGGCGAGCGCTTTTTGATGCCCGAAACCACGCCCATGGCCGCGAACAGCGTGACAATAGACGAGCCGCCGTAGCTGAAAAAGGGCAGCGTGATGCCGATGGTGGGCATGATGAAAAGGCACATACCCACGTTGATGAGGGTCTGGAAGATCAGCATGGCCGCCATGCCCACGCATACATAGCAGTAAAACGGCGTCTGGGACCGCTTTGCCACGATGAGCACACGGACGATGATGGCCGCCAGCAGCCCGATCACCGCCAGGCAGCCCACCATGCCCAGCTCCTCACCGCAGACAGAAAAGATGAAGTCTGTATGCCGGCCCGGCAAAGACCAGCTGGAATCACTCTGGGTCTGGGTGCCGTGAAGATAGCCCTGGCCGAACATGCCGCCGGCGCCCAGCGTCAGCAGGCTGCGGTTTTGATGCCAGCCCACACCCAGGGGGTCGTAGCTATGGTCAAAGAGGGCACGGAATCGCCCCTGCATATAGTCCGGCATGAGATCCAGCATGTAGGCCGCCGTCACCGCGGCGCCGCCGCCGACAAACAGCAGCGCGAACCACCGCAGGGCAAAGCCCGCCACAAAGGCCATGCAGACGAAGATGAACAAAAACACCAGGCCGTTGCCCATGTCGCCGGACACCACGAAATAGAGTCCGCACAGTCCCACGGCATGGCCGCCCACCATCACCGCCGCCGGCAGGGACTTCAGGTCCCGCTTTTCCTCCCGCAGCCACTCCAGCTGCTTGGCCAAAAGCAGTGTGAAGGTGATCTTCACCACCTCCGCCGGGCCGATGCTCACCGGCAGAAAGGGAAAGCGCAGCCAGGCCCGGTTGCCGCCCTCACTGGCGCCGAAGGGCGTCAGCAGCAGCAAAATAAACAGTACGTTGAATGCCAAAATCCAGCGCCAGCGCTTGAGCAGCACCTCCAGGTCCACCATGGAAAAGAGGATATACAGGCAGATGCCCAGCAGCATGGCCACGCCCTGCACAATCACATATTTGTTGCTCTCCAGGTACCGGGTGGCGCTGAAAATGAGCACCATGCCGAAGAGCGTGGATATACAGCAAAGAGACAGCAGCACCAGGTCGGCCTGCTGGAAAAAGTCCACCAAAATGGCTTTCAGTCGGCTCAGCATGTTCAGATTCTCCGTTTCCGCGTTTAAAAAAAGGCAAATTACAACAGATAGCAGTATACCACAAAGGGCCGCAGGTGTAAACGGAGCAAATTTGTTTTTACAAACGGTTCAAATTATGGTATATTAAGTTGATTTATGAAATCCATACAGAAAGGACTGCTTCCTTGTGGAATATCTCTCCCACAGCGTGACGGAGACGGAGGAGCTGGGCGCCCGTCTGGCCGCTGCCCTGGCCCCCGGCGCCGTGGTGGCATATAAAGGCGGGCTGGGCATGGGAAAGACCGCGTTCACCCGCGGACTTGCCCAGGGGCTTGGCTACACCGGCCATGTCACCAGCCCCACTTTCACCATCGTCAATGAATACGAAGGGGGCCGTCTCCCCCTGTTCCACTTTGACATGTACCGTCTGGACGACGCCGACGCCCTGTTCGACATCGGCTGGGAGGACTACCTGGACCGGGGCGGCGTGTGCGCCGTGGAGTGGAGCGAACAGGTGGCCGACGCCATGCCGGAGGACACTATTTATGTTTCCATCGCCCGCCACCCCCAGGAGGACAGCTGGCGGTGCATCAACGTGGAAGGAGTGGAGCTGACATGAAGATCCTGGCCCTGGAGACTTCTGCCAAAGCCGTGTCCGCCGCCGTGGCGGAGGACGGCAAGATCCTCTGCTGCGGCTATCAGGACACGGGCCTGACCCACAGCCGCACGCTGATGCCCATCGTGGAGGGGATCTTGAAAAACACGGAGCTGACCGTATCCCAGATGGACGCCATCGCCGTGGCCGTTGGCCCCGGCTCCTTTACGGGCATCCGCATCGGCGTGGCCGCGGCCAAGGGGCTGGCCTTTGCAGCGGACAAGCCCACCGTCGGCGTGTCCACCCTGGCCGCCATGGCCCGGAACGTGGCCTTTGCGGACGGGCTCATCGTCTGCGCCATGGACGCCCGCCGCAGCCAGATCTACAACGCCCTCTTTTCCGCCCGGGACGGTGTGCTCACCCGGCTGACGCCGGACCGCGCCATCTCTCTGGAAGAGGTGGCCGCGGAAGTGACCGCCATGGGTGCATCGCAGATCACCCTGGTGGGCGACGGCGCGGCACTGTGCCAGGCCCATTTCCAGCACGCGGGCATCCCCTGCCGCCTGGCGCCGCCCCATCTGGTGATGCAGAACGCCTCCTCTGTTGCGCTGGAGGCGCTGGAGCTGGCAACTGCCGGTGGGCTGCAAAGCGCCCAGAGCCTGCAGCCGGCCTATCTGCGGCCGCCCCACGCCGTGAAGCTGAAAGACCGAATGTAACTGAAACGTCAAACATTTTATTTTATAAAAGGAGCATCTATTATGAGCGGTAAAGTACATGTTATGGACCATCCCCTGGTCGCCCACAAGCTGACCATCCTGCGGGACAAGAACACCAGCGTCAAGGACTTCCGGGAGCTGGTCAGCGAGATCGGCATGCTCATCACCTATGAGGCCACCCGGGATCTGCCCCTGACCACCAAGGAAGTGGAGACCCCCATCTGCACCACCACCGCTCCCACCCTCAAGGGCAAAAAGTTCGCCGTGGTGCCCATCCTGCGGGCAGGTCTGGGCCTGGTGGACGGCGTTTTGCGCATGGTGCCCGGTGCCCGTGTGGGCCACATCGGCATGTTCCGGGACGAGGAGACTCTGGAGCCCCATGTGTACTTCTGCAAGATGCCCAAGGACATCGCCGAGCGGGACATCATGATCGTCGATCCCATGCTGGCCACCGGCGGCAGCGCCGAGGCCGCCATCACCGAGATGAAGAAGCGCGGCTGCATCAACATCAAGCTCATGGTGCTGCTGGCCGCCCCCGAGGGCATCAAGCACATCCAGGAGACCCACCCGGACGTGGACATCTACTGCGGCGCCGTGGACGACCACCTCAACGAGCAGGGCTACATCGTGCCCGGCCTGGGCGACGCCGGCGACCGGATCTTCGGCACGAAATAAAAAAAGAGACGGCCAATCGGCCGTCTCTTTTTTCTTTACAGCACGTAGAAATAAACTGCCAGATAGTGCAGCAGCGACCCCGCCAGGATCAGCAGGTGAAAGATCTCGTGGAACGTCCATTCCGCCGAGATGTTGGGCTTTTTAATGGCGTAGAACACCGCGCCCACGGAGTAGCACACGCCGCCCAGGGCCACCAGCGTTAGGCAGGGCTGTCCCAGGCAGGCGGCAAAGTCCTTTGCCACAAACACCGCCGCCCAGCCCATCACCAGATAGATGGCGGTGGAGAGCATCCGGGGCGCATTGATCCAGAACACCTTCACCAGAATGCCCGCCGCGGCCACGCCCCACAAAAGCAGGCAGAACCGCGTCCCCTTGGGCTGGGGCAGCAGCACCACGGAAAAGGGCGTGTAGCTGCCGGCGATGAGCACATAGATCATGCTGTGGTCCATTTTCCGCAGCCGCCGCTTCACACCGCTGCTGTCCGCCGTGCCGGGATAGTAGTGATAGACCGCGCTGGCCGTATACAGCGCCAGCATAGAAAGGCTGAAGCACATGGCACAGGCCAGCGCCAGGGCCGGCGCCCCCGTGTGCACTGCGCGGATCAGAAAGAACACGCCGCCGGCAAAAGCCGCCAATGCACCGATGGTATGGGTGCCGCAGCTGACCGGGTCTGCCGCATGAGGGAAAAACCGATGCATAGTATCGTCTCCTAGTTTTTAAAATCTTATAATATAGTTTGTAATACTATATTACGCGGTTCTGATATATATTGCAAGTAGTTTTTTGCCGCCCTTCAAATTTTATACGCATCCGCACACGGCAAAAAAAGAGAAGACGCCGCAGCGTCTTCTCTTTTTTTTGCTTTGCAGTACGGGGAATCACTCCCAGCACTCGGTTTGGCCCGCAAGCCCCACGTTCGCGGCCCGGAACACCGGATTCTTGCCCTCCTTGCGCTGGCGGGTATAATCCCGCAGGGCGGCCAGGGCGGGCTTGGCCAGGATCACGATCACCGGCAGGTTGATGAGGGCCATGACGCCCATGAGCACGTCCGCCAGGTTCCACACCATGTTGATCTCCATACCCGCGCCGATGAAGATCAGCACCACAGCGTCGATGCGGAAGAGGACCATGAACTCCTTGGCAGGGATCTTGCCCACGATGTAGTTCAGGCAGTTATCCACATAGTAGAGGTTGCCGATGAGGGTGGTAAAGGCGAACAGCACCATGGCAGCGGTGATGAAGATGGGTCCGGCAGCACCGAACTGGGCCTGGAGGGCCATCTGCACATAAGGTGCGCCCTGGAGGGAGGCCTCCGGCGCCACGCCGGAGCAAAGGAGCATGAACGCGGTGGCAGAGCAGATGAGCAGCGTGTCGATGAACACGGAGAGCATCTGCACCAGGCCCTGCTTGACGGGGTGGCTCACGTCGGCGGAAGCAGCCGCGTTGGGGGCAGAGCCCACGCCCGCCTCGTTGGAGAACAATCCGCGCTTGATGCCGTACATCATGGCAGAGCCGGTGAAGCCGCCGAAGATGGCCTGGAAGTCGAAGGCGCCGGCGAAGATGCTGCCCAGCACCTGGGGCACCATCTGCCAGTTGAGCACCACCATCACTACGGCCACCAGCACATAGAGGCCGCCCATAAAGGGCACCAGGGTAGAGGTGAAGCGGATGATGCGCTTTCCGCCGCCCATGACGCAGTAGCCTACCACCGCGGCCAGCACCGCGCCGATCACCCACGGAGTGGTGGCAGGGTCGTAGAAGCTGTAGCCGGAGAAGGTGGACTGGAGGTTGTAGGCCGCCAGCATGTTGAATCCGCCGGCGTAAGTCAGGATCAGCGTAACGGCAAAGATCACTGCCAGGACCCGGCTGTGAAGAGCGGCCTCAATGTAGTAAGAGGGGCCGCCGTAGCTCTCCCCGGTCTTGGGGTTGCGCCGCTTGTAGATCTGGGCCAGGGTAGACTCCACAAACGCGGAGGCACCGCCGATGATGGCAATGACCCACATCCAGAACACGGCACCGTATCCGCCGCAGCAGATGGCCGTGGAGATGCCGATGATGTTGCCGGTTCCCACCCGGGAGGCCGTGGACACCATCAGCGCCTGGAAGGAGGAGACCGTACCGGCATCGTGGGGCTTTTCTCCCACCACCCGGATGGACTCTGCAAACATTCTGAACTGAACAAAACCGCTCCGCACCGTAAAATAGACACCCGCGGCGATCAGCAGGATCACCAGGATGTAGGTATAGAGCCAGTCATTGAGGATACCGATCATCTCACTGAGCATAGCACACTTCCCTTTCTCTTTCGTTTTCAGTCTGTTCAGCATAGCAGAGCAGGCACCTTTTTGTCAATTCTATTCCTTTATTTAATGGTACCCTCTTCCGCTCCTTCCCTGCCGCCGAGCAGAGGGAGATCCGTTTTTCCCGTGGCTTCTGCCGGTTTTCCCGCGTCTTCTCCGGCATTTTATGGCAATGTATACAAAATCCGGCGAGGGATTTTTTCAGTCTCACTGCTTGCATTTTGCCGTCTTGTCCGTTAAAATACAAATACAAGCGAAGGATGATAGCTGTAACGAAGTGCTGCGCGCACGGGCTGACACCTATCATTCCCTGTTTTTTGGTAGGTGTTTCAAGCCGCAAGGGCTTGGAGCGCCTTTTTCTTTTTCCTGCGGCTCTATTGTCGTATCAAGACAACACTAACAGGAGGTTTTTCACATGATCTTACTGGCAAACGGCAAGCTGATCACCCGTGATCCCAACGGTACCGGCTACTACCCCGACGGCGGTGTGGTCACCGACGGCGGCAAGATCGTAGAGGTGGGCACCACCGCCGATCTGAAGGCCAAGTATCCCCAGGCAGAATTTGTGGACGCCAAGGGCGGCGTCATCATGCCCGGTCTCATCAACGCCCACACCCATATCTACTCCGCTCTGGCCCGGGGCCTGTCCATCAACGGCTACAACCCCACCAACTTCTATGAGGTGCTGGACGGCCAGTGGTGGTACATCGACCGCAACCTGGATCTGGAAGCCACCCGCGCCAGCGCCCAGGCTCTGGTGATCGACTCCATCAAGCAGGGCGTCACCACCATCTTCGACCATCACGCCTCCTTCTGCGAGATCCCCGGCTCCCTGATGAAGATCGCCGAGGTCACCAAGGAGTTCGGCATGCGTGCCTGCCTTTGCTACGAGGTCTCCGACCGGGACGGCGAGGAGAAGTCCATCCAGTCCGTCCAGGAGAACAAGGACTTTATCGACTACTGCGAGAAAAACCCCTCTGACATGCTCAAGGCCATGTTCGGCGGCCACGCCCTGTTCACCATCTCCGACAAGACCTTTGACCGGATGGTGGCGGCCAATGGCGGCCGGGTGGGCTACCACATCCATGTCTCCGAGGGCATGAACGACGTGTATGACTCTCTCCAGAACTACGGCCGCCGCCCGGTGCAGCGTCTCCAGGACCACGGCATTCTGGGTGAAAAAACCATTCTGGGTCACTGCATCCACGTCAACACCGCCGAGATGGACATCATCAAGGCCACCGATACCATGTGCGTCAACAACCCCGAGTCCAACATGGGCAACGCCGTGGGCTGCTCCCCCATTCTGCAGCTTTACAAGAAGGGCATCCTGGTGGGCCTGGGCACCGACGCCTACACCAATGACATGCTGGAGTCCATCAAGGTGGCCCTCACCATCCAGCGCCACAACGCCTGCATGCCCAACGTTGGCTGGTGCGAGGTGACGGACATGCTCTTCAAGAACAACGCCAAGATGGCCGCGCGCACCGGCTTCCCCACTCTGGGCGTCCTGGCCCCCGGCGCGGCCGCCGACGTGATCGTCATGGACTACAAGCCCTTCACCCCCTTCTCCGACGCCAACATCGACGGCCACATGCTCTTCGGCATGACCGGCCGCCAGTGCCAGACCACCATGATCAACGGCAAGATCCTCATGAAGGACCGCCAGCTGGTGGATATCGACGAAGAGGCCGTGAATGCGCATATCCTGGAAGCCAGCAAGAAGCTCTGGGGCAAGCTCAACCACTGCGAATACTAAGCTATCTTTCACGGCCTCCCGCCGCAAGTGCGGCGTACAAGCGTTTTGCGCCAAGCGCAAAACCTTGGGCGGGCGAAATTCACTTTCGCCCGCCTAGTCAAATCAAAGGGCTCCCATGGGGCCCCGCCCCATGGGAATGGCCGTGAATGCGCATATCCTGGAGGCCAGCAAGAAGCTCTGGGGCAAGCTCAACCACTGCGAATACTAAGCCATCTGCGGCGCCGCCCAGCGGCCCGTTCCCCAATGCAAGGAGTATTTTTTGAGGAGGAAAAAAGCGTATGTCTGAACTGATGATCCCCATTCCCTTCCGGGAATTGATGACCTGGGTCACTACCGAGTACCAGCGTGAGGGCTCCGTCTTTGGCGTCCATCGCGCCTACAAGGCGGGCGTGAAGAAGCTGCCCATCTTCGGTGAGACCATTGAGACCCCCTTTGGCCCCGCCGCCGGCCCCAACACCCAGCTGGCGCAGAACATCATCGCCAGCTACTTCGGCGGTGCCCGGTTCTTCGAGCTCAAGACCGTCCAGAAGATGGACGGCGCGGACCTTGCCGCCTGCATCAACCGCCCCTGCATCCTGGCAGAGGACGAGTGCTACAACTGCGAGTGGTCCACGGAGCTGTACGTCCAGCAGGCTTTTGAGGAGTACGTGAAGGCCTGGTGCGCGTGCAAGATCATGGCCAAGGTGTACGGTCTGGGCGATCCCAACGGGTTTGTGTTCAACATGTCCGTGGGCTACGATCTGGCCGGTATCCAGGGCGAGAAGGTGAACACCTTCCTGGACGGCATGGTGGACGCCTCCAAGACGCCCATCTTCCAGGAGTGCATCGCCGTTTTGAAGGAGTTCTTCCCCGGCGAGGCCGATTATATCGACACCATCACCCCCCACGTCTCCGGCTCCGTGACGGTCTCCACCCTCCACGGCTGCCCGCCCGACGAGATCGAGCGCATCGCCAGCTACCTCATCGAGAAAAAGCACCTGCACACCTTCGTCAAGTGCAACCCCACCATCCTGGGCTACGAGACCGCCCGGTCCATTCTGGACTCCATGGGCTATGACTACATCGCCTTTGACGATCACCACTTCAAGGAGGACCTGCAGTACTGCGACGCGGTGCCCATGTTCCACCGGCTCCAGGCCCTGGCGGACGCCCACGGCCTCGAGTTCGGCCTCAAGCTCTCCAACACCTTCCCCGTGGACGTGAAGGCCGGAGAGCTGCCCAGCGAGGAGATGTACATGGCGGGCAAGTCCCTCTTCCCCCTGACCACCACCATGGCCGCTATGATGGCCAAGGAGTTCGGCGGCAAGCTGCGCCTTTCCTACGCCGGCGGCGCCGACGCCTTCAACA
Source organism: uncultured Oscillibacter sp. (assembly GCA_900548505.1). Classification (GTDB taxonomy): domain Bacteria; phylum Bacillota; class Clostridia; order Oscillospirales; family Oscillospiraceae; genus Oscillibacter. The sequence continues at coordinate 460 of URKI01000005.1, read as the reverse complement.
TCGATAAGCTGTTCGCCTGCGGTATCTGGCCCATCACCATGGCCACCACGGAATTGAAGCCCGGCGGCTACCAGCGCTTCACCCAGATTGGCGACAAGCTGGACGCCATGGACTTCAAGCCCTTCACCGGCGTGGACGTGACCGCCATCGAGGCGCTGTGCCTGGCCGCCCGGTCTGACAAGTACCATGTCAAGCCCATCAAGCCCCTGCCCCGCCGCAAGCTCTATGAGAAGGTGCCTCTGATGGACTGCTTCACCGCTCCCTGCAAGGGCGGCTGCCCCATCCATCAGGATATCCCCGAGTACATCGAGCTGTGCCGCAAGGGCGAGTATGCCTCCGCCCTGCGTCTCATCACCGAGAAGAACCCCCTGCCCTTCATCACCGGCACCATCTGCGCCCACAACTGCATGACCACTGTCTCTTATACACATCTCCGAGCCCACGAGACCGGAGCCTATCT